>JAJEEA010000535.1 GCA_022821235.1 Vicinamibacteria bacterium
CCGCGGGCCCGTCGCGACGGGCGTCGAGGCCCCCGTCGTGGGCACCTTCTATCGCGCCGGCGCCCCCGACGCCGCCCCCTTCGTGGAGGTCGGCGACCGGGTGGAGGCGGGAGACGTTCTCTGCGTCATCGAGGCGATGAAGCTGATGAACGACATCAAGGCGGAGTTCGCGGGCGAGGTCGTGGAGGTCCTGGCCGAGAACGGCCAGGCCGTCGAGTACGGCCAGCCGTTGCTCGCGCTCCTGCCGTCCGCGGAGCGACGGCGGTCCTGACATGTTCCGGAAGATACTCGTCGCCAACCGGGGCGAGATCGCCCTGCGGGTCGTCGCCGCCTGCCGTGAGCTCGGGGTCCGCACCGTGGTCGCGCATTCGCAGGCCGACCGGGACGGCCTCCCCGCGCGCTTCGCCGACGAGACGGTGTGCATCGGGCCGGCCCCTAGCCGGCACAGCTATCTGAACCGCCTCGCCGTCCTCGCCGCGGCGGAGACCACCGGCGCCGACGCCGTGCACCCCGGCTACGGCTTCCTGTCGGAGCGCGCGGACCTCGCCGAGGGGTGCGCGGCCGCCGGCATCGCGTTCATCGGGCCGTCGCCCGAGGTCCTGCGGCTGCTAGGCGACAAGGCCCGGGCCCGGCAGGCGATGGGGGCGGCGGGCCTGCCCCTCGTGCCCGGCACCGAGCCCGTCGAGGACGCGGCGGCGGCGGCGCGGGCGGCCCCGGAGGTCGGCTATCCGCTCCTCGTCAAGGCGGTCGGCGGCGGCGGCGGCCGCGGGATGCGGCTCGTCGAGGCCCCGGACCGGCTGCCCGAGGCGTTCCGCGCCGCCGTGAGCGAGGCCGACGCCGCCTTCGGCGACCCCCGCGTCTATCTCGAGCGCTACCTCGGGGGCGCCCGGCACGTCGAGTTCCAGGTCCTCGCCGACGGGCAGGGGCGCACCGTGCACCTCGGCGAACGGGAGTGCTCGGTGCAGCGGCGTCAACAGAAGGTCATCGAGGAGGCCCCGGCGCCGGGCCTCGAGACGGACGTGCGCGAGCGCGTCGGCGGGCTCGTGGCGGCCGCCGCGCGGTCCGTCGGCTACGTGAACGCGGGCACGTTCGAGTTCCTGGTGGACGGGGACGGCCGCTTCTACTTCATGGAGGTCAATCCCCGCGTTCAGGTCGAGCACGGGATTACCGAGGCGGTGACCGGGGTCGACGTCGTCAAGACCCAGATTCGGATCGCGGCCGGCGAGCCCCTCGCGGTCGCGCAGGACGACGTCCGTCTCGACGGGCATGCCGTCGAGTGCCGCGTGAACGCCGAGCATCCCGAGACGTTCACCCCCAGCCCCGGCGCGATCCGGGCCCTCGTGCTGCCCGGGGGGCCGGGCGTCCGGGTGGAGACCGCGGCCCACGCCGACCACATGGTCTCGCCGTTCTACGACTCGCTGCTCGCCAAGGTGATCGCGCACGGACGCGACCGCGCCGAGGCCGTGGCCCGCATGCGGCGGGCGCTCGGGATGATGGTGGTCGATGGGATCGACACGAACCTCGCGCTGCACCTGCGCATCCTCGACGACCCCGATTTCCTCGCCGGCCGCCTGAGCACCGCGTTCCTCGATCGGTTTCTCGCCGACGGAGCGACCGCGGCGTGAAGGGCTGGCCCCGGCTCTATGCGATCGTCGACGCGGGCTCCGCGACCCGCGCCGGCCGGACGCCCGTCGATCTCGCCCGCGCGTACCTCGACGGGGGAGCGCGCCTTCTGCAGCTTCGGGCCCCCGGCGCCGACACCCGGACCCTGTTCGAGTGGTCCCGCGACATCGTGGCCCTCGCGGCGCCGCGGGGCGCCCGCGTCGTCGTCAACGACCGCTGCGACGTGGCCCTGATGGCGGGGGCCGACGGGGTTCACGTCGGTCAGGACGATCTGCCCGCGCAGGCCGCCCGCGAGCTCCTGGGGCCGGCCGCCGTCGTGGGCCTCTCCACCCACGACGCGCCGCAGCTCGAAGACGCCCTCGCGCAACCGGTCAGCTATCTCGCGGTCGGTCCGGTCCGCGGCACCCGGACGAAGGACACGGGATACGCGGCGGTCGGCCTGGAGGCGGTTCGGCGGGCCGCGCGGGCGGCCGGGAGTCGCCCGGTGGTGGCCATCGGCGGCATCACCCTGGAGGTCGCGCCGGCCGTGGTCGAGGCGGGAGCGGCCTCGGTCGCGGTCATCTCCGACCTGCTCGCCGGCGGCGACCCGGCGGGTCGGGTGCGGGCCTACCTGGACGTGCTCGGTGGCGAATAGTCCGCGGGCTTCCCGCAGGAGGGCTGTTGTGAAAGGTGCGTGCCGCATTCGGCCCGCGAGGCGCCCCGGGGGGCCGTATCGTCTCCGGTTGCCCGAGCCGATACGCGCCCAGGTCGCGCCTTGCCGCGCGGGCGCCTCGGCGTCCGCGCGTGCCCTCAGGGCGCGGCGCGGGGCTTCGCCACGGCCCCCGGGCCCGCTGTCGTCGCGCCGGCCGGCCGACCCATGGATGCCGGTGCGGTCCGGCGGCTCCGACTACCCGCGTTTCCCGCCCCGCAACCAGGGTTTCCGCTCGAAGTAGCTGTCCATCAGGGCGCGGGTCTGGCCGGACAGCACGACGAGGGCCACCAGGTTCGGCAGGATCACGATGCCCAGGGCGATGTCCCCCATGTCCCAGGCCGCGGCGGGGGCGAGCATCGCGCCGAGGAACACCATGCCGACGTAGACGAGCCGGTAGGGCAGGATGGCCTGCGCCCCGAAGAGGTACGCGGCGCAGCGGTCGCCGTAGTAGCTCCACGCGATGGCGGTGGAGATGGCGAAGAGCACCACCGAGAACACCACGATGATCCCGCCCCAGTCGCCGAGGGGGCTGAGCCCGCGCCGGAAGCCGAGCTGGGTCAACGGCGCGCCCCCTTCCGGCGCGTCGCCGTAGAGCACGGCGTACCCCGTCCCGTCGTCGGCGGTGGCGGCGCCCGCGCCGGTGTCGATGGCGCCGGTGAAGGTGACCGTCTGCGCCTCGTCGACGTAGAACCGCTCCACCGGCACGTCGTGCCACGCGAACGCCGCCTCGCCCGCCCCGATCTCCTGGCGGCCGTCGACGACGCGGATGGCGGCCGGCGGGTCGGCCTCCCGCAGCGCCCCGTCGGACTCCGTCACCACGTAGGTCAGGTCGCCGCCGGCCAGCGTGAAAGCGGACGGCACGCGATCGGTGTGCACCCCGGTGATGATGATCACCAGGCAGGTCATGGTGACGATGACGATGGTGTCGATGAACGGCTCGACCAGCCCCACCACGCCCTCCGACACCGGCTCCTCGGTCTTGGCCGCGGCGTGGGCGATGGGCGCCGACCCCTGTCCCGCCTCGTTCGAGAACAGCCCCCGGTTGACCCCCCAGTTGAGGGTCACCAGCAGGACGCCGATGCCCGTGCCCGCCACCCCCGCGGTCGGGTTGAACGCCTCCCGCAGGATCAGGGCGAACGTGGGCAGCACCGCGCCGGCGTTCATCAAGATGATGAGGAGGGCGGCGAAGACGTAGATGCTCGCCATCAGGGGGGCGAGTATCGCCGTCACCCGCCCGATGCGCGTGATGCCGCCGAGGATGACCGCGGCCACCGCCGCCGCCGCGAGCAGCCCCGTCACGACGTTGGGGGTGCCGAAGTTCGACTCGAGGGTGTCGGCCAGGGTGTTCGCCTGCACCGCGTTGCCGGTGATGAACGCGGTGAAGCCGAGGGCGATGGCGAAGAACACCGCCATCCATCGCCAGCGTTCGCCCATGCCCCGCTCGATGTAGTACATCGGGCCCCCGGCCACCGTGCCCTCGTGCTTGTGGGCCTCGGGGTGCACGTCGCGGTAGCGCTGGGCCAGGGTCACCTCGGAGAACTTCGTGGCGGCCCCCAGCAGGGCCGTCATCCACATCCAGAACAGCGCCCCCGGGCCGCCGTAGTGGATGGCCCACGCGGCGCCGGCGATGTTGCCGATGCCCACGGTGGCCGAGAGGGCGGTGGTCAGGGCCTGGAAGTGCGACACGTCCCCCGGGTCGTCGGGGTCGTCGTAGCGCCCCGACGTCACCGCGAACCCGTGGCCGAGGCGCCGAAGCTGGACGAACCCGAGCCGGACCGTCAGGAAGGCGCCGGCCCCCAGCAGGGCGATGACCTTGAGGGGCACCACCTGCTCGCCGACGGGGATGCCGAAGCTGTCGACATAGAACTTGACGGTCCGGATGAGCTGCTCGAGGGTTTCCATGCCTGCGCTCCCATCCCGTCCCCGGTGGATCGGGACGGCCGGCCTGTCGTCGGTGTCGGGGGCAACAGTATATAGAAGTGGGGGAGAGCCACGGGTGCGGTCAGGTGCGGTCAATAGGCCCGCGCTCGAGCGGGCGGTCCGAACCGGGACCACGGAATCGGCCGCTCCGCCGTCCGGCAGGTGCTCTCGGAGGCCTCGCGGGTCGCGGTGCAACGCGGAGCTCCACCGTGGGCTCCCGCCGCGTCGGCGGGGTGATCGGCCGCGGCGAGGGCGATGCTGAAGCCGAAGGGCGCTCCCGGCCGCGTCGGCGGGGTGATCGGTGATCGGACCCCTGCTAACATGCATTCGCGAATCCCCCGGCGGGGGGCGCGATGGGCGGGCGAGTGCATTTGGAGAGGAGTCGGATGGCGTTGGCGAAGCGGCTCGACGGCAAGGTGGTGGCGGAGGAGATTCGGGAATCGCTGAAGCCGCGCGTGGCGCGTTTCTCGACGGCGGCGGGGCGTCCGCCGGGGTTGGGCATCCTCCTCGCGGGCGACGACGGCGGGTCGGAGATCTACGTGCGCAACAAGGTCCGGGCCTGCGAGGAGCTCGGCATCCGCGCCGATCTCCAGCGCCTGCCCGCCGATGCGAGCCTCGACGAGGTGATGGCAATCGTGGCGCGGTTCAACGCGGCCGACGACATCGACGGCGTGCTCGTGCAGTCTCCGCTGCCGGCGGGCATGGGGGCCGACGCCGAGCAGCAGGTCTTCGACGCCATCGATCCCGCCAAGGACGTCGACGGCTTCAACCCCGCCAACGTCGGCCGGCTCGTCCAGAACCGTCCGGCCCTGGCGCCGGGCACGCCTTCCGGCATCATCGAGCTCCTCGAGCGGAACGGCGTTCCCATCGAGGGGCGCCGCGCCGTCGTCATCGGCCGCAGCGACATCGTCGGCAAGCCGATGGCGGCCCTGCTGCTGCACCGGCACGCGACGGTCACCATCTGTCACTCGAGGACCCGCGACCTGCCGGCGGTGGCGTCGGCGGCCGACATCCTGGTGGCGGCCATCGGGCGGCCGGGCTTCGTGACCGCGGACTTCGTGAAGCCGGGCGCGACGGTGGTCGACGTGGGCACCTCGCGAATGAGCGACCGGGACCGCGCGGCGGCGCTGTTCGGGCCGGACTCTCCGCGTCTCGAGGTGATCGAGCGGAGGGGCGCCACCGTCGTCGGCGACGTGCACCCCGGGGTGGAAGCGGTGGCGGGCGCGTTGACACCGGTGCCCGGGGGGGTGGGGCCGCTGACCATCGCGATGCTGCTGTCGAACACCGTCCGCGCGGCGGAAGCGCGGCGCTGAGGGGATGCGGACTCCGAACCGTGGCCAGGAGTCCGCGCGGTAGAACGGTGCAGACTCCTGGCAGGGTTGGTTGGGCGCCAAGCGGAGCCGAAGGCGACGATTCGTGGGCTTGGCCGATGGCGGCCACGGCCAAGGGTCGTTCAGGAGCGCAGTGCGCTACGGTCGTACGGGTCGCGCTGGGGCAGGGACCGGAGCGAACGGGGCAACCCGCCGCGCCCCGCGCAGCACCAGCGGCTTCCGGCGGCGGGCCGTCAGCCAGCGATTCAGGGTGTCTTCGGCGAGCCGTTTCATGGTAGATACACCCTGAAATATCATTTCAAGTAATCAAGCACACGTCTGTTGGGTTGAACCGGCGCCATGCCGATCCGCGGGTTCCCCTACCGACTCGTCGATTCCGCGATCGATTTCGAGCGCGGCGCCCGCCCGCGAGATCGCGGCCTGCGACACCGCGCACGGGCGCAGGCTGCCTCACGGTCCTGGAGCAGAGCCAGGTTTCCGCGCGTGAACGAGGGCACGGGTGCGAGCTGCCGCCGACCGAGGTCAGGGGAGAAGATCGTCGACGAAGATCCGTGCGTCGGGACGAGCGAGCGGCGCGACGCTGTCCCCGGCTGCGTGCCTGGTGACGCTGCGGTAGCCGTCTTCAGCCGGATCGCGGTAGACCTCGAGGCGGGCGTCGGGGAGGGCGAGGATCCAGTACTCGGGAATCCGGCAGCGCGCGTACAGGCGCTGCTTGACGGTCCGGTCGTACCGCAGTGATTCGTTCGAGACCTCGACGACCAACACGGCCGAGGCTGGATGGGCGTCCCGGTACTCGCGGATGGTGCCGGTCACCACGGCCAGGTCCGGCTCGGGCTCCGAGTAGTCGTCGGCCGCCACGGGGTGCTGTATCCGTACGTGGAACCCGGCGCCGAACACTCGCCGCAGGCACTCGGCCACGAGGTCCATGCCTGTCGCATGGCGGCTTCCCTCCGGTGTCATGGCGTGCAGATCTCCGTCGACGAGCTCCAGCCTGGCGTCCGGCTCGAACACGCCGGCTTCCACGGCACGGTCGTACTCGGCGCGGCTCAGGCGGTAGTGGGAGATGGACGTGTGGGACAGACTGGATCTCATGGCAGCGTCTCCATGGTAGCCGGGAAACCGCCACCATGCGCCAGTGCCCTGGATTCGGCCGCACGTCTCCGTCTGGTCGAGCAACTGGACCGAGGGGGGCGTGCGCTCACCGTGCCGCCCTGAGAATCCGGTTCACTTCGGACGAGTTGGTGAGCAGGAAGTACTGGTTCACGACGCCCAGCGCCCGCGTGAACGCCGTCTGCGGGGTGGTCTCCCCCTTGTGGAGCTCCACCCAGAAGCGGCATGGGCCGCCGTAGGTGTCGTCGGCGTTCCCGTACGCGTGAATGTCGCGGGCGTAGCGGGAGAAGCCGTCTTCCTGCATCAGACCGCGTGCGATGGCCTCTTCGAGCCGCGGGATGTCCGCCACGTCCGGCTCCTTCTCCCGCGGCCACAGGCGGGTGAGAGCATACCCGGAATCGACGACGATCCGCAGCAGCGGCACCGGCGCGGTCAGCGAGCCGGGCCGCGTCCCGAGGCAGGGAACGCTCCCGAGCATGCCCTCGGTCACGCGCGTTTCAAGCTCCCTGTTGCGTGCCCGCGCCTCCGCGAGTTGAGCCTCCAGGCGAGCGCTGAGCTCCTTCGCCTCCAGGAGTTGGTCTCGCGTTTCCTGCAGTTGGTCTTGCAGCCTCTCCTGTCCGCCCGCAGAGACTCCCGGATCGGGAGGGTCGGGCGCGGCGACGCTGGCCACGCCGGCCGCGATTGCGAGGCCGAGCACGGCCAGAACCGTCATCAGGTCGGCGAACGCCGGCCACGCGGTCAGGGCGCTGCGCGAGCGTCTCATGGATGCTGCCTCTCATTGCGGCCCGAACTGCCTGCCCCCGGCCGCACCGTGGCCGGGTCCCCGGCGCCGCAGCCGGTCGAAGAGCCGGCGCCAGAACCCTCGGCGCGCGCCGGTCTTGAGATCGGCCGCCCGCCGCAGCTCGTTCGCGATGTCCTGGAGGTCCTTCCGCACCGGCTCGAAGCTGTCTGCGGCGCCGTCCCGGAAGGCCCGGGTGAGGGACGCGTGGAGGTTCTCGTTCAGTTCCACCACCTTCTCCAGGTGGTCGGCCGCCGCCTTGAGTCTATCGATGGACTGCTGGAGCTTCTCGTCGGCGGTGGACAGGCTGGCCGCGAACGTCGCCGCGTTCTCGGGCAGGGTGCTCAGCGCCTCCTCGATGCCGCGGGTGACGCGCTGCAGCATGGACGACAGCGGTTCGCCCACCCGCCGGTGGACCTCCTCGGCCGACTCGCCGACCACCCGGCTCGTGTCGTTCAGCAGGCGGTTCTGCACGTCCCGTATCGAATCGTCGATCTGCTTGGTCAGGGCCTGGTTGCCGCTCCGCATCTCTTGCGTGAGGTCGGCGACGTGCTGCTGGGCCCCGATGCTGAACTCCCGGCCCAGTCGGCCGGCAATCTGCTCGATCTCGAGAGTGAACGCTGCCGGCAGGGCTTCGACGATGGCGGCGATCTCCGCCGCGCCCTTCTGGACCAGCTCGACCGATTCGCGCCACGCGGCCTGTTGCTGCTCGGCGGCCTCGCGGCGCCCGCGCTCCCAATGTTGCAGGGCCTGGCTGGTGTGGTCCAGGAGCGCGCGTTGATCGACCAGCACCTGCCGGACCGTGTCGATGAACGCGTCCTGGTCGCCGCGCATCTCCCGCGCCCACGTCTCGCGGGCCTCGTCGAAGGTCTGCCGGAGCTGGCCGGGCATGGTGCGCAGGTCCGTCGTCGCGGCGTTCAACAGGTCGGCGGCCGGTGCGATCTGCGCGGCGGCGGCGGTCAGTCCCTCGACGCCCCGCTGCAGGCCGGCCGCCGCCTCCAGAGTCGACCGCGACTGCGCAGCGGCCGCCTCGCCCATGTGTTGGACGCTCCTGTCGAGTTGCGCGAACGCATCGGGGAAGCTGCGCACGGCCTCGCGGAACGCCTCGCCCAACTGGTCGCGGACTGCGTCGGCGAACCGTTCCTCGGGGGCGTTCTCATCGCTGCACGTCCGTAGCGCCTGCCGGAAGTCGTTCAGCGCCTGTTCGAAGCGGCGGTCCGAGATCCCGAAGAGCCAAAGGGTGATCAAGAGGTTGTTCGCAACGCCGGAGAGGCTGGCCAGGAGGGCGGGTGCGAAGGCTGCCAGCACGCCGAGCTCGAAGTCGGACAATCCCCAGAGCCGGTACGCGAGGGCACCCATGGTGCCCCCGATCCCGACCACGAGGGCCGCCGTCGCCCAGACCCGCATGCCGTCGACCCGGCGCTCGTGCACCCGGTCCGCCTCATCCATGTAGCGCACCCAGTCGGGGCCGTCACCGCGTTTCGCCCGACTCTGGATGTCATGCTTGAACGTGTTCCACAGGCGGTTGAGCTCGTCCGACTCGTCGGCGCGGGCGATTACGTTGCAGCGCCAGAAGATATGGATCTGGAAAGCGAGCACAAGGACGAGGACCGGATCGAAGAACGTCATCGGCGACCCGGAAAGCGGAGGAGGGCCGGGGTCTGCAACTCGTAGCGGTCGGGAGCGATGCGGACCGCGTCGACGAAGCCCTGCAGTTGGAGCGTGTTGCCGATCTCGCCGGTCTCGGTCGACCAGTCGCCCCAGTCGACCGCGCCCGTATCCGTGATCGTCCCCGTGGCTTCGATGGACAGTTCCAGTCCCGCCCCGGCGGAAGCACAGCGGACGGCGGAGCAGGCGAAGACGAAGGTCAGCCGTGTCCCGTCGATGCGGGCGTCGATGTCGGGCGGCAACGTCGGGGTGGGCGGGAGCGCCCCGCCAGCCGCCTCCTGCCGGTCTCCCGGCTCCGGGGGCGTGACGGCGGCGTCGCCCGCGCCGGTTGCCGATTCCTCTCCCCGCGCCGCTGCTCCTCCCGCCGGTGGCGTGACGACCCACGTCGCACGGGCGTCGGTGGGCTGGAACCCGCCCTCGACGTTGCAGGACAGGGTGACGGGGTCGTCCCGCACGCAACAGTACTGCTGCTCCTGGTTTGCGAACAGCGCGTACTGTGGCCCCGGTTCGTCGCCGCCGCCCGAGCCGACCCGGCAGAAGACCTCGGCATCGCGGCCGCGCGTGGCGCCCGTCAGCAACTCCGACCGCGTCTCGATGGCGATGTTCCGGCTGCGGTTCAGTTCGTCCACTGTGGCCTGCAGCGAAGCCATGACCGAAACGACGCGGTCAGCCCCGCGGCCAAGCACCAGCACGTAGACGGGAATCTGCTGAACCGTCTCGAGCGCTACCCAGCGTCGCCGCAACTCGTCGAATCGGCAGCCGAGCGGTGCGCGAGCCTCACACCCCCGAACCCTCACACCCCAGTAGTCGGCCTTCAGACCGAAGAGACCCACGTGGAACGAGCCGCTACGCACGTCCGGCGACCGCAGCCACTCGCCAAGGGCCCCGAACACAGGGAGGGGGCCGGTGGTGTCGCCGGTCGCCATCAGGTCCGAGACGAGGGCCGCAGCCTCGGCCCGGCCGCTGCGGAAGTCGCCCAGCACGCGTTCCATGGACTGGTCGAGTTGGGTCGACCTGCCGTCGAATACGCCGCGCTCGATCAGCGGGCGCGCGCCGAGGCCCCGCAACTCGTGGCCCACTCCCACCCACCGGACCGGCGCATCGGCGCCACCGAACACCCGCGCCATGTGCTGCGCCGCATTCTGGGCGACGAACTGGAATACAGAGAGGTCTCCGTCACCGTCCGGCGGCAGGTAGCCGGCCATGGGCGAGGAGATGTCGAGGTGCAGCTCGACGAATTCGGGATCTCCCGGCGGACTCGCCGCCCCCGTCTCCGGCTCGGCCCAGGCCGGCGCCGCCGTCGCCGTCAGCGGCGGCAGGTCTTCGACGCGGCTGGTGTCGCCCGCGCACGTGCGGGGGTCGGGGCAGGGCGAGCCGCCGCCGCACGCGGCGAGCGTGACGGCCAGGCCGGTCGTCGTCAGGGAGGACCACACGGTTCGTGGCGGTGCGTGCATGCTTGTAGCCTCCGGGAGCGCGGCCGGCAGGAGAGCTCGACGGCGCCGGGCGTCCCGAGACCGCCCACCTACCTGCCTTCGACGAAGCGCTTCGACTTGAACGCCTGCTCCCACACCAGGGGGGCGATCGGCGCTCCGAAACGGGCCTCGCTCCTGAGCCCGAGCTTGTCGAGGTCCTGGTTGATCTTCTTCTTCATGTCCGGTTCGAGATCGTCGAGTTCGCGACGAGCACCGCCCGCGGCGTCCGCCAGACTCAACGGAAACGGCGGTTCGACGCGGCGAAACTCCACTTTGGCCTCGTCCTCGCCGATGGGCGCCGGCAGCGGGTCGAACCAGCGGATCCGGGGCTGGTCGCGCTCTCCCGCCGACGGTCGTTGAGTCATCACCTCGAGCTGGACGAGCGCATACGAGTGGGCGCGAGCCCGGGCCTGCTCGTCAGGCAGGGCCTGCCCGACCACGCGGCAGATCGGTGCAGCCTTGGGATTCTCACCCGGCGACTCTTCCGGCGTGCAGGCGGGCGGACCGACGGCGGGTCCGTTGCCGCCCTCTCCCGCGGCTTCCTTCCACAAACCATGCTTCCGCCACAGGTCGTCGAGACCACGCCAGGCGTCTCGGTCGCCAGCACGATCTCGCCACAGCTCGCCGACCCGCACTTCCAGGTGCCTTGCGACCCGCCGTTCGATCTCGCCATAGGTACCGGGCCACAGGCGCCAACCGTTGCCCCGGAGTTGCGCGTGGACGCGCAGGCGGGCGTGATCGCCCGGGCGTTGCTCCAGTACCCGGGGATACCAGTGGCGGACCAGATAGGCCACTAGGCTGCGCGCCATGTACTCGACGACGAGCCGGAAATAACGTTCAATCAGCGCCCGCGCGGCGTTCGCGGCCCCGGGTTCGGAGAAGCCCGCCACGTCCAGCCCGCGGTGCCGCTCGGGCTCACCGTCCCCGAGAAAGCGTGCAGATCCCTTGGACCGCATCCACGCCCGCAACTGGGTCTGGATATCGTCGGCATGGAGGGCCCAGCCCGGTGGCACGAACCGTCCAGCGTAGTCGGCCATCGTGCGTAGCAGTTCGTTCCCGCCCAGCTTGGCGCTATCCGCCACCTCCTGGAAATCGATGAAAGGTCTGCCGTTGGCCGAGATGAACAGGTCGAGGGTGCCGCCGCCGAGGTCGCCCACCAGACAGACTTCGCCGAAGACATCCGTGCCGCCCTTGGCCGCGCTCGATTCGTTGTATATCCCGATGTCGTCGGTAAGGCCGAACACGCAGCCGAGGCTGCGCTTGGCGCTCTCAAGCGTCCGCCGCAGCGTGCGCTGGTAGTCCTGCACATGCCCGGACGAGTCCCTCCGTAGCGGGTATGTGAACGTGAAGTCCACCCGCGACGGCAGTCCCTCCAGCCGCCGCCAGACGACGTCGGCCATGACCAGCTCCATCGCCATGCTCAAGTAGATCTCCCTCAGCACGGGTTCGCGGCCCCGGAACGCCTCGGACGACGCCCGCCACTTGAAGTCGGAGAGGAGATGGTCGGCGAGGTCGCTGCGCTGCATGTCCATGAACGGGATGACGCAGTCGCAGCCGGGCTGCCAACGCGCCGGGTCGTCGGCGCTCAGGGTCGCGAGCGGCGCGATGGTTAGCAGCTCGGACGGCAGTAGTCCCTGCATCTCCTTCGGCGCGACTTCGTCGGTGTAGGTCGGCAACCACTCGCCGAGCGCCTTCAGCCCGGGTCTTGCGTCGGAACCGGCCACGTGCGACCAATTCTCGCTGACGTGCAGCGTGAGGGGGCCGCGCCGGGCGGGGGCGAGATCGGCCGGCAGTTCGACGAGATCCTTCCGACCGTCCGCTTGCACCGCGGCGACGGTGTGCGACGTCCCGAAGTCGATGCCCACCTTGACGTCCGCTTGCCGCCGGCCGAGGGGTTCGAGGCGGACGACGTAGAGTCCGAGCTCCTGCCGGGATTGCCGATTCTCGAGGCTCAACGCGAGCGGGGGGCCGCCGGTGTGCGCCCGCCGGTCGCCGCCAACGAAGCGCACCGGGTGCGCCCCCGCCACCTCGGGGGCGGCGCACCGACGCACGCAGCCGTCGTCCGGATCGAACCACAACGTGCTCAGGCGGAGCTTCTCGTCGGTGCAGTGCTCGTAGACGTAGTAGGCGCGCCAGTACGGGGCCTCCGTGGAGCGGAACCGGGGCCACACCATCCAGTGGGCGGCGCGAGGCGGCTCAACCGCGTTCGCAGCGTCGGGCGGTACGGGCAGGGTGATGACGACCCGGTCGCTCCGGCCGGCGAGGCGCAGCTCCCAGATGACGTTCGACCGCCCGCGACCCTCGTCGATGGTCGGACCTGCCTCGTCGACGGCCCTGGACACTTCGGTGTACCTGCCCTGCTTGAGCAGGTCGACGACGCGCCGGCCGTCGTCGGTCTCGACCAGGTCCAGGTAGTCGGCCCGTAGCGGATAGTCGGGGTATCGGGGTCGCTCGGCTCGCGTCGACGACCCGGGGACGGGATCCTGTTGCATCGGCGCGCAGTCGCTCACCATCAGGTCGTCGCGGTCGAGGACCACGACGTTGTCGAGCACGGCCGCCGCTTGGCCGTCCGCGGTCAGAATCGCCAACCGACGTTCGTCCGGTTTGACGCCGAAGGCGGCGATGGCGCCGCTGCGCTGCAGGTGGTCGAGGTGTTCGCGCCACAAGGCCCGCCTCGGCTTGTCCCAGTCGGGCAGCGTGAACTCCACCATCTCGAACGCGACCCCGGCATCCGTCGTGACTGATGCCAATGCCGGGGTTTGTGTCAGGAGCTGGTCTTCCGCGATGGGAAGCGTGTCCTCGTCGGGCCAGTAGTCGCGGGAGGTCGTTGGCAGCGCGATGGGCACGATCGGGTCGTCGCCGGCGGCGCCCCAGAATACGGAGAGCGTGCGCCCCCTCCCGAACGCGGCCGGTTCCGCCTCCGTGACGTCCTCGAAGACCTGGGTCCATGGCGGCGGCGCGCCGTCGTGCATGCGCTTCTCGTTCGCGATCCAGGTGCGGATCTGCCGCAGTGCGAGGGCGGCGGGGCGCCACCTGGCCATGGCCTCGGTCCGCCACTCGCGGGGTCGCTCGGAGTCCGTCAGCGCCTGCCACAGCGCTCCCCAGGCCACCTCGCGCTTCTCGTCGTCCGCGATCGGCGTCGGGCAGAGCAGCGTGTGCGGCGAATTGAATCCGAGCACCACCTCAACGTCTCGGCGCCTGTAGACGACGGCCACGCGCGCCAACCCCGGGATGTCCTTGCGGTACTCGTCCACGAGGCGATCGAGCGACAGCCGGGGTGGGTCCGTTCGCCGCGCGATGTTCCGCAAGGTCAGCCTGTCGTTCATCACCAGGCCGGCGAGGAGCATCGCGAGCTGCCGACGCTCCGTCGGCCGATCATGCTCGATGGCGTGGCGGAAGTGGTCCGCCGCCGCCATGGGATCGGGCCAGCCGTTCTCGGCGACATGTTCCGGGCGGATGAATCCCTGAACCGTCCCCTGGATGTTCTGGTCGGAGACCTGCGTCAATCCACCCGGCTTCTCGGCCGCGACGTTGAGGCTGTCCTGCCCGAGGAGCTGCGGCCAATATCCGCGGCCGCCCCCCGCCGGCGGAGCGGCCAGCACAGCCGCGCCCGACCCGGCGGCGTGATCGCGGATCCAGTCCGCCGTCCAGTGCAGGAGAGCCAGGGCCGCGGCGTCCTCGCGGCCCATGTCGTCCCGGCGCGCCCGGACGAGGCGGCGGGTCGCCAGCCGCGTGCGACACAGGGCTTCCTGCGTCAGCGAGAGGTCCGGTCTTGGCGCTGCGCCGAGCACGTCCTGCATCCACTCGACGTGTTTGCGATAGTCGGAGGCCAGCCTCGACAGCGCTGGCCCGACCCGCTCCGGGGAGGCCAAGCGTCCGGTCGCGGTGCAAATGGCCGGCGCGACCCCGAACGGGTCTCGACCGCGCCGCTCGGACAGTGTCCCCGCGAACACCTCCAGCAACTCGACCAGGTTCGCGGCCTGATTGGCGAGGCTCTCGACCGAGTCGTTCCCGGTGCCGCCGGGCAAGTAGTTGCCGCCGCCGAGCCGAGTCGGATCCTCGGCCCCCATCTGGTAGAGGCCGGGCCCGCAGGGTTCGCGGTCGAGGAAATGGCGCAGGCAGCACAGGGCTGCGACGCCGTGAATGAACGACTCGCGGATCGGTTGCTGCGTGTCCGACGTGTAGCGTCGGAACGTGATGGCGGCGTCGGGCGCGCCGACCGGCACCGTGGCCACGCGGCGCGCCAGCGCCTGACCATAATAGGCAAACGCAGCGTTGGCGTTGTCCACCATGGAACGGTCGCGGCGCTGCGCCTTTTCCAGGGTGGCCTCGTCCAGCCCCTCCTGTTCGAAGCGGAACCAGTTGAGCACCATGACGGCCATCACGTCGGCGCCGTCGGCGGCGAGCCGTTGCGCCAGCGTCGGCGCCACCGAGGCCCCGGTGCCGCCGACGGCCGAGCCGACCACCGCCACCCGGCCCCGCCGGCCCAGCAGCTCGCGGTACGTGCCGTCGTGGTTCGTGCCGGCGCCGCCCGACTTCGTGTCGAATTCCTTCAGCCGGAACAGCAGCGACCCGACGGCGGGAGAACCCATCATGCCGTGTGAGAAGCGGATGTCCCGTTGCGCCCGTGATGTGAGCAGATCGAGGTACGGCGAGTCTGCGAAGCGGCGGCCGAGGGTGTCGTAGGGCGGGTCGAACCACGCCCGGTCACGGCCCAACGGCAGCGGCGTGACGATCTTCAACTCGGGAGCAGCGGGGCGGCCGATAGCCGCCCGCCAGTCGTGCCGGCCCGGGTGGGAGGCGACGAGTCGACGGGTGAGCTGCCACGCCGTCGCTTCCTGGTCGCCGTCTCCTGAATCCTGATCCACGAGATAGATCGTGGGGAACGCCAGCGGTTCGCCGTCCGCGTCGCGGAAGAACCCGAGGGGCTGGCCGAGGGCGTGCAGCCGCACCAAGGCCAGCGCCACGTGGGCGCCGGTGCCGCCGCAGACGACGAGGGTGTTGGTGTTCTTCATCGTCCGGCCCCTCGTTCGTACGACCGGTTCGCGCCTACCAGTCCCAGAAGACAGAGGGCCGTGGCGAGCAGAATGCCCAGCCACGTGAACCACAGGTTCGCGGTTCGCTGCGTCGGCGCGCAGTTCTCCGCGCCGGACAGGACCAGCGAGAACACCAAGCCCGAGACGACGAAGACGCCGACGACGATGCCCACCATCGTCCAGGGCGACGGCGCGCTGGCGGATTCGCGCAGGTCCCAACCCTTCAGGCCACGTTTCCGCGCCCATGCGACGACCACCGCCGTGACGATGCCAGACGCGAGGGCAAGGAACAGGATCGACATCTCCTGCCCGGGCGCGTTGCACCAGGCGTCGAACCCGCCCTCGCCGCCACAGGCCGCGGTCGCGCCGAGCAGCAAGGGCAGTAGCGCTCGGCCGGCGCAAGCGCGTGATCGATTCGTCACTGGACTCCCCGTTGGCGACGACCTCTGGGGCGAGCGGCCCCGCGGCCGCAGGTTTTTCGGCAAAAAACGCCAGCGCATGTTATCACTTGGCGCGTACGCCTCGGCCGGGTCCGCCGGGTCCCGTTGGGCCGCGCGGCGTCGGAGCGGGGGCGGTGCCCCGCGCGTGGCTCTCGCCTGAGGCGCCCAGCGGACGCAGCCAAATGGATGGCCGAGCGGCGCACGAGGAAAGGACATGACATGACGGTGATGAGCGGAGGCGGGCCAGGGGCGCTGGCGCGACCGGCGATGCCACAGAACCAGGTAGTCGAACAGCGCAACCCGGCCTGGCTGCTGCAACAGACCGCCCCGCTAACGCAGCCGTCGAGGCCCGCTACGGTGTTGCGGTCCGCGTCGACCGCCGCCGCCCTCGGAGCCCTTCTGTTCACCGCGGCACCGGCGCCGGCCCAGACGCTGGCCCCGGCGGGCGAGTGGCGGGCGTTCGGGGCGGACGCGGCCAACACCAAGTACTCGCCGCTCGACCAGATCACGCCGGAGAACTTCACCGAGCTGGAGATCGCCTGGCGCTGGCGCTCGATCTCGGGCGAGGTCGCGGCCGAGCACGAGGCCATCCGCCCCGGCCCCTTCAAGACCGCCCCGCTGATGATCGGCGGGCTGGTCTACGTCAGCACCGCCCTCGGGCAGGTCGCGGCCCTCGACGCCGGCACCGGCGAGCTGGTCTGGTCGTACGACCCGCGCACCTACGACCGTCTCGAGCGCCCCGCCAACATGGGGTGGCAGCACCGCGGCGTGTCGTACTGGGAGGACGACGAGAGCGACGACGCCCGCATCTTCATCGCCACCCACGACCTGCTGCTGGTGGCCATGAACGCCCGCACCGGCCGCCTGTACCCCGACTTCGGGGCCGACGGCGCGGTCGACCTCAGCGGCAGCCTCGGGCGTCCCGTCGACCGGTCGCGGTTCACCCATTCGCAGCCGCTGGCCGTGGTCGGCGACACCGTCATCGTGGGCAGCATCGTGCAGGACACCTCCCTGACCCGCCGCGAGGCGGACCCCGGCCACGTCCGCGCCTTCGACGCCCGCACCGGCGAGATGAAGTGGATCTTCCACACCATTCCCCAAGGGGACGAGTTCGGGGCCGACACGTGGCACGACGAGTCGTGGCGCTACAGCGGCCACACCAACGTTTGGGGGACGATGGCCGTCGACGAGGAGCTGGGCTACGTCTACCTGCCGACGGGCACCCCGACCAACGACTGGTACGGCGGCATGCGCCACGGCGACAACCTGTTCGCGGAGAGCATCGTCGCCGTCGACGTCGAGACCGGGCAGCGCGTCTGGCACTTCCAGGCCGTGCACCACGGGCTCTGGGACTACGACTTCCCGACCGCCGGCAACCTCGTCGACATCCGCGTCGACGGCCGCGACGTCAAGGCCATCGCCCAGCCCGGCAAGCAGGCCTTCGTGTACGTCTTCGACCGCGTGACCGGCGAGCCGGTGTGGCCCATCGAGGAGCGGCCGGTCCCGGCCGGGAGCGTGCCGGGGGAGTGGTACTCGCCGACCCAGCCGTTCCCCACCCGGCCGGCCGCGTTCGATCTGCAGGGCATCACCGTCGACGACCTCATCGACTTCACCCCAGAGCTGCGGGCCGAGGCCCTGCGCCTCGCCGGGCGGGCCCAGCTCGGGCCGATGTTCACGCCGCCGCCGGTGCGGGGCGAGGGACGGCCCATCATCCAGTCGCCGGGCCCCGGCGGGGGCATCAACTGGCCGGGGGCGGCCGTCGACCCCGAGACGGGGCGCCTGTTCGTGCCCTCGCAGACCCGCCTGCGGGCGGTCGAGCTGGTCGAGTACCCGCCCCCCGCCACCGTCGGCTACTTCACCGACCCGTGGGCGCGGCCGGTGCCGGGGCCGCAGGGGCTGCCGCTGGTCAAGCCGCCCTACAAGCGGGTCACCGCCATCGACCTGAACACCGGCGACCACGCCTGGATGGCCCCGCACGGCGACGGCCCGCGCAACCATCCCGCTCTGCGCCACCTCCGGCTGCCGCCGCTCGGCGGCCACAACGGCATGCACGGGGGCGGCCCGCTGGTGACGAAGACCCTGCTCGTCGTCAACTCCGGCGGGCGGTACGTCGAGGACATGGTAGAGGCGGCGCGGGCCATGACCGCCTACGACAAGGACACCGGCGCCTACCTGGGGTCGGTGGAGCTGCCCGCCGTGCCCTACGGCAACCCCGTCACCTGGCTGCACGCGGGGACGCAGTACATCGCGGTGGCCGTCGGCACGTCGAGCGCCGAGGGCGGCGCCGAGCTGATCGCCCTGGCCCTGCCCTGAACGGAGGGCGAAGGCCGGCCGCTTGGGGAAAACGTCCCCACGACCCTCGTCGTGGCGCTGCCGAACGCGGAGCGAAGCGACCGGCGCAGGCGGCCCGGGATGGTGACGCGACTCTCACCCGGAGCACGATGTTGCGCATACTCCGCATAATCCGTAACATGGGTGGATGGCCAAACGACTGCGAGGCGGCGGGGCGGAGCCCCGGTCGCCGGCGACACCCGGCGCGCGCGTCGTCACCGCGACGGAGACGGCGAAGAACTTCGGCGCGATCATCGATCGGGTACGGGAAGAACGCGCCGTCTACGTCGTCGAGCGCGGCGGCACGCCGGTAGCGGAGATCGGCCCGCTCAAGGCGAAGACCGTCACGATTCGCGACTTCGCCGAGCTCGTCCGTTCCGGGTCGGTTCCATCGCCCGGCGAGGACTACCTGAGGGCGGTCGAGGAAGGCATCGCCTTGTACAATCGCCCCGAGGTTCCCGAGAACCGATGGGAACCCTGATCGACTCGAGCGTCCTGATCGCGGCTGAACGCGGCCGACTCGACCTCGAGACGGCGCTCGCGGTCGGCCCGGACGAACCCGTGGGCATCGCCGCGATTACCGCGTCCGAGCTGCTCCACGGCACGCATCGGCTCGGCGGCGTACGCCTCTTGCACGCGCGAGCGTTCGCCGAGCGGTGGCTCGCGATCCTGCCGGTCGCCCCTTTCGATCTGCCGGCCGCGCAGGTGCACGCGGCGCTGGCCGCGGATCTCGCTCGTCGGGGAACGCCCATGGGCGCCCACGACCTGATCATCGCGGCCACCGCGGTGCATCTCGGCTACTCGGTCGCCACGTGCGACCGTCGAGGCTTCGGCCGGGTGGATGGGCTCACCGTGCAGTACTGGCAGATGCGCCTCGAACGGAAGTGATGTCGGGCGCGTCTTCCGGGCGCCGGGGTACGATCCGAGGACGACGATCGTGCGCGTGCTCGTCTACGGCCTGAGCTACGCCTACCACGCGGTCAATCTCGCCGCGTTCGTCTTCCGGCGCACCGACGCGGTGCGCTTCGCGCTGCTGTCCGCCGCCTGCCGGACGCTGGCGTTCGGTCTGCTCGCGGCGGTCGCGGTCCGGTCGGGCGAGTTGGCGCCGTCGGTCGGGGGATGGTCGCTGCTCGTCGCCGGCATCGCCCTGAACGCGCTGGCGGTCCGGGCCCTGGGCGTGACCCGGACGTACTACGGCGCCGAGCTCGGCGCGGTGCCGCACGCCCGGATCGGGTTGTTTCCCTACTCGTGGGTTTCCCACCCGATGCACGCGGGCATCGTGTTGCAGTTCGCGGCGGTCGGCCTGCTGTGCCCCGCGCTCTCGCGCGAGTTCCCGCTGCTCGTGCCGGGGCACGTCGCGCTGACCGTGCTGACGGCCGTCGTCGAGCACTTCGATCTGCACGTCGAGCCGCGGGGTTCCAGGCGCTCGTGAGCGCATTCGGGGCCGGATCGACGCACTGTCGAGGTGGGCGCGGGCATGCTTCCGAAGGCGGCGATGAACCGCGGAAGGTCGCGACGGCCGCCGTCATGGTTGGCGGTTTCCCCAGGAGCACAGAGATGCCGACCCTCTTCTATTCGACCCTGACGCGGTCGCGACTCGCGTCACGGAGCCTGCTCGCCTGTGTTCTCGCGCTGCCGGCCGTTGCCTGCGCCCCGGTGGACGAGCCGCCGGATGCGGCGGGGAACGCGACGTGGTTCGAAGGCGCCCGGCTCATCGACGGCGGCGGCGGTCCGCCCGTCGAGGGCTCCGCGTTTCTCGTCGAGGACGGCGTCTTCGCCTGGGTGGGCCGGGCGGGGGAGCGCGAGGCGCCCCCGGGCGCGGCGCGGGTGGACCTGGCGGGGAAGACGGTGATCCCGGCGCTGATCGACGCGCACCAGCACATCGGGCTGACGAACGTGAAGGACGGCACGCACAGCCCCGACAACTACACGCGCGCCAACCTCGTCGAGCATCTCGAGCGGTCGGCCTACCACGGGGTCGCGGCCACCATGAGCCTCGGGCTCGAGTTCGACGAGGCGCTCGCGTTCGCGCTGCGGGAGGCGGTCCTTCCCGGCGCGGCGCGCTTCCTGACGTCGGGCCGGGGCATCGCCGCCACCCCGATGGCGGGGCCGCAGCAACCCTACAGGCTCGGGATCCCCCGTGGGGCGCGCACCGAGGCCGAGGGCCGCGCGGCCGTCGAGGAGCTGCACGGGCACGGGGTGGACCTCGTCAAGATCTGGGTCGACGACCGCGGCGGCACCGTCCCGAAGCTCGAGCCGCCGGTGTACCAGGCGATCATCGACGAGGCGCACGCCCGCGGCATGCGGGTGACGGCGCATCTCGGCACCACGAGCGGGCTCGCCGACGCCAAGGCGCTGCTGCGGGCGGGCGTCGACGGCTTCGCGCACACCGTGCGCGACCGCGACATCGACGACGAGTACATGACGCTGGTGCGCGAGCGCCCCGAGGTGTGGACCGTCCCGAACCTGCCCGGCTCGCCGGTCACGCACGACGATCTGCCTTGGCTGGGCGAGACGCTGCCGCCGTTCGAGATCGAGAGCCTGCGCGGCCAGGCCGACCGCCTTGCGGCCGAGGGCCCCGGCGGGTTCTTCGATCTGCAGTGCCGGAACCTCGCGAGGAACCGCGAGGCGGGAATGACCATCGGCATGGGCACCGACTCGGGGGTCAGCGTCGCCTGGACCACCCACACCGAGCTGCGCGACATGGCGCGCTGCGGGCTCACGGCGATGGAGGTCATCGTCGCCGCAACGCGGGTCAACGCCGAGATCCTGGGGCTCGGCGACCTCGGCGCGGTGACTCCCGGCAAGGCGGCCTCGTTCGTGGTGCTCGATGCGGATCCGCTGGACGACATCAGGAACACGCGCCGGATCGACGGCGTCTACCTGCGGGGCGAGCTCGTGGACCGCGAGGCCCTGCGGACGAAGTTCATGGACGGCGTCCGGTAGGAGCCAGGGAGGCTTGCACGGGGGACGTCGTTTCCCATCTCTTCAGGCAGTCGACCCCTGCCCGCGATCAGCATGGGCTGACGCCGGACCGGGACCCGGACCATGGGTTCCACGAGTACTACGCCCAGGAGGCGGAGATCGACCTCGCCCTCGCCTACAACGACTTCTGGTGGGGCCGGGATCCGGAGAGAACACCAGTGCAGATCGTCGCGATGTGCTCCGTGGCATCGCGCACGCGGATCGACGACGAGATCGATTGCCCGTGCCGGCCTGGCGCGCCGCCGAGGAGACACCGGCGCCGTCACCGGCGCGTGGTGACGGGCACCGGCCCGCATCCCGGCCCCCGACGGAGCGGCGGGAGGCGCGGCTCAGAACGGCGGACCGTCCCAGCGGTCGCGCCGTACCAGCTCGCCGCTGCCCGCCGCCCCCAGCACCTCGCCGTTGCGGTAGACGATCTCGCCGCGGCGCATCGTCAGCGTCGGCCAGCCCGTCACCACCCGGCCCGCGTGCACCGAGTAGCCGCTGTTCGACAGCATGTCCTCGTTGCGGATGGTCCGCGTCTCCTCCGGGTCCCACAGCACCAGGTCCGCGTCCGACCCGACCGCGATCGCCCCCTTGCGGGGGTACAGCCCGAACAGCCTCGCGGGGTTGCTGGAGGTGACCTCGACGAAGCGCTCCAGGCTGATCCGCCCGTCCCCGACGCCCTCGGAGTAGAGCATCGGCAGCATCACCTGGAGGTTGCTCATCCCCGCGCGGTGCTGCACGACGTTCTGCGCGGGGTCGAGCTTCTGCTCACGCGTGTAGGCCACGTGGTCGGTGGCCACGACGTGCACGGTGCCGCGGGCGATGCCGTCCCACAGGGCGTCGACGTCGCTCTGCTCCCGCAACGGGGGCTGGCCGATGTAGAGGCCCGGGGTGGGGCCGTCGAACCGTTCGCGGGTCAGGTGCAGGTAGATGGGGCGGGTCTCGACGTACACCGGCAGGCCGCGCGCCTGCGCCCGCTCCGCGACCCGCAGGGCGCCCTCCGACGACAGGTGGACGATGTAGAGGGCGGCGCCCGTCTGCTCGGCCATCGACACGGCGCGCTGCGTGGCCGCGACCTCCGCCGTCACCGGCCGGGCGTCGGGGAAGTTCTCGAGGCCGCCGCGTCCCTCCGCCAGCAACCGCTCGGACGTGATCTGCACCAGAGCCGCGTCCTCGCAGTGCATCATCATGAGCACGCCGGTCTCGCGGGCCGCGTGCATGGTGGAGACGAAGCCGGCAGCGTTGGCGTCATAGGTGGGTCTGACCATGAACACCTTGATGGTGGTCTGCCCGGTGGCGGCGAGCTCCGCGAGGGTCTCGGGGGTGGCGGTCGCGGGGTCCGAGACGATGGGATGGAAGATGAAGTCGGCGATGGCCTGCTCGTCGACGTCCGCCGCCGCCTGCGCCACCGCCGCGGCCGGCGTGCTGCCCGCCCCCACCCCGCCGAAGTTCGAGATCGTCGTGATGCCGCCCGCGAGGGCCGCGGCCGAGCCCGACGTGTAGTCGTCCAGCCGGTCGCGGCCGAGGTGCACGTGGGGATCGACGCCGCCCGGCAGCACCAGGCGGCCGCGCGCGTCGATCTCCCGCGTGCTCGCGCCGCGGGCGGCGAGTCCGCTGCCGATCTCGGCAATCGTGGAGCCGACGACCCGGATGTCGGCCGAGCGCAGGCCCCCGGCCGTGAAGACCTCGCCGCCGCGGATGATGGTCTCGGGCCCGGGCTGCGCGCTGGCCGTGATGGCCGTCAGCCCGAGCGCGACGAGGGGAACGAGGCTTCGCAGTGTCTTCATCGCCATACCTGCCTCCCGTTTCGCTTCCTCGATGCGCCGGCGGAAGCGGCCCATTATCGCATCCGTCCCGCTCGTGGGGTCTCCCGGAATCGTGGCGCCCTCGCCGCGTCGGCGTGCGTGATTCCCGACCGGGCCCGGAACGCCACCGCCGAGCAGCACCCGGGCGCACCCGGGGCCGACGAGGCCATCGGCACCGGCGACGACACCTTCGCGGCAGCACCCGGGCGCACCCGGGGCCGACCGTTGATCGATAATGGCGGTCGTCGGTCGAGCGATTGGAGGCAGCCATGAGGTTCCGTTGGCCCACCGTCGTCGCCGCGTCGTGTCTCACGCTGTCGGCGGCTCCGGCCGGCGCGCAGTGGGCGCAGTGCGCGGCCGATCTCGAGGAGCTGCGGGCGGTGGCCCGCGCGGTGCACGAGAGCGCCGACCGGGTCGCGTCGATTGAGACCGCGATCAGGACCGGGGAAGAGGCCTACGACCGTTGCATGGAGGATCGCCGGAACTTCAGCGCCGACCCCGCGACGAACCCGTTCCCCGGCTCGATCAGGCGCAGCAACTGCAGCCGGGAGATGATGTCGGTTCGATCCGCCGAGCAGCGGTATCCGGCCGAGATGAACCGGGCCCGGGAGGCCTTCGCCAACCTGGCGTTCGCGGTCCAGACGGTGGAGCGGAGCTGTCAGTATCCGCTCGCGGCGATGGCCCCGGCCCCGGGAGGCGTGGCTCGCAGCCCCGCGTGCGACCGCTTCCTGCGGACCCGGCGAGGCGTGCCGGTCGAGTCGCTCCAACGCCTCTGCCTGGCCGAGATGCCCCCGGAGGAGTGCCGCGCCTGCCTCGGCGAGCCGCCGCGGAACTAGCCCGCCAATCGTCGCCCGCAGTTCCACCTGGCGCCACCAATGCGCCATCAGTTCGCGACCGCCCCGACGATCGGTAGAAGCCGGACAACTTGCTGCATGCCAACGCTCCCTTGTCGACGGGGTGGACTCGACCGCCCAGCGTGAACGCTTCCCTTGTCCAAATCTCCATGGGCGGTTCAACGGGTGCGCCGCCGACGATGGGCCGGGAACGCGCAGGTGTCTGCGGCGCCGTGACCGACATGCCCGTGACAGCCATGTGAGAATGGGCCGGTCCGACCCGACCGGCGGCCCGGGGCAGAGCCCCATGCCGCCCCGAGATCGGTTCACGCGGGATGCGCCGCCGGTCGGCCCCCTGCGGCGGGTCATATGGAGGTGAGAACGGTGACGACGACTGCAGGCAACGAGCTGGCGGCGGTGTTCGAGACGTCGAAGGGGCAGATCCGCATCGCCCTGTTCGCCGACGACGCCCCCCTCACGGTGGCCAACTTCGTGAACCTCGCGCAGCGCGGCTTCTACGACGGGCTCAAGTTCCACCGGGTCATCGCCAACTTCATGATCCAGGGCGGCGACCCCACCGGCACCGGCCGGGGAGGACCGGGCTACAACTTCGCCGACGAGTTCAGCCCGAACCGCCGGCACGATGCGGCCGGCATCCTCTCGATGGCGAACGCCGGCCCCGGCACCAACGGCAGCCAGTTCTTCATCACCCACGGGCCCACCCCGCACCTCGACGGGCGTCACTCGGTCTTCGGCCGCGTCGTCTCGGGCCAGGACGTCGTCGACGCGGTCGCGCAGAACGACGTCATGACCAGGGTGACGATCGAGGGAGACGCGTCGGGCCTGCTCGCCGCGCAGCAGGCGCAGGTGGCCGCGTGGAACCGCATCCTCGACAGCCGTTGACACCGAAGTCTGCGGGAGGTGCGCGGACGGTTCCAGGGTGGCTCCCGCCGTTCCCGGACGGCCCGCACGCCGGCATGGCACGGCGGGACGCGGCGCCTTCGGCGCGGGCGTCGGACAGGACGCTCAGTGTGCCGCGGCCGCTCTCGCGGCCGTGGTCCGGCGCCGATCTCTGGTAGATTGGTGTCCCCGTGGATACACCCGAAGCGGCTCCCCGCGGGCCCGATCGCCGGTTGTGCGACGACCTCGCGCGCGGCCTGCGGGCCGAGCCGACGGTCCGCCTCGCGTGGCTGTTCGGAAGCCGGGCGCGCGGCGCGGCCCGCCGGGACAGCGACGTGGACGTCGCCGTGCTCGTCGGCGACGCGTGCACAGCCGGGCCGGGAGCGGTCAAGGACACGATGTTCCGGGTAATTGGCGCGCTCGGCCGGTTCGTCCGCAGCGACCTCGTCGACCTCGTGCTCCTCGACCACGCACCCCCGCTGCTGAGACACCGCGTCGTCCGCGACGGCGTCCTGCTGTACGCGCGCTCCGACGCCGAGCGTGCGCGCTTCGTCCGCCGCACGCTCAGGGAGTATCTGGACCTCGAACCCCGGCTGCGCGAGCAGAACCGGCTGCGGTTGCGCCGGCTCAGGGAGGGACGACCGCGTCATGATGGTCGATACCGCGATCTTCTTGCGGCGGCTGGACGCGCTGGACGACTACTTGCGGCGCCTTCGCAGCCTGGGTCGGGCGCGTGAGTCCGACTACCTCGCCGACCCGGGTATCCACGATCTCGCCGCGCGGTACCTGCACCTGGCGATGGAAGCGACCATCGACCTCGCCAACCACTGGATCTCCGATGCGGGCCTGCGGATGCCGGAGACGAACCGCGACGCATTCACCTGCCTGGAGGAGGCCGGCGAGATCGATGCCGAGCTGGCTCGACGCCTGCGCGAGTGGGCCGGTTTCCGCAACGTCCTGGTGCACGACTACCTGACCATCGATCACGGCATCGCGTACAGGGCGATCCGCGACGACCTCGGCGACCTCGACGCGTTCCGCGGCTGGGCCCTCGGCAAGCTCGACTCCGACGAGTCCTGAACGGGTGTCCGCCGAGCCCGTTTCGGGACGGCGGGAAACACGACTACTTCTCCAGAATGACGGGGGTGGGCCGGTCACCTTCACGCTCGTCGAGCACCCTTTCCAGGGCGGCGAGCGTGTCCTCGGCCAGGAGAACGTCGAGATGATCGAGGAGTTGCGACGCCGTGTAGCGTTCGTCCGCGGGCGCGCGCATCGTCGCCCGACTCGAGGGCTCTCCGGACCGCTCGTGCGATTCCCGGTCGACATCGACTGCCTTCTCAGCCATCCATTCATCATACGTTCTGCCGATTCGTGGTCCTCGTGCGCCGCACGTCCGCTCCGGCCGGGTTGACGGCGGCGGACAACGGAGCGATGATGCGCCGACCGAGAGTTCGAACCGGTACGGAACAGGACACAGGAGGGACCCGGTGGCCATCATGCAGCGGTATCCGGTGACGGTTCGTGCGGTGCTCGTCCTCGCGGCGGGCGTTCTCGCCCCGGTCGCGGCAGACGCCCAGCCCGCGGCGGCCGCTGACGATGCGGCGCCCCGGACGGCCTGGGGGGCCCCGGACCTGAACGGCGTGTGGGACTTCCGCACCCTGACCCCGTTCGAGCGGCCCGAGGCCCTGGCCGACCAGGCGGTGTTCACGCCCGAGGAGGCGGCGCAGTTCGAGGCCGATCGCCTCGCCGCGTTCGCGGTGCGCGACGACCAGGAGCCGGCGGACGTGGTCGGCAACTACAACCAGTTCTGGTTCGACCCCGGCAACAGGGTCAGCGAGACGCGGCAGACGTCGCTGGTGACCGACCCGCCCGACGGCCGGGTGCCGCCCCTGTCGGCGGACGCGGCGGCGCGGCGGGAGGCGCAGCAGCAGGCGCGGGCCGGCGTCAACCGCCACTCGCCGACCCCCGGGGGCTGGGTCGAGGACCTCGGGCCGGGCATGTTCGCGGTGCGCTGCCTGCTCGGCTTCAACTCCGGCCCGCCGATGACCCCGGGGGGCTACAACCAGAACCTCCAGGTGTTCCAGACCGAGGACCACGTGGTCCTGCTCAACGAGATGGTGCACAGCTCGCGCGTCATCCCACTCGACGGGCGCCCGCGCCTCGACGACGGCCTGCGCCAGTGGATGGGCGACTCGCGGGGGCGCTGGGAGGGCGACACCCTGGTGGTGGAGACGACCAACTTCCTGCGCGAGACGAGCTTCCGGGGCGGCGTGACCACCGCCGATCTGCACCTCGTCGAGCGGTTCACCCGGGTGTCCGAGGGCACGCTGATGTACCAGGTGACGGTGAACGATCCGAATGCCTGGGACCGGCCCTGGAGCTACCAGATCCCCATGGTGAAGAACGACCAGCCGCTGTTCGAGTACGCCTGCCACGAGGGCAACTACGGGCTCTACAACATCCTCGCCGGCGCGGTGGTGCAGGAAGCGGAGGCGGACCCGGCGGCACGCGACTGATCGCCGCGCAGGCGTGCCGGAGAGGCGTGGGCGCTGCCCTGCTTCAACCCGCGTCGTGGCGGCATGACGCGGGACGCGGGTTGACGCCGGCTGCCTTCTACCCGGGTCGTGGCGGTATGGCGCCGCGGTCGGCGGCGTGGGGCGCCGGCCGGTCCGTACCCGGACCCGCGAGCGGGGGCGAACCCCGTCGGTCGGGGGCGTGAATGGGGCGACAGCCGAGTGACCGGCGGCGAGTCGGGGGCGGGCGGGCAGGCTCGCGTTTCGCGGATGCCGGCGACGGAGAGCGGACGGATCGGAGATTCACGACGATGACGGGTGGGAATCGATGCTGACGAGACGCAACCTTCTGCTGGCGCCCCTGGCGGTGCCTTTCGCGCGGCTCGCCGGGGCGCAATCGGCCGAGCCCGGCAAGATGCTGCTGGCCATGCACCAGAACACCTCGCGCGCCGCCGGCTACCGCGGCTCGCTGGAGGGCTGGGCGCGGGCCGGCATCCGCTACGTCGAGCTCAACGACCGGCTGCTGGTCGACTTCCTCGCCAACGACACGCTGCCGGCGGCGAGGCGCGTGATGACCGACAACGGGCTGACGCCGGTCTCGGCCGCGGTGGCCCTGCCCGACCTGTGGATTCCGGGGCCGGCCCGCGAGGCCTCGCTCGACACCTGGCGGGAACGTTGCGAGCAGTTCGCGAGCCTGGGGCTCGAGCGCATCTACTCGCCGTCGGTGACGAACCGGCCGGTCACCGCCGCCGACTTCGACGCGACGCCGGCCGCCATCCGCGAGGTGGCGGAGATCACCGCCGGGTTCGGCCTCACCACGATGATCGAGTTCACGCGCACGTCGACCCACCTGTCCACCCTGACGTCGTCGCTGGCGATGATTCGGGCCGCGGACCATCCCGCCGTCCGGCCGATGATCGACTTCTTCCACTTCTGGTCGGGCATGAGCAAGTTCGAGGACCTAGACCTCCTCGAGCCGGGCGAGCTGGCCCACACCCACTTCCAGGACCTGCTCGACGGCCCCCGCGAGCTCATCGACAACGACTCGCGCATCATTCCCGGCGACGGCATCGCCCCGGTGGTGCGCATCCTGCAGAAGCTGGCCGAGAAGGAGTTCACGGGCGCGCTCTCGGTCGAGCTGTTCCGGGCCGAGCTGGTGCAGGGCGACCCGTTCGAGGTGGCGACCGAGATCCGCGGGAAGTGCGAAGCGGTGATGGAAGAGGCCGGCGTGCTGTAGTCTGAAGGTCTGTGCCGTAGTAATGGCGCCAGGTTCCAGCAGGGCTTGGTAGGCTTGGTTGGGCGGCGAGCGGGGCCGGAGGCGGCGGACCCCGGGCCGGGAATCCGCCCCGTCGCCCTGTGGTAGCATGGCCACAGGGCCGGGCGGGCTTGCGGTGGCCCGGTGAGCCGGTGACCCTTGGCGGCGCCATTCCGGAAGCGCCAGCCATCCAGTTCGGGTCGCCCGCCGCGCCGCATCGTTCACCGAGGTTGTCGATGAAGACCGTATCTGCGAAGACCTACGCGGCGCACACGGACGCCGGCGTGTCGCCCGAGCTGGCCCTCGAAGCCGCGGCCGAGATGGGTGAGATCGCCGGCGACGTTCGCATCCTCAAGTGGATGGTCGGCGCGTCCATCGGGCTGGCCCTGGTCATGCTGGCGATGCTGTTCCAAATCGCCCTGCGGCTGCCCTGAAATCCTCGACCTCGTGACCCCGCCGACCGGACTGCCAAGGTGTTCGTGGCATCGGCGGCGGCCGACAATCCTCGCCATGTGCCGGAGGCATCGCATGAGATGGATCGGCGCGGTCGCCGTCGCGGTGCTGGCGGTCGGCTCCCCGGGACCGGCTGCCGCCCAGACCGATCGGATCGTCAGCATCGACACCCTGAACGTCCGCGACGTGCTCTACCACCTCGGGGGCGGAGGCGGGAACGGGCTCGCCCTCATCGACGAGATCAACGGCGGCGTGGTCCTCATCGACACCAAGCCGCCGGGCTGGGGCGCGGCGGTGCGCGAGGTCATCGAGCAGGTGACGGACCTGCCGGTCACCACCATCGTCAACACCCACGCCCACGAGGAGCACGCGGGCAGCAACGCCGAGTTCCCCGACGCGACGACCATCGTCGCGCACGCCAACGCGCGGGCGGCGATGCTGCGCGACGGCCGGTACGCGGAAGGCGGCCCGGGGCTGCCCACGACCACGTTCACCGATCGCCACTCGCTGCTCGACGATCTCGACCGCATCGACCTGTACCACTTCGGCCCCGGCCACACCGACGGCGACGTCGTGGTGGTCTTCCCCGCGAAGGGCGTCGCCTATCTCGGCGGCCTGTTCCCCGACCGGGCGGTCCCGGTCATCGACCTCGATCGGGGCGGTAGCGGGCTGGCGTTGCCGGACACGCTCGATCGCGTCGTCGCGTCGATTGACGGCGTCGCCCGGGTCATCACCGGGCACGGGCCGTTTCCCTCGACCTACGCGGGCCGCGGGCGCCGCGAGCGGGGCGCGGCGCGCGCATGGAGCGGGTTCCTGACCTGGGATGACTTGGCCGAGTACGCCGCCTTCACCCGCGACCTCGTGACTGCGGCGGAGCGGGAGTTCGCGGCGGGGAGCAGCGCCGCCGAGGCGGCGGCGGCGCTGGAGTTGGAGTTGCCGGAGCGGTACGCCGACTACGACCTGACGAATCTGCCGGCCGCCGTCGATGCGCTCTACGCCGAGTTGGCCGCCCGGTGACCCGGGCCGACCGCGCCGCCGACCCGAGCGGCGACGGGCCCTCCGCCCCCGGTCGCGTCGCGGGCCCGCACGCTACGGCGGTGGCGAGATCGCGTTGCCGCGGCCCGGCCATTCGGCAAGGCCGCGACCCAGTCATCCGGAGGGACGGTGACAGGTGTTGCCGCGCCGCGGTCAGGCTCGGGAAGCCGCAGGCAAGGGGCCGCATCCGGGCGTAGCGGCAAGCCCGCGTCGTGCACTGTCGCCGACCGGAGCAAATGGCGCCTCGTTCCCACGGAAGCCGGTGGATGGGTATTCGAAACAGCGTCCTGAGTTCGACGGGAGACATTCACGAATGACCAGCGCGAGACTGACCGCGGTTGTCGCCTGCGCGGCCTGCCTGGCCGGCGGCGTGGCGGAGGTGGCGGCCGACGACTGGCCCGAGTTCCGCGGGGCGGGGCGCCTCGGGGTGTGGACCGAGACCGGCATCCTCCGCGCGTTCCCCGAGGACGGGTTGAAGGCTCGCTGGCGCACCCCCGTCAAGGCCGGCTACTCGGGGCCGGCGGTGGCCGACGGCCGCGTGTTCATCACCGACTGGGAGCCGCGGCAGGGCATGCGCGGGGTCGAGCGGGCCCTCGCCCTCGACGAGGCGACGGGCGAGATTCTGTGGACGCAGTCGTGGGAGGCCGACTACGCGGGCATCCAGTGGGAGATCGGGCCGGGGGCGACGCCCACCGTCGACGGCGACCGCGTCTACGTGCTCGGGCGCACCGGCGTGATGTCGGCCCTGGCCGTCGACACCGGCGAGCTCCTGTGGCGGAAGCACTACGCCGAGGACTACGGCGTCGACCGCATGCAATGGGGCTTCGACTGGGGCTTCGCGAGCGCGCCCCTCGTCGACGGCGAGCGGCTCATCTGCCTCGTCGGCGGCTCGCCCGGCGCCCGCGTCGTCGCCTTCGACAAGATGACGGGGGAGGAGCTGTGGCGGGCCCTCCCGAGCGAGGCCGACCTCGGGGTCGCGCAGCCCATCATCATCGAGGCCGGCAGGGCGCGGCAGCTCATCATCTGGAACCCCGAGGAGGTCGCCTCGCTCGACCCGGTGACCGGCGACGTCTACTGGCGGCAGCCCTACGTGGTGGGCGGCGCCATGACCGTCGCGGTGCCGGTGCAGGTGGGGGCGAGGCTCTTCTTCACCACGTTCTACGACGGCCCCATGATGCTCGCCCTGAACCAGGACCGCCCGGGGGCGACCATCGCCTGGAAGGGGAGCAGCAACAGCGAGATCCGCACCGAGGGCCTGCACGCGGTGCTCGCCACCCCCATCATCGACGGGGGCTACATCTACGGCATCTGCAGCTACGGCCAGCTCCGCTGCCTGGACGCCGAGACCGGCGAGCGCATCTGGGAGACCCAGGAGGCCACCGTCGAGCGGCGCCGCTGGGTCTCGGGATTCATGGTCAAGAACCGGGACCGCGTGTTCATCAACAACGACCGTGGCGAGCTGATCATCTCGCGGCTGAGCCCGGCCGGCTACGAGGAGATCAGCCGCACGCAACTGATCGCGCCCACCTCCGACCCCGGCAACCGGCGCGAGTTGCGCAGCGTGAGCTGGGTGCATCCCGCCTACGCCAACCGGCACGTCCTCACCCGGAACGACGAGGAGATCGTCAGCTTCTCGCTCGACGCGGCCGACTACTGACGCGTGCGCGGGGATCCCGACGCCACGAAGCGGTCCGGGGGTGGGGGTTTTCGCCCGAGCCCGGGAGTCGCGGCGCGCGGCTCCGATTCCCGCCATTCAACCCCGGCAGCCCGCAGCCTGTCGACGGGCGGGCTCGCGGCGGAGCGCGGGTTGTGGGCGCCGTGCCGGGGCCGCGCGATTCCTGCCGCCGTGCGCCCGTCTGCGCGCGGGGGTTGTTGCCCCCCCTTGCCGGAACCTGTCGGGCTGCGGACCGGGGGGCGGCGCGAACGCGCCCCGCCCCATCTTGCTTCCGATCGCCGAAGTGGGCGATCATGCGTATCCATGCAGGAAGTCTGCGCCTTGGACGGCCAGGCCCCTCTGCAAGGCTGATTGGCCGCCAAACGGAGCCGGAGGCGACGATTGGCGGGCGAGTGGACGAGGAGGTTGACATGAACCATCGAAGCCGCGTTGCAACGGGTCGGGCCATCGCCGTCGCCGTCGCCTTGGGGATGCTGGCCCCGGCCGTGGCCGCCGGCCAGGCCGCCGACGAGGCGGTGCCGCGGACCGCGTGGGGCGCCCCCGACATTCAGGGCGTCTGGGACTTCCG
>JAJEEA010000549.1 GCA_022821235.1 Vicinamibacteria bacterium
GCCGCGGCGCAGCAAGACCGACGAGGGCGCCGGCGGACTGCAAGGCGTCCGAGCCTGACGCGACAGCGCCGCCACGGACCGGCGAGGCAGCGGCAGCCGATGACGAAACGCCGCGGCGCAGCGAGACCGACGAGCGCGCCGGCGGACTGCAGGGCGTCCGGGCCTGACGCGACGTGCCGGGCGGACGTTGGAAGGCCCCCGGGGGCGGCGGCGGGAGGCTGAAGGGCGCCCGAGACTCACGAAACCGATGGGAGCCCTCGGCCGCGGCGGGAACGGCGCAAGGCAGGCCGCTTCGCCTCTCGAGGCAATCGAGGTCGACGCGGCCCACGTGAACTGCAGCAACCATGCCGGCAGCACGCCGGCGCCGCGAAGGGAACCAGCCCATGGCGACACGCCCTCGACGGACGCATCCGAACCTCCGGCTCATCCTGCGGTTGTCCGCGGGCATCGCGTTGTGCCTGCTGCCCGCCGCGGCCCCGGCGGCGGCCCAGGACGACATCCTCGTCGTCGGCGGCGAGGGACGCCACTGCGGCGAGGACCCCGAGTGCATCAACCGGCTGCATCCCGCCATTCCCATGGCCGCGCGCGCGCAGCCGGGGCAGACCATCGTCTTCCGGGTGCGCAACGCCAGCGACTTCGACCTCGACCCCGCGAGCACCTACGACGATCCGCGCCAGGGGGACGCCCAGATCGGGACCGTCCACCCCCTGACCGGGCCGGTGCACATCGAGGGGGCGGAGCCCGGCGACGTGCTCGCGGTGACCCTGCTCGACATCGCCCCGGGGCGCTTCGGCTACACCTCGGTCAGCCCCATCGGCTTCGTCTCCGACCACGTCACCGGGTCGTTCCGCGCCGAGTGGCGGCTCGACCGCACCGAGGCGGCCAGCGACGACGTACCCGGCGTGCGCATCCCCAACGCCAGCTTCCCCGGCATCCTCACCGTGCTGCCCGGCCCCGAGCAGCACGCCGCGATGCTGTCGCGCGAGGCCGAGCTGCGGGCCCTCGGCGGGGCCGGCTTCCCGCCCCACGCCCTGCACGCGTCGCCCGCCGCCGTCTGCGGCCCCGGCGGGTCGCACGCCGACGAGTGCCTGCGCACCCTCCCGCCGCGCGAGCACGGCGGCAACCTCGACATCCGCTACCTGCAGGTCGGCGTCACCGTGTACCTCCAGTGCTACGTCCCGGGGTGCGGCCTCGCCATCGGGGACCCCCACTTCGCGCAGGGCGACGGCGAGGTCTCCGGGACCGCGATCGAGATGGACGCCGACTTCACCGTGACCACGCGGCTCATCACCGAGGGCCCCGTCCTGACCCGCGGGCCTCACTTCGAGGGCCCGGCGCGCGTTCTCGACATTCCCTCGCGCCGCTTCTACGCCACCACCGGCTTCCCCCTCAAGGCGGTCGGCGAGGTCCCCCCCGACATGCGCTACCTCGGCGCCTCCGAGCGCATCGCCGGCCTGCGCAACCTGTCGAAGGACGTCTCCCTCGCCGCGCGCAACGCGCTGCTCGCCATGATCGACTACATGACCGCGACCTACGGCCTGACCCCCGAGCAGGCCTACGTCGTGGCCAGCGTCGCCGTCGACCTGCGCATCGCCCAGCTCGTCGACGCCCCCAACGTCGGGGTGACGGCGCTGCTGCCGCTCGACATCTTCAGGGAGCGGTGAGCGCCGGAGGTTCGCGCCGAGTCCGAGCGCCGGCGACGAGCCCGACGCGTCACGCAAAACGAGCGGATGCCCCGACGGCGTGGGGACGCGCCGAGTCCGAGCGCCGGCGCGTCCGACCCGGCGGCGCAATCACGCGGCCGGAGAAGCACCCGGCGGCGTGCTAGCATGAGCGCCCCGACTGAAGCCGCATGGCCGACCCCACCCCCGACACCGTACGGCCCGCAACCGCCCTTCAGGCTCTGGGACCCCTCGGCCTGCTGATCGCCCTGCTCGCGGGCTCGGTCTACCTCTTCGGCGACGGGTCGTCGAGCGGTCCCAACCAGATCGCCCTCATGCTCGCCGCGGCCGCCGCGGCCCTGGTGGGCCTGCGCAACGGGCACGCGTGGCCGGCCATCGAGCAGGGCATCCGCCGCAGCATTTCGGTGTCGACGGGGGCCATCCTCATCCTGCTCGTGGTGGGCGCCCTCATCGGGACGTGGATTCTCGCCGGGGTCGTCCCGACGATGATCTACTACGGGTTGCTGGTGCTGTCGCCGGCGGTGTTCTACGCCACCGCCTGCGTCATCTGCGCGTTCGTCTCGGTCGCCACCGGCAGCTCGTGGACCACCGCCGGCACCATCGGCATCGCGCTGGTCGGCATCGCCACCGCGCAGGGGCTGAACCTGGGCCTGGCCGCGGGGGCCATCATCTCGGGTGCGTACTTCGGCGACAAGATGTCGGCCCTGTCCGACACCACCAACCTCGCCCCCGCCGTCGCCGGCACCGACCTGTTCACCCACATCCGGCACATGGCGTGGACGACGGGGCCGAGCATCGCGGCGGCGCTGGTGCTGTTCACGGCGGCCGGCCTCGTGGCCCCGGCCCCCGCCACCACCGCCGAGCTCGCGGTGGTGCTGGAGGCGCTCGACGCCCAGTACGCGCTGGGGCCCCACCTGCTGATTCCGGTGGCCCTGGTGCTGGCCCTGGTGCTGCGGCGCGTCCCCGCGCTCCCCGCGCTGCTCGCCGGCGCCCTGGCCGGCGCGGTCTTCGCGGGACTCTTCCAGGGCGACACGGTCGTGGCGTTCGTGGCCGAGCCCGACCTCTCGCGGCCCGTCGCGATCGTCAAGGGGTGCTGGATCGCCCTCTTCGACGGGTTCGCCCTCGACTCGGGCAACGCCGCCCTCGACGACCTCCTCAGCCGCGGCGGGATGAGCAGCATGCTGACGACGATCTGGCTGGTCATGTCGGCGATGGTGTTCGGGGGCGTCATGGAGTCGACCGGCCAGCTCGAGGCGGTGGCGCGGCGCATCCTGCGCGCGGTGCGGAGCGCGGGCAGCCTCACCATGGCGACCCTGGCCACCGCGTTCGGCACCAACGTGGTCACGTCCGACCAGTACATCTCCATCGTGCTGCCGGGGCGGATGTTCCGCGCCGAGTACGAGCGGCGCGGCCTCGACCCGTGCAACCTGTCGCGGACCCTGGAGGACGGAGGCACCATCACCTCGGTGCTCGTCCCCTGGAACACCTGCGGCGCGTACATGGCCGGCACCCTCGGGGTCGCCACCCTGACCTACGCCCCGTTCTGCTTCTTCAACCTCATCAACCCCCTGGTCGCCGCCCTCTACGGGTGGGCGAACGTCTCGATCGTGAAGCGCGAGTCGACTCCCGCCCCGCCGCGGAATGACCGGGCGCGCGCCGGACCCGCCGGGTGATTGCCGCCGACGCCGTCAGTTGGCGGTCCCGGTGTCGGCCCGGCCGGAACGCGTCGACCCGGCCGGCCACCTCGACCGTCCGCCCGGATGCCGGCGAGAATCGCTCGCGCTCCTCCGGGCCGTCCGGACGCGAACGACACGGTGCCCTCACGCGGTGCGGCCCGCCCAACCCGGCCGGCTCTCCAGAACCTCGACGCCGCGCGGTGCTTCAGCGGCCGGTGTCCCGCCGTCCGACGTGCGCCCCGGACGGTCCCGACTTGCCCCGGATGAATCCGGCGGGCCGACGCTCGTGACATACTGGGAGTTTGGCCCTCTCGCCATGCGGGCGGGAGATCGGGGCGCCGCGGCGCCCCGGGGAGCGCGATGGCATTCGGACGACGCACCCGTCAGGCGGGGATGATCTTCATCTTCGTCACCCTGTTCATCGACATCCTCGGCCTGGGCATCATCATTCCCGTCCTGCCCGAGCTCATCAAGGAGTTCACGGCCGGCGACGACTCGCGGGCGGGGCTCTACTACGGGGTCATCATCGCGCTCTACGCGCTGATGCAGTTCCTGTGCGCCCCCATCCTCGGCGCGCTCTCCGACCGCTTCGGCCGCCGGCCCATCATCCTCGGGTCGCTGTTCGGGTTCGGCGTCGACTATCTCGTGCAGGGCTTCGCGCCCACCATCGGCTGGCTCTTCCTGGGCCGGGCCGTCGCCGGGGTCATGGGGGCCAGCGTCACCACCGCCAACGCCTACATCGCCGACGTATCGACCCCCGAGACCCGCGCCCGCAACTACGGCTTCGTGGGCGTGGCCTTCGGGCTCGGGTTCATCTTCGGCCCCGCCCTCGGGGGCCTGCTCGGCGGCATCCACCTGCGACTGCCGTTCTTCGTGGCGGCGGGGCTGGCCCTCGTCAACTGGCTGTACGGTTACTTCGTGCTGCCCGAGTCTCTGCCCCCGACCAGCGCAGCGCCGTCTCGTGGGGCCGGATGAACCCGTTCGGCAGCCTGCGGCGGCTGCGCGCCTATCCCCTGGTGGCGGGCATCGCGGTGGTCTTCATCTTCGCGTCGCTGGCCCAGCGGGGCCTCGAGAACGTGTGGGTGCTGCACGCCGGCTACCGCTACGGGTGGGACGCCCAGGCCAACGGCCTCACCCTGGCCCTCGTCGGGGTGATGGCGGCCCTCGTGCAGGGACTGCTCGTCCGGCCCATCGTCGCCCGCCTCGGCGAGCGGCGCGCGATTCTCTTCGGCATCGGCGTCTCGATGCTCGCGTTCCTCGGCTACGGCCTCGCGTCGGCGGGCTGGGTGGTCCTCGTCATCATCGTGCTGGGATCGGTCGCGGGCGTCGCGCACCCGACCATCCAGGGGCTCGTGGCCGGCGCCGTGCCCTCCTCCGAGCAGGGGAAGATTCAGGGCGCCCTGACGTCACTGATCAGCCTGACCGCGATCGCGGCGCCTCTCGTGTTCACGGCGGGGCTCTTCAGCTACTTCACCTCGGCCCGCGCGCCGGTCCAGCTTCCGGGGGCGCCGTTCCTCCTCGGCGCGGCCCTGTTCGCGGTGTCGCTGGTCCTCCTCGTGCGGCTGTTCCGGCGCATACCGGATCCGACGGCCGCCCGCGAGCATCCCGCCGCGGAGCCGGCGCCCGTCGACCAGCCGGCCACCGTGGCCGACGGGGGCTGAACCGTCCGCGGTCCTCTGGTTCGCCGTGCCCGGGCCGCCCGCGCTGCAGGAGTTCGTCAGGGAGGAGACGGTCGTTGCCGCCGATCGGGCCGCGACCGCACCCTCCGCAGTCCTCCGGTTCGGGGCTTCGCGCCTGGCGCCGCAGGAGCTTCGCACCAGCCACCGCCAAGCCGCGCCAGACAACTGCCCCGCCCAGATGTCTCGCACCAGCAACCCGCCAGACAACTGCCGCGCAGGAGTTTCGCGCCAGCGAAACTCCCAACGCGACCGAGGGTCGCGCGGTCGCCTGCGGCTTGCATCTCCCGCGCCGGGCTGCCACGATGAATCGGTGCGCGCCTACGAGTGGATCGTCTGCGGCTACTTCGCCTACCTGCTCGTGCTCGCCCGCGTCCAGCCGCTGTCCGCGAACCGGCGCAACCGGGTGCTGGTGGTGGGGCTGGTCTGCATCGGGCTCGTGCTCGTTCTCTCCCAGCTCCGCTTGCAGCTCCCGATGCGGATCGCGCGCGACTGGGTGCCGTGCATCTACCTGCTGCAGGGCTACTGGATGAGCGGGCTCTTCTTCCGGCTGCCCATGGCGGGGGTCGAGGACCGGCTGCTCCGGCTCGACGGGCGGCTGCTCGGGGCGCTGCGGATGGACGCGGTGGTGGGCCGGACGCCGGCCCCGTTGCTCGAGCTGGTGGAGCTGGCGTATCTCTTCGCCTACCCGTTCGTCCCGGTCACGTTCGCCCTGATCCACGGCGCCGGCCTGCGGGGAGAGGCGGACGCCTACTGGACGCCGGTGCTGCTCGCCGCGTTCGCCTGCTACGGCCTGCTGCCGTGGATTCAGACCCGGCCCCCGCGCGCCATCGAGCCGCCCGGCTCGATGGACCGGCGCGGCCTCGCCCTGCGGCGGCTGAACCGCGCCGTGCTCGAGCGGGCGTCGGTGCAGGTCAACACCTTTCCGAGCGGCCACGCCGCCACCGCCATCGCCGCCGCTCTCGCCGCCGGCGAGCTGATGCCCGCCCTCGTCCTGCCTCTCCACGCCGCGGCCGGCGCGGTCGCCGTCTCGACGGTGGTGGGGCGCTATCACTACGCCGCCGACACCATCGTCGGGCTCGCGGTCGGCGCCGGGGCATGGTGGCTCACGACGTGATCGGCTTCTGCAGGCGCACCGGAATCTGACGACCGAGCGGTCGACCCGACCCGGGAGCCGCGGCCAACGCCCGCGCCCGCCGGGCTCACGACGCGATCGGCTTCTTCAGGTGCACCGGCGTCACGTGCCGGGTGCGCTGGTTGATCAGCTCGACGAAGACCGAGAACGCCATCGCGAAGTAGAGATAGCCCTTCGGAATCTCCTGGTGGAACCCTTCCGCCACCAGCGAGAACCCCACCAGCAGCAGGAAGCTCAGCGCGAGGATCTTGACGGTCGGGCGCTCGTTGACGAACGCGCTGATCGCCTCGGCCGAGACCAGCATGATGACGACCGCGATCATGATGGCCGCCACCATCACCCCGAGCTGGTCCACCATGCCCACCGCGGTGATCACCGAGTCGAGCGAGAAGACGACGTCGAGCACCAGGATCTGCATGATGACGCCGGCGAACGTCGCCGTCTTCCGCGATCGGCGCCCCTCCTCGCCCTCCAGGCTCTCGTGGATCTCGTAGGTCGATTTGGCGAGCAGGAAGAGGCCTCCCCCGAGCAGCGTCAGGTCGCGACCCGACACCTCGCGGCCGAACACCGCGAACAGCGGCTCGGTCAACCCGATGATCCAGCTCAGCGACATGAGCAGGACGATGCGCGACAGCATGGCCAGCCCCAGGCCGACCCGGCGGGCGAGCCTCTGCTGGTGGTGCGGCAGCTTGTCGGACAGGATGGAGATGAAGATCACGTTGTCGACCCCGAGGACGACCTCGAGGACGGTGAGGGTGACGAGTGCGATCCAGATCTCGGGGCTGAACAGCCATTCCATGACGGGCTTCTCCGGGGCCGGGAACCTGCGGCGCGGAGGCGAGGCGCAGGTCGCGGCAAGATCGGTCGGGGCGTCGGCGCAAGGGGGTCGGCGGGGCCGTCGGGCCCCCTCGCCGCGCCGCGTCAGGCACCGGCGGTCTTCGGGCCGCCGGCACCCTCGCGGGCCTCGGGGTAGAGCGGGTCTCTTCGCGCCCTACCGGTCTCACGGAGCGAGGCGAATCGCATAGTCAGGCCAGCACCGCTCGAAGTCGCCGGCCGACGAGCTCCACGGGTCGAAGTCGGTGTCGACGAGCTGGAACGCACCATCCGCGAACGCCGGCCTCCCGCGCGCAGCCGCGGCCGAGCCGGCCGAGGGATCCAGCGTCCGCGCAATCCGGTGCCGCACGTCCTCGAGGTGCAGCCGGGTCGCGCGGTCCGACGTTCGGTCCAGCGCCAGCACGACCGAGGCGTCGAGCGCGCGCAGCTCGCCGCGGAGGAACGGCCCCGCGTCGCCGTTGGCCTGCGACGGACCGCCGAGCCGCCCCTCGATCAGGTCGAGGTACGCCCGCTGGATGTTCCGGCGATACGCGTCGATGCGGATCTCCGAGCCGTCCAGCTCGCTCCACACGCCGCCGCGCACGTCGGCCAGGAACTCGGTGGCGGGATAGGCGGCGTCGCCGTCGATCACCTCCTGCTCGACGAGCCGGGCCAGCCGGGCCGCCGACAGCAGCGTGCCGAGCACCCGGGTCTGGCTGATCCGGATCCGGTTCAGCACCCCCACCGGCTCGATGCGGCGCAGGATCTCCGGGTCGGTCAGGAACGCCGGCGGCATGAACGCGTGGTCGTTCAGGAACGCCACCGCCTTGGCCTGGACGTCGCGCGCGATGGTCGAGAACCGCACCCCGTCCTGGCCGTGGTGCTTCTGCTGCGAGTCGACGCCGCCCACCACCCCGGCGACGTGGTTCATCTCGAGGGTCCACTGCCCGACGAGCCGCGCGTACAGCTCGTCGAGGTCGTCGTAGGGCTCGCCCGGCGCGGCGGTGGCGTCGAGCAGCATCGCGGCGACACGCTCGAGGTTCTTCAGGCCCAGCGCCGTCGACGCCACCGCGTCGGCGTCGCCCACCGCCTCGGTCACCTGGCCGGGGTCGGCGCCGCGCGCGCCGGGGGTCGAGAAGCGGAACCACGCCGTCTCGTCCTGCTCGCGCGCCCACGCGTCGAGGGTCGCCCGCTCGTCGTCGGGGGTCTCCGCCCCCGCGATCGGCGCATAGCCCCACCTTGTGGCCCACTTGTCGTAGGGGCCGATCTTGGGAATCAGGTCCTCGGGGGCGATGCCGTCCTCGGGCTGCGCGACGTAGTTGAAGCGCGCGTAGTCCATCAGGGTCGGCGTGTGGCTCATCGTGCGCACCCACTCGGGGTCGCGCACGCGCTCGTGCGGGTAGAGCGAGCTCGCCTTCATGTTGTGCTGGAAGCCGAGGGTGTGACCCACCTCGTGCGCCACCACGTAGGCGAGCAGCTCGCCCATCAGCTCGTCGGGCAGGGGCAGCGTGCGCGCGCGCGGGTCGAGCGGCCCCACCTGCACGAAGTACCAGTCGCGCAGCAGGTTCATGACGTTGTGGTGGAACTGGATGTCCGCCTCGAGAATCTCCCCCGTGCGCGGGTCGTTCACGTGGGGGCCCGAGGCGTTCTCGACCGTCGACGGCAGCCAGCGGATGACCGAGTAGCGGGCGTCCTCGGCGCTCCAGTCGGGGTCCTCCTCGGCCGACGGCGCCTCGCGCGCGACGATCGCGTTGCTGAACCCGGCCTCCTCGAACGCCGGCTGCCACGCCTCGATGCCCTGCCTCATGTACGGCACCCACTTGGCAGGCGTCGCCGGGTCGATCCAGAACGTGATCGGGGTGACCGGATCGGACAGCGCCTGGTCCGGCTGCTGCTTCTCGAGCCGCCAGCGGGTGATGTAGCGCCGGCGCGGCGAGCGGTGCTCGTCGCGGCCGTAGTCGATCTGCCGCATCGAGAAGTATCCGACGCGCTCGTCGAAGAGCCGCGGCATCATCGGCTCGTCGGGCAGGCGGACCATGCTGTAGTGCAGCACCACCGTCGCGCTGCCCGGGCGCATGCCGCGGCGGAACACCACCCTGGGCCGGTTGCCCGCGGTGGACGGGGGAGGCGCGGTGTAGGTGTGGGTGGCCCGCACCTCGATGTTCCGCGGATACGACACCACCGACTCGACGAACGACCGGTCGCGCGCGAACCCGCGCGCCTGCAGCCGCGACCGCGCGCTGAACTCGGGCACCTCGGTATTGAAGAGCGCGGTGACGTCGATGACCGGCGCGCCCGCCTCGGACAGCGCCTCGATGTCGAACGCGCGCAGGATGGTGTCGTTGTTGGCGGCCTCGACCGCCCGTGCGATGGGCCGCGACTCGTCGGCGACGATGGCGTAGGACACGCTCTTCAGCAGCACCCGGTCGCCGCGGCGCTCCCACTTGACGACCCGGCTCCCGAGCGCCTGCCCGCCGTAGCCCACGCCCTCGCTGGTGCGCTCGATCTGGCTGACCCAGAGGAACTCGCGGCCCAGCTCGTCGACCGGGATCTCGTAGAACACCTTGTCGTCGAGCCGGTGCACCAGGAACACGCCCTCGTCGGTCTCCGCCTCGTCGGTGATCACCTCGTCGTAGGGCTCGATGCCGTCGTCGCGGTCGCGGCCCCGCCGCGGCCGCTCGTCCTCGGACTCCTCGTCCTCGCCAGCGTCCTCAGCCGATTCCTCCTGCTCTTCCTCCTCCGGCGGCGGCTCCGGCGGTTGATCCTGCGCCGCCACCGCCCCTGGGGCCGCCAGACCTGCCGCCAGCCACAAGACGACGGCGCGTACCGTAGCGAGTCGCGTCACGGACATGGAGCACTCCTCCTGCGAGAGATCGGTCGAAGGCGACACCATATCACCACACCGCCGATCCCGCCGGCCGTCGCCCGCCGCCGTCTCCGGCTCGACTCGCCGAACGTGGCCGACCCGCCGCGAGACATGTCGGGAACGGCGTTGGCCCGGCCGGGATCGACGCACCGGGACGCGGCAAACCGACTCCGGAACCCAACTCGCCGCGGCCATGTCGGGCAGGGAGCGTCGATGACGCGCCGGCGCACGCGCCCCTCCGCAACGCCGGCCTCGAGCCAACGCGGGAGCACGCCCGCCGGCGGACGGAATCCGACTGAAGGTTGATATCCCCAGGCCGGGGGCGGATGATCGGGGCGATGGCGCATTCTGCCCCCACTCCGCGTCGCGCACCGGTGGACGAGCGGCGCCGTGGCTTCCCCGCCTGGATCTGGCCCGTCTACGTCTTGCTCTTCGGCGCATCGGTCCCCTGGTACCTGCCGGGCGACGCGCCGTTGCGCATCTGGCTCGGGCTGCCCCATTGGGTGGTCATCTCGCTCGCCGCGACGGCGGCAGTCGCCGTCTTCACCGCCTTCGTGGTCCACCGCCTCTGGCCCGAGGAATGACCGACTCCCTGGGCGGCGGCGCAGTCATCGCGGTCGGGCTCTACCTGACCGCCATCCTCGGGGTCGGCTACGCCGCGCGCCGGCGGCGCACCGGCGAGTCGCTCGCCGACTTCTACCTCGCGGGCCGGCAGCTCACCGGCCCGGTGCTGCTGCTCACCCTCTACGCGACCCAGTACAGCGGCAACACCCTCATCGGCTACCCCGGCGAAGCGTACCGCCTCGGCTTCTCGTGGGTGATGAGCGTCGGCTTCATGATGGCGATCATCGTCGCCTACCTGCTCTACGCGCCGCGGCTCCACCGGCTCGCCCGGCAGCACCGCTTCGTCACCCCCGGCGACTGGCTCGCCCACCGCTTCCGCTCGCCCGCCCTCACCCTCCTCGCCAACCTGCTCCTCATCGCCGCCATCTCCAACTACCTGCTCGCGCAGCTCATGGCGATGGGCCACATCACCGCCGGCCTCTCCGGCGGCGCCGTCCCCTACTGGGCGGGTGTCGTGCTGCTGACCCTCGTGGTGCTCGTCTACGAGACCGTCGGCGGCATGCGCGCGGTCGCGTGGACCGACCTCGTGCAGGGGCTGATGCTGGTGACGGGCCTGACGGGGCTGCTGCTCGCGGCGGTGCCGGGCCCGTCGCACGTGGCCGACGTGACGGCGTGGCTCGCGGTCGAGGCCCCCGAGAAGGTCGCCGTCCCCGGCTGGGACGCCTGCCGCAACTGGTTCAGCACCCTCGCCCTCATCGGCTTCTCGGGCGCGGTCTACCCGCAGGCGGTCCAGCGCATCTACGCCGCGCGCGACAGCGCCGCCCTGCGCCGCTCGTTCGGCATCATGGTGTTCCTGCCGATGGTCACCACCGGGCCCGTCTTCCTCGTGGGCGTCCTCGCCATCGAGCGGCTGGCCGCGGCCGGCCCCGTCGCGGGCGACCAGGTGCTGCCGCTCCTCCTCACCGAGTGGGGATCGAGCTCGCCGCTGCTCTACGTCCTCAGCCTGATCGTCATCGTCGCGGTGGTCAGCGCCATCATGTCGACGGCCGACTCGGTGCTCCTCAGCCTCTCGTCCATGCTCGCCAAGGACGTGCTGGGAACGACGGTGCTGCGCGGCGCCGACGAGGCGCGCCTGACCCGCGCCGGCAAGCACGTGTCGTGGGTGCTCGTGGCCGTGCTCGTGGGCATCGCCCTCGACCCGCGCATCACCCTCTGGGGCCTGACCGAGCTCAAGATGGAGATCCTCGCCCAGGTCGCCCCCCTCTTCATCCTCGGCGTGAGCTGGGACCGGCTCACCACGCGAGCGGCGCTGGCCGGCATGATCACCGGCACTCTCCTGTACGGCGGCCTCCTCGCGGCGGGACAACCCGAGCCGTGGAACGTCCACGCCGGGGTGGTCGCGCTGTTGGTCAACGTCGCGGTGTGCGTCGCCGTGACGCGCTTCGACCCGCGCCCGGTCAGGATCGACCGGAGCACCGGCCCTTGACCCGCGCCGTCCATGCGAACGCGCCGGCCCCCGTGAACGAGTCAGACATCGCCAGGCTCCTGCACGGCGTCGGTCATGGGGCCGGGCGGCGCTACGCCAGCAGCCGCCGCAACCAGCCCGCGAGGCCGGTGACCAGCAGGTTCCGGTTCTCGATGGGGCGTCGAATGCGGCAGACCAGGACGCGCCGGCTGGCGTCGACCATGTCGGCGGTCCGGTGCAGCCGGCCGATCGTGTCCGTCGAGGGGTCGCTGGTCAGCTTCACCTCGATGGCCCAGCGGTCGGTTCCCCAGTCCAGCAGCAGATCCAGCTCGTAGTCATCGGAGGTCCGGAAAAAGAACGCCTGCGCCCGCTTGCCCGCGGCGGCCAGGGCGGCCAGGGTCTGCTCGATGACGAACCCCTCCCAGCTCTGGCCCAGCCACGGCTGCCGGTAGAGCTGATCGAGGTCGGCGACGTTCATCATGGCGTGCAGCAGCCCGCTGTCGCGCCAGAAGACGCGCGGCGTCTTGACGATGCGCTTCCGGACCTTGCGGCTGAACGGCGGCAGTCGGCGAATCAGGAAGGCGCCCTCCAGGAAGTCGCAGTGCCGCAGCACCGTCTTGTGGTCGAGGGCGAGCGAGGCGCCGATCTGCGACGCGTTGAGGTGTTGGCCGTGCGACGCGGCCAGCATCGCGAGCAGCCGCATCGTCTGCTGCGGGCGCGTCGGCAGCCCCCATTCGGGGAGGTCGCGGCTGACCAGCGCGTCCAGGTAGTGCGCCTGCCAGTCGGGGAACATCCCGGGCGCGAGGATGCCCCCGTCGGGATAGCCCCCGCGCAGCCAGAGGTCGTCGAGACGACCCGCCGCCAACTCGGGCAGGATGAACGGCGTCATCCGAACCAGGCCCAGCCGGCCCGCCAGAGATTCCGCGACGTTCGTCATCAAGGCCGGCGACACCGAGCCGAGCAACAGGAACCGGCCGTTGCGTTTACGGTCGGCGTCGATAGCGCCGCGCAGCCGGGTGAACACCATCGGCGCGTGCTGCGCCTCGTCGATGACGACCAGCTTCCGCCCCCGCGTCAGGGCGTCCCACTCCGCATCCAGCCTGGCCGCGCCGCCGGCCGCCTCCATGTCGAAGTAGACGCCCCCGAGGCGTTTGGCGAGGGTGGTCTTGCCGCTCTGGCGGGGACCGAGGATGGCCACGGCCGGAAACCGGCGCAGGGTCTCGCGGACCCGCCGCGTGTAGATGCGCGGTCGCATCCTTGCATTATGGGAATAGATTCCCAGATTGCAAGACTGTGCGCCAGCGCGGTCACTCTCGGGAACCGCGGCCGGCAACGCCACGGCGACGGGAACCCGCGTGCACGGACCGTCCCGCCGACCGATCGACGATGACGACGTGTTTGGCCCGGGTCATTCGGCACCGAAGCCCTTCGTCTCGTAGAACTCCCCGAGGCCGAACCCGGACTCCTTCAGCGATCCTGACCGCATCAACACCTCGTGAGGCGTGACTGGAAACGAGTGAAGGCCGCACTTGACCAGCCCAAGCCGGACATCGTCGACCACCAGCGCGGCTTCGACGGCGCGTGACGTCAGAAGAGGGCCAACTGACTCGAGCCGTGTTCGTCCGCCATTGCGGGATCGAACGCCTCGATCATCCGGCATGCATCGGAGAAATAGTCCACATCCAGTTCGAACCCCACGAAGGGCAGTCCGAGCACCTTGCACGCCAGCGCGCTGTGTCCGAGGCCTAGGAACGGATCCAGGACTCGCCTCACGCGTCCGACTCCATGCAGGCGAACGCACATCATCGGTATCCGCACCGGAAACGTGGCCGGGTGCGGACGCTCCCGGTCCCGGCTCTGAATGGTCCGGTAAGGTACGAACCAGGTATTGCCGCGGCACCGCAGATCACCCTTCGCCGCCTCCCACCTGCCGACATTGGACTTGTCCTGGTACTCGACGCCGACAGCCCGTCGATCCAGCTCGACGGCGCCGGCCTTCGTCAGGTGAAAGATGTACTCGTGACAGTCGTTCACGTACCGCTTGCTGTTGATCGGCTTGTAGTGCCCGATGGCGACATTGCGGGTCATCCCGCTCGCCGCCCCGACGAGATCGGCATCGATGGCTATCGACTTGATCCAGTGGATGGTGTTCTGCAGAACGAAGCGTTCCCGCAGGCGTTCGAGGACCTCGAATGGACCCCAAGGCTCCGAAGGCTTGCCTCCCACATTCAAGAAGAGGGAGCCGCCCCGACTCAAGACCCGTTCGACGACCTGGCCCCAGACCGCGATCCAATCGAGATACTCTGCCCGCGGCACCGTATCGTCATAGGATCCGTACTCGATGCCAAGGTTGTACGGGGGTGAAGTCACGACCACGTCAATCGATTCCGGCTCGATCAACTCCCGCATTCCATCAACGCAGTCACGGCGGTAGATCACGGTGTCCGCCCCGTGCGACGCGTTGCGAAACTCTGTCTCCATGGCCATCTGTGGCGGTCCGTCAGTCAGCGATGAACAACTCGGCCGACTGAACGACTGACCGCAGCCATGTCCGGAACCCACCCTCCCGCAACTCGTCGCGTATCGGACCACCTCTCGCAGTCGGTCCGCGTCAGCCAGAGGCGGCTTCGTTCACTTTGCCCAACCGACTAGTGGTGCGTCACGTCCCAATCTTCGGATACGGATATGGGTTTGGGGCCCGCAATCGTTGACGAATCACCGCCCACGAACCCGAACATTCAGTCATGACGCAGCACTAGCCGGGGGGCGTCACCCATATCGACGAGATGCAGTCGTCCCAATCACCGCCGCACGGACCCGCCACGTCGTCGAGGTCCCTGATGTCGGAGGTGATGGCGAGAGTCTGGCCTCCGTAATCGTCACGCTCGAAAGCGGTGGCCGTCCACCCTTCCGCAATCTGCACGGAAGAGACGCAATCGTCCCAACTCCCTTGCGACGGATCGAAGATCCGCGCGCAGGGACCATGCAGATCATCGAAATTGTGGAAGTCGCTGCTGAACGTGTACGACTCGCCCCGGTAATCGGGATGCTCGTACAGGGTGACACCGACTGTCGGGCTTGGTTGGATGGGGCTGTCACACGCCGTCTGAAAGCCCACGGCCAGAATGACGAACCCGAGCACCGCCGCCCGTCCCCGACGAGTCATGCCAGCCATGACCTTGCCCCGCAATTCGGCCGGCGCCGACCCGGCCTACGACCTGAACATCCGCAGCAGCTTCGTGATGGGGTCGTACATCTTGTCGACGACGCGCTCCTTCAGAGGGATGATCGCGTTGTCGGTGATGGTGATCTCCTCGGGGCAGACCTTGGTGCAGCACTTGGTGATGTTGCAGTAGCCGACGCCGTGGTCGTCGGCGAGCTCCGTGGTGCGGTCGGCGGTGTCGAGGGGGTGCATCTCGAGGGCGGCCGAGTAGACGAAGAAGCGGGGGCCGATGAACTCGCTGTGCAGGCGGTGGTCGCGCAGCACGTGGCAGACGTCCTGGCACAGGAAGCACTCGATGCACTTGCGGAACTCCTGCACCCGCTCGACGTCATACTGCTCCATGCGCCACGTGCCGTCCGCCGCGTCCGGCTCGCGCGGCGCGAACGGCTTGATGGCCTTCTTGACCTCGTAGTTCCACGACACGTCGGTGACGAGGTCGCGGACGGTCGGAAAGGCCTGCATCGGCTCGACGGTCACCGGCTGATCGAGGGGCAGGGAGTTGAGCCGGGTCATGCACATCAGCTTCGGGCTGCCGTTGACCTCGGCCGAGCACGAGCCGCACTTGCCGGCCTTGCAGTTCCAGCGCACCGCGAGGTCGTTGGCCTGCTCGGCCTGGATCTGGTGCACCGCGTCGAGGACGACCATGCCCTCGGACACTTCGGTGGTGTAGTCCCGGAACTCGCCGCCCTCCGAGTCGCCCCGCCAGATCCGGAATGTCGCGCTGCTCATCACGGTGTCTCCGATCGGCGCGCCCGCGGACCGCCCGCGGCGCGCGCCGTCACTTGTCGTCTCCGACGATCCCGCCAGCCGTCGGCCGTCCGGCGCGCGGTCCGCTCTCGCGCCTCCAGCCGCCGTCGTCTTCGATAGTCCCGCCGGCCGTCGGCCGTCCGGCGCGCGGCCCGCTCCCGCGCGCCGCCGTCACCGGTTGTCTTCGATGATCTGCTGCAGGTCCGCCCGGATTTCGGGAATCGGCTCCTGCGTCACCTGCATCCCGCCCTCGTCGCCGCGCCGGATGACGGTGTTCACCCGGCCCTGCCCGGCGTCCTTCTCGAGGTAGTCCTCGCGGAAGTGGGCGCCCCGGCTCTCCTTGCGAAGGATCGCCGAGCGCGCGACCGCCTCCGACACCATCAGCAGGTTCCGCAGGTCGAGGGCGGTGTGCCACCCCGCGTTGTACTCGCGGTTGCCCTGCACGCCGACCCGCTCGGCGCGCGCGCGCAGCCCCTCGAAGGCGTCGATGGCCTTCTGCATGTCCTCCTCGGTGCGCACGATGCCGACCTGCGACTGCATCATGTCCTGCAGGTCGTACTGCACCTGGTACGGCCCCTCGGCGTCGCCGCCGGCGCGCCCGAACGGCGCGAGGGCGTCGCGCGCCGCCGCGTCGACCTGGTCCTGCGCGGGCTTCGCCGCGGTCTGCTCCTTGGCGAACTCGGCCGCGTACTGCCCGGCCCGCTGGCCGAAGACGAGCAGATCGGAGAGGGAATTGCCGCCGAGCCGGTTCGCGCCGTGCAGCCCCGCCGCGCACTCGCCGGCCGCGAAGAGGCCGGGCACCGTCGACATCTGGCTGTCGGGGTCGACGCGCACCCCGCCCATCACGTAGTGGGTGGTGGGGCCGACCTCCATCGGCTCCTCGGTGATGTCGATGCCCGCGAGCTGCTTGAACTGGTGGTACATGCTCGGCAGCTTCTTGCGGATGTGCTCGGCTCCGTTCGGCAGCCGCTTCTTGATCCAGGCGATGTCGAGGAAGACGCCGCCGTGGGGGCTGCCCCGGCCCTCCTTGACCTCGCGCACGATGCAGCGCGCCACGTGGTCGCGGGTCAGCAGCTCGGGAGGGCGGTTCGCCTGCTTGTCGCCCTGCGTGTAGCGCCAACCCTCTTCCTCGTCGGTGGCGGTCGAGCTCCGGTACAGCTCGGGGATGTCCTCGAACATGAACCGCTTGCCGTCGCTGTTGCGCAGCACCCCGCCCTCGCCGCGCACGCCCTCGGTGACGAGGATGCCGCGGACGCTCGGCGGCCACACCATGCCGGTGGGATGGAACTGCACGAACTCCATGTCCATCAGCTCGGCCCCGGCCCGGTACGCGAGGGCGTGCCCGTCGCCGGTGTACTCCCAACTGTTGCTCGTCACCTTGTAGGCGCGCCCGATGCCCCCGGTGGCCAGCACCACCGCGCGGGCCTTGAACAACTGGAAGCGCCCGCGCTCGCGGTCGTAGCCGAACGCCCCGACGACGCGGTCGCCGTCCTTCAGCAGCTCGACGACGGTGCACTCCATGTGCACGTCGATGCCCTGGTGGACGCCGTGGTCCTGCAGGGTCCGGATCATCTCGAGCCCGGTCCGGTCGCCGACGTGGGCGAGCCTCGGGTACTTGTGGCCCCCGAAGTTGCGCTGCAGGATGCGCCCGTCCTTCGTGCGGTCGAACACCGCCCCCCACGCCTCGAGCTCGCGCGCCCGCGCCGGCGCCTCCCTGGCGTGCAGCTCGGCCATGCGCCAACTGTTCAGGTACTGGCCCCCGCGCATGGTGTCGGCGAAGTGCACCGTCCAGTCGTCGCGGTCGTCCACGTTGGCGAGGGACGCGGCCATGCCCCCCTCGGCCATGACCGTGTGCGCCTTGCCGAGGAGCGACTTGCAGACGAGCCCCACCGAGACCCCGGCCGCCGACGCCTCGATCGCGGCCCGCAGCCCCGCGCCTCCGGCCCCGATCACCAGCACGTCGTGTTCGAAGGATTGGTATTCGTTGTCCATCACGGCAATCTTCATCTGGGCGCCCCGGCAGCGCGCCCGAGCAGCCCTCGTCCAGCGCCCGCCGCCCCCGTTCGTCGGCCGCCCCCTCGGGAGGAACGAACCCGGGCGGCGGTCGCGCCCTTCGCCCGGGCAGCGGCGCTTGCGGCGCCGGCTGCCCGGCCCGACCCAATCCGACAGACCCCCGCGCCGCCCCGCGGCGCAGGCTCCTACAGGAGTCGGAGATCCGTCACGAAGCCCATCGCGCAGAGCCGCACGTAGATGTCGGAGAAGCCGACCCAGACCAGGCTCATCCAGGCGAAGAGCATGTGCCGGCGGTTCAGGCAGCTCACGCAGTCGTAGGTCGGACGGCGCATGGGCAGACCCGCGATACGGTCGCACCCGCCCCCGACGAGATGCCGCAGCGAGTGGCACCCCATCGTGTAGCCGCCGAGCAGGACGACGTTCGTCGCGAGGACGAGCGTCCCGACCCCGATGCCGAACGACACGGCCCCGGTCGCCGGGTCCTCGAACCACAGGGCGTTCCAGACGTCGAGGCTCAGGAACACCAGGAGCGCCAGCGCGAAGATGAGGAAGTAGCGGTGCAGGTTCTGCACGATCAGCGGGAACGAGTTCTCGCCCCGGTAGCTCGATCGCGGCTCGCCCACGCTGCACGACGGCGGGTCGTGCCAGAACGCCTTGTAGTAGGCGCCGCGATAGTAGTAGCAGGTCAGCCGGAAGCCGACCGGCGCCCACAGAATCAGGAACGCCGGCGAGAACGGCACCGGATTCGGCCACCAGCCCGGCCTCGGCCCCAGGAGGCTGTGCGGCGAGTCTCCGAAGATCTCGGGCGAATAGAACGGCGACAGATACGGCCCGAAGTGGTAGTGGTCGCCCTGAAACGCCGCCCACGTGGAATACACGATGAACGCCGTGAACGCGAGGAAGACGCCGAGCGGCTGCGTCAGCCAGGCGTCGAGCCGCCGAGTCTCCGCCCACCGGCGGACCGGGGTTGCAAAGTGAACCTGTTCCATCCTGTCTCGCTCCGCGACGAATAGGTCGCCCCGCCCCGGCGGGCGGCGCCCACCGGGAGGTGCTCCGACGCATTCTGTGCCTGCGCCGCCGAGAGATTATCACTTCTCCCGTGCGGTCCGAAAGTGCCGGCGGCGGGCGCCGTCCCGCGGCGCCCGTCAGGCCGCCTCGAAGCGGGCCGGGGAGACGGCCGCGAGCAGCGGGTCTTCCCGACCGTCGAGCACCAGGTCGGCCACCAGGCGGGCGGTCAGGGGGGCCAGCAGCACTCCGTTCCGGTAGTGGCCGGTCGCGTACACGAGCCCGGGCGCCGCCGCCGAGCGCCCCACCACCGGCAGGTCGTCCGGGGTGCCCGGGCGCAGTCCCACCCGCACCGCCTCGAACCCGGCCTTGCGGGCCTCGGGCAGCACCCCCGCGACCGCCTCGATGAGGGTCGCCACCCCCGTGACGGTCGCGCGCTCGTCGAACCCCGCCTCCTCGACCGTCGCCCCCACCAGCATCGACCCGCCGGGCCAGGGCACCACGTAGCAGTCCGGGGCCCAGACGACCCGGGCCGGCGGGCGACCGGAGCAAGCGAGCTGCAGCAGTTGGCCGCGCACCGGCCGCACCGGCAGCGCCCCGTCGTCGCCGGCGGCGATGCCCGACCAGCTTCCCGCCGCCAGCACGACCGCATCGCCGGTCAACGCCCCTGCCGCCGTCTCGACGACCATCGCGCCATCCGAGCTCGCCCGCACGCGGCGCGCGGGCCGGTCGGTCAGGAACGAAACGCCGTGCCGGGCCGCCCCGCCCTCCCGGAGCGCCCCCATGAGCGTCGCCACCCCGACGAACCCGTGGGACGGAACCAGCAGGGCCCCGGCCACCGCCGCCCCCAGGGAGGGCTCCGCCGCCCGGGTCTCGCGCGCCGTCAGCAGGCGGCATTCGACCCCCGCCGCGGTCAGGGCGCGTCCGGTCCGCTCCAGCCGGCGCAACGACGCCTCGTCGGTGACGACCTCGAGGGTCCCGGTCCGCTCGTAGAGCACGTCCCGGCCGCTGTCGGCGACGGCGCGGCCCACGAAGTCGTCCCACAGCCCGAGGCTCTCCGCGCACAGGATGCGGAGAGGACCCGGCCGGTCCGCCTCCGTGTACGGGGCCAGGATGCCGGCCGACGCCTGCGTCGCCCCGCCCCCGACGTCCCGGCTCTCGAGCACCCGCACCGACGCCCCGCGCCGGCCGAGCTCGCAGGCGACGGCGCAGCCGATGATGCCGGCCCCGATCACGATGACCTCCGGCCGCTCGCCCGCGGACATGCTCCCAGTCTCCCACACTGTCCCCTCCCGCCGCCGACTGTCACCCGCCGATGACGCCCCACGGCCGGGAAACTGCCCGCCCGACCGATACAGTGGGCAGAGAACCACCGGTGACAGCGGGCAGGGAACCACCGGCGCCGCTTCGGAGCGGCGATTCCGCGCGAGCGGGCACGACAATTGCTTTATCATTCGCGTAGAGAGAGAAAGGACGTACCCCCGATGTCGAAACCGATAGTCGCGGTAGCCGCCATCGCCATCGCCGCCGTCGCGGCGGCGGGTGTCGGTTCCTACCTCGCCGTGCGGCATGCCATCGGGCTCGCGCCCCCGTCCACGGCCACCGAACCCGTGGTCGCTCTCGCCGGGCCGTCTCCCGTCGTGGAGACGCCGCCGGCCGCGGACGCCGCGGCCGGGACGGCAATCGAGGTCGAGCC
>JAJEEA010000503.1 GCA_022821235.1 Vicinamibacteria bacterium
ATGAACGGCGGCGGTCCCATCGGCGGCCGCGGCGCCCGGTCGCGGGCTTCGCTCACCCGGAGATTGCGGCCGTTGAGCTCGGTCCCGTCCAGCTTCTCGATGGCCTGGGACACCGAGGCGGCGTCCCCGAACTCGACGAAAGCGAACCCCCGCGGCTTGTCGGTGGCCCGATCCACGGGGAGGAACACCTCCGTGACCTGACCCACCTGTCCGAACAGGTTCTCGAGCTCGGTCGATGACGTTTCGTAGCTGAGGTTGCCGACGAAGATTCGTGAAGAAATGGTGTGCCTCTCCTGTTGTTGGCGCGGGAAATGTAACACGGCCCGCCGATCTCGGCGACACGCGCCGCGCGAGCGAAGAGTCAGCATACTCCGTCGCCCGGGGAAACGCAAAGGCGGCCCGGCGCGGCGGCGACCGCGGTGCAGTATCATCGAAGCGGCGACGGAGACGCGCGAGACGATGATCACCATTCTCAATCAGACCTCCCGGTTCCTCAGGATTCACCTGTCCCGCGGGAAGGTGCTGCGGCTGGGGCCCCGGAAGGAAGGCCAGATCTCGACCCACGACGCCGGCGGCGACACCGTGAAGCAGCTCGTGGCGGACGGCGCCGTCAAGATCATGGGACAGGGGCCGCAGGCCGGGGCGTCGGCCCCCGCCAACCCCGCGGCCCGGACCGACGTGCACGGCCATCATCCCCGCCTTTCCGGCGGCCGGCGCGGTGACCGGTAGTCGTTGCCCGTCCCGCCGGGGTCGCCGGGCAGCGGTACCGCGCCGCGAGGCCGCCCCCGGGGTGTGGCGCGCCGCCGCCGGGGAACGGGCCGCCGGTTCCGCGTCGACGCGCCGCCTTCGGAGCGCAGGGCGTTCACTCCGGGGCGTGCCGCGCGGACTCCTGGGTATAATTCTGGCGGTTTCGGATTCGGGAGAGAGTCGAGGGAGGTTCAGTCGATGGCGAAGACGCCGACACGTCTCGCGGCCGGGCTCGTCGGGCTCCTGCTGGTGTCGCCCGCCGGGCCCGTTCAGGCGCAGGACGGCCCGTGGCAGACCTATGGCACGGAGAACGGCGAGTGGCGCAGCTACGCGGGCAACATCGCCGGCCAGAAGTACTCGCCGCTCGACCAGATCGACGCCGCCAACTTCGGCGACCTGGAGATCGCGTGGCGCTGGGAGTCAGTCGACGCCATGGTCAGCCGCACGATGCCCGACGGCAGCGAGTGGTGGGCGCACCTCGAGACCATCGTCGCCTCGCTCGAGCAGGACAACCCCGACCTCTACCGGCGCGGGCATCCCCCGCGCCCCGGCGGCATGCAGGCGACGCCGCTCATGGTCGGCGGGGTGCTCTACTTCAACACCGCGATCTCGCAGGGGGTGGCGGTCGACGCCGTGACCGGCGAGACCCTGTGGGTCTTCAACCCGAAGAGCTACGAGGAGGGGACCACCCCGATGACCGGCACGTTCCGGCAGCGGGGGGTGGCCTACTGGACCGACGGCGAGGGCGACGAGCGCATCTTCTGGGGCACCGGCGCCGGCTACCTGGTCTGCGTCGACGCCGGCACCGGGCGGCCCTGCCCCGACTTCGGTCCCGACGGCAGCGGCATCGTCGACGCCATGGTCGGCCTGCCGCGGGCGGCCCGCGAGGAGCGCGACTACCTGAACGCCATGCTCTACGGTATCCACTCGCCCCCCATCGTGGTGCGCGACCGGGTGATCCACGGCTCGCAGGTCGCCGACCGGCGCATCACCAAGGAGGCGGTGCCGGGCTGGGTGCGGGCCTGGGACGTCAGGACCGGGGACCACGCCTGGGACTTCCACACCGTGCCGAACAGCGCCGACGAGTTCGGCGCCGACACGTGGCTGAACGAGTCGTGGCGCTACTCGGGCAACGCCAACGTGTGGTCGATGCTCGCCGGCGACAACGAGCTGGGGCACGTCTACCTGCCGACGGGCACCACCACCAACGACTACTACGGCGCCGACCGACCCGGCGACAACCTGTTCTCGGAGACGATCATCGCCGTCGACGTCGAGACCGGGGACCGGGTCTGGCACTTCCAGGCGGTGCACCACGGCTTGTGGGACTACGACTTCCCGACCCATCCCAACCTGGTGGACGTCACCGTGGACGGGCGCGACATCAAGGCCCTGGTGCAGGTGAGCAAGCAGGGCTTCGTCTACACGTTCGACCGGGTGACCGGCGAGCCCGTCTGGCCCATCGAGGAGCGCCCGGTGCCCACGGAGACGAACATGCCCGGCGAGTACGTCTCGTCGACGCAGCCGTTTCCCACCCGGCCCGCGCCGTTCGAGTACCAGGGCGTGACCATCGACGACCTCGTCGACTTCACCCCCGAGCTCCGCGAGATCGCGATCGAGATGGTGCAGCCGTACCGGCTCGGGCCCCTCTTCACGCCGATCTCACGGCGCGAGGAGGGCGGCTGGCAGGGGACCCTGATGCGCCCGCCGGACGGCGGCGCCGCGACCTGGGCGGGGGCCGCCATCGACCCCGAGACCGGCATGCTCTACGTGCCGTCGAGGAACCAGGCGGTGGTCATCACGATGTACGAGCCGGACCCGGAGATCGGCGCCACCGTGGCCTACACCCACGGCGCCCCCGAGGGGGAACGGATGACCCGCGGCCTGGGGCCGTCGCGGAGCGGCAACCTCATGCCCCAGGGGCTGCCGCTGCTCAAGCCGCCGTACTCGCGGATGACCGCCATCGACATGAACACCGGCGACCACGTGTGGATGCAGCCGCTCGGCAACGGCGACCGTTACCGCAACCACCCGCAGCTGCGCGACCTGAACCTGCCGCCCCTGGGCGGCGACGGGGTGGGCGGCCCGGTGCTGACGAAGACGCTGGTCGTCAGCGCCCTCTCGGCCGGGGGCAGCGACGGCGGGCCGCGGCTCGTCGCGCGGTCGAAGGACACCGGCGAGGAGCTGGGCTCGGTGGACCTGCCCACCGGGGCCCTGGGCACGCCGATGACCTACATGGTCGACGGGCGCCAGTACATCGCGGTCACCATCGGCGGGCGCCCGCCGGAGCTGATCGCGTTCCGGCTGCCGGAGTAGGCGGGCGACTTCACATTCGGCCGCCGGTGGCGAATCCCGCGTCGCACCGCTTCCGGAGGGGCGCCGGCAGGAGCGGAGGCGCCCGCTCGGCAAGGCGTGACGAGAGAGGAATACCGGGCACATTCGACCGAGGAGCAACGCAGTCGGGCGCGATGCGCCGCCGCTCGAACGCGGCAGGGACTTCGCCGCGGGCTGCCAGACCGGGGAGCACCCAGATGAAGAGATCTGCCATCGCCGCGATCGCGGTCCTGACGCCTGTCCTGTCCGCGTGCGGCGGCTCCGATCCGCAGTTCGTGGGCACCGCCCACGTCCTGCGGGTGCTGGAGAGCCTGGAGACCCAGCAGGCGGCCACCGCCGAGAGCATCGCGGATCTGCAGGACAGCGTGGCCGGCCTGGAGGGCGCCCTGAGCGGCGGGGCCGCGCCTGCGGCCTCGGAGGCCGCCTCGGGCGACGCGGCGCCGGCGCGGGAGCTCGTGGTCGAGACCACCGTCGCGTTCACCGAGGGCCCGACGGCGGCCGAGGACGGCTCGGTCTACTTCACCGATCTCGGGAACAACCGCATCATGCGGTGGTCCGCCGACGGCCAGCTCACCACGTTCCGCCAGCCCAGCAACCGGGCCAACGGGCTGATCTTCGACAGCGAGTGGCGCCTCCTCGCGTGCGAGGGCGGGGACGGCGAGACCGGCCTGCCGCGCATCACCCGCACCGACATGGCGACCGGCGAGGTCGAGGTGCTGGCCGACTCGTTCGAGGGGCTGGAGCTGCACCAGCCCAACGACCTGACCATCGACGGGCAGGGGCGAATCTACTTCACCGACCGGCCGGGCCCGAACCCCACCGAGAACCAGACCGGCGTGCACGGCGTGTACCGCATCGACCCGGACGGCGCCGTCGCCCGCATCCTGACCGAGCCGGAGGTCATGCGGCCCAACGGCATCGTCATCTCGCCGGACGACACCACGCTGTACGTCATCGAGACCGAGCAGGCCGAGGGCGGCCCCCGGCTGATCCGGGCCTACGACCTGAGCCCGGAGGGCACCGTCGGCAACATGCGCATCTTCCACGACTTCCTGCCCGGGCGCAGCGGCGACGGGATGACCATCGACAGCGCCGGCAACCTGTACGTGGCGGCGGGCCTGAACCGCACGCGGGGGACGAGCGAGACCCTCGACACGGTGGCCGGCGTCCACGTGTTCTCGCCGGCCGGCGAGCTGATCGAGCACATCCCGGTGCCGGAGGACACCATCACCAACGCCGCTTTCGGGGGGCCGGACCTGCGCACGTTGTACGTCACCGCGGGCAAGACGCTGTTCAGCGTCCGCACCGACGTCGAGGGAACCCGCCGCTAGCTGCCGGGGACGTCGCGGGCACGCGCCGATAGCTTGCCAGGGCACGGAGGCTGGCCGCCGTCGTGATGGAATCGGAGTCGGGGCGATTCCGGATCTGGGAGTGGGAGTCGATCCGCCGCCACGAGGGCGAGCTGTACCTGCGCCGGCTGCGCGTGGTTTCCTGCCGCTGGTTCGGCGTCTACGTCCACTGGTTCCACGCCAGCGACGACGACTCGCTGCACGACCACCCGTGGTGGTTCCTCACGTTCATCCTTCGGGGCGGCTACTGGGAGCACATCCCGGGGCCGGCCGGGACGCCGGCCCGCCGGTGGCATCCGCCGGGGGCGGTCCGCGTGCGTCCGGCACGCTGGTTGCATAGGGTAGAAATCGACCCGGCGCGCCGGCCCGTGACCATCGTGGTGCGCGGCCGGCGGACCCGCCAGTGGGGGTTCGAGACTCCCGCCGGTTGGATACCCTGGCCGGAATACAAGGACCGCGGGTCCGGGTCGTCATGACCGCGGGTGCGGCCCCAGTCCCGGGCGTCGCGATGTCGGGGGGCGGCGTGAACCGCGGTTGTCACCCGTAACGGGGGTGCGGCTCCGGGCCGCTTTCTCGGACATAATTGACCGAGAGGGGGAACCATGACTCCTGATGCCATGGTAGTGGTCGCCACCCTGGTGGTGGGGTTCGTTGCCTTGTTCCGGCAGGGGCGCGACAAGTTGAGCCCGCGCCTGGACGCGTTGGACGAGCGGCTCCGCCATGTCGAGCAGGCGATAGTCGAGCTGCGGACAATGCTCGCCGAGGGTTTGCCGCGGCCCACCGCCGGCGGATCCGGGAACCCGTAACCGCCGTACGCTTCGTCGGAACGCGCGTTGACGTTGCCGCTTCGCGACGGCGGGTATGCCATTGGAGGTCTGGAGATGAAGATGAGGTGGATGGCCGGCGCGGTTGCGGTGTTGGCGGCGACCTTGGCGGCGGTCCCCGCCGCGGGGCAGTGGGTTCCCGAACGCATCGAGTCGGACGGCTCCGCGGTCCCCCGGACGCCTTGGGGAGACCCGGACCTGCAGGGGCTGTGGAACAACTCGACGACCACGCCCCTGGAGCGGCTCACGGAAGAGGAGTGGGCGCTGAGCCGCCGCGCGCAACGGGCGGTGATCGAGGCGACCGGCGGCACCGGTGCCGGCTGGCTCGAGCAGGCCGGCCGCATCGACCGCGAGGCGCTGATCGTGGACCCGCCGGACGGCCGCATCCGCATGACCGAGCAGGGCGTCGAGCGGCTGATCGCCCGAGAGGCGGCGCGCGAGGGCCGCGGCGAGGCCGACTCGTGGCTCGACCGCAACAACTGGGAGCGCTGCATCTCGCGCACGCTGCCGACGGCGATGATCCCGACCCTGTACAACGCGAACTACCAGATCTTCCAGACCCCCGATCACTTCGTGCTGCTGATGGAGATGATCCACGAGGCGCGCATCGTGCCCCTCGACGGACGGCCGCACGCCGACGGCGACATTCGCCAGTGGCTGGGCGACGCGCGCGGGTACTGGGAGGGCGACACCCTCGTCGTCGAGACCCGCCACTTCAACGGGAAGCTCGACGGCGGCGACTACCAGCCGTCGCACGTCACCCCGACCGGCCCGCGCATGTCGGGCGAGACCCTGACCCTGGTCGAGCGGTTCACCCTGGTCGACGCCAACACCATCGACTACCGGGTGACGGTCGAGGACCCGGAGACCTTCGCGGCGCCGTACACGGTCGCGATTCCCATGCAGCGGTCCGCCCCCGACGTGACCCTCTTCGAGTACGCCTGCCACGAGGGCAACCACGCCATGGTGAACCTGCTGCACGCGGGCCGGGCCGACGAGGAGCTGGCCCTCGAGGCGGCGGCGCTCGTCTCGCGGCAGCGTGTCGAGGCCGGCCACCCCGGCGTGCGGGAGCCGGCGGTGCCGTTCGCGCCGATCCCGTAGCGCGGGAATCGTCGGGACCCGGCGGTCCCGCGGGAGGCGGCGCCGGGCCGGGGCCGGCGTGAGCGCGGTGATGCGGCGGTTCCCGGCCGGGCTCGGGGGGCGGGCGCGAGCGCGGTGATACGGCGGTTTCCGCCGGGGCGCGGCGCCTTCTCTCTTCCTCGTGTCTCAGGCGTGCGGCGTCATGTGGCAGACGGAGCAGACGAGTTCCGGCGCGCCGCCGGGGCTCGTCCAGCTTGAGCCACCCTTCCTCCACCGCCTTTTGTCCTCAGCAGCGGCAGCGTCCTCAGGCGTGCCGCGCCATGTGGCAGACGGAGCAGACGAGCTCCGGCTCGCCGCCGGGCGGCTCGTCCAGCTTGAGCCACCCTTCCTCCATCGTCTGCCCGCAGTCGCGGCAGCGTCCGTCCTGCCGGCGGTAGATCCGCTGGCGGATGTCCCGCGGTTGCCGCCGTCGCGCGACGACCAGGTACAGCGCCGCCACCAGGATGCCGAGCCCGACTGCGAGAGCAATCATGTCCGCCAGCGCCATCATGTCGCCCTGGTCCGGAGGGCATCGCCGCGCGACCTTCGGTCGGGCTGGAGGCTCGGGACGCGAGCTCTGCGGCGCGACAATCGACGCCCGACCAATCCCGCCGGGAGTCTGCACGGTTCCGGGCGCAGACTGCCGGTCCGGAGAGCGTGGACCGCGGCTCTGCTCGCCCTCCGGCTATCCTGCGGGAGCTCCGAGGCTGTCGGCTCGCCCGCCGGGTGGACTATACCTCACTGGTAGCCGAAGAGCGGCGGGAAGACCACCACGACGACGGCCGCCCAGACCGCGTAGACCGGCAGGTAGGCGGTCTGCCAGTCCTCGACGGCCGCGAACGGGCCGCGTCCGGCGAGGAACCGCGCGTACAGCCACAGCGACCACGCGAGGTTGACGAGCAGGACGAGGTTCTCGCCGAGGGCCGCCACCCGGTTCGGGCTGAAGCCGAGCTCCGTGATGCGGGTGGCGATGGCGGCCAGGGCCACCGCGTCGGCGAGGAGGGCGCTGGCCACCAGCACCACCAGCACCCCGTCGAAGAGGCCCGGCGGGGCCTGCGGGTCGCGCGCCGACACCGCGTAGAGCAGGAGGCCGAGGACCAGCGCCAGCAGCAGGTCGAAGCCGATCAGGACCTCGCGGTCGAGGGCGATGCCGCGGCCCGTGAACAGCATGGTGGCGAGAAACGCCAGCAGCAGCGCCGTGAACAGCGGCGTGAACACGCGGGTCAGGACCGGCGCCATGTTCTCGACGACGCTCTGCTTCGCCTCGACCAGCCAGGCCCCGACGATGACCGCCCCCATCGCGCCGCAGGGGAGCATCCACGTGACCATCACACGCTCGAGGTTCACGCCGATGGCCGCGAAGATGCCCCCCGTGAAGACCGTCAGCACGCCGCCGCCGAGGGCCATGAGCACGAAGTAGATGAACAGCTCGCCCGAGAACCGCACGAAGTCCATGCGCCCGGCCCCGGTGCGCCACCGGCGGGCTGCGTAGGCGACGCCGACGGCGAGCCACAGGGCGATCGGCAGGTGCAGGGCGGCCAGCACCTGGGTGTGTCCGCCCGGCGTGAACGGGACGCTGTTGACGAAGACGGCGGCCGCCGCGAACGGCACGGCCAGCCACAGGCAGGCGGCCCGGTCGAGCCCGCGCTTCCAGGCGAAGTAGCCGGTGAGCAGGGGGAGCACGAACAGGCTGAGGTTCAGGAAGTAGAACTCGGGGAGCTCCTGGTCGGGGTCCATGGGAGGCTGGCCGAAGAGCGGCGGCAGCTTGATGGCGAGCGCCGCGGCGAGGGCCAGCCCGACGACGACGAGAGTCTCGCGGCGGCCGCGTGCCGCCGCCGCGGCGCCCGTTGCGTCCTCCCCGGCGACGAGCTGCTTCCACAAACGCTCGGAATGCTCGCGGGCGAACTCGCGCGAGACGGCGTCCAGGCTGCCCAGCCGCTTGACGGCGACGAGGAACGCCTCGTCGGCGGCGAGTCCGGCCCCGACGAGCGCCGCCACCTGGCCGCGCAGGTGGCTTTCCAGCTCCTCGACGTCGGATGCCGGGGTCGCCTGCCGCCGGCGCAGGTGCTCCCGCCACCGGGCAATCTGTCCTTCGACCTCGTCGCCATGCATTGCCATGATCGTGCCGTCCCCGGATGCGAGCCGTCAAACCGCATTGATGCGATGGCACATCCTTGTTATGCTGTGCATAATGCGCACGACGATCTCCCTCGACGATCTGCTCGCCGCGCGCGTGCGCCGGGCGGCGGCGGTCCGCGGGGTCAGCGTGAGCGCGTTCATCGCCGATACGTTGACCGACGCCCTCGTCCGTACCGAGCCGTCGGTGCCCAAGCCGTTCCGGCTGGTCTCGGTCGGCGGCGGCGGACCACGTCCGGGCATCGATCTGGACCAGCCGCGCGCCCTCGACGTCGATGACGACGAGCGGCGCTTCGGTCGGCGGGACCGCTGACGCGGGCTCGGCGATGCTGCTTCCCGACGTCAACGTGCTGATCTACGCGCACCGGGAGGACTCGACTCCCGAGCACGACCGGTACGCGGCCTGGCTCACGCGGTTGGCGACCGGTCCCGAGCCGTTCGCCCTCTCCGTCCCGGTGCTGTCTGGGCTCGTCCGGATCGTCACCAACCCGCGTATCTTCGAGCGCCCGTCGACGGCCGACGAGGTGTTCGCCTTCATCGCCGAGTTGGCCGACCGGTCCACCGCCCGCGTCGTCGGTCCCGGTCCCGAACACATGGCCATCTTCGAACGGCTGTGCCGCGGCGCGGGGGCCGCCGGCAAGCTGGTGGCCGATGCGCAGCATGCCGCGGTCGCGATCGAGCACGGTTGCACGCTCGTGTCGACCGACGCCGATTTCAGCCGTTTTGCCGACCTGCGCTGGCGACACCCCCTGCGCCGCCCGTCGACCGTTCACGAATCGCCTTGAGCTCCCGTACGGGGTCGCGGTGGGCTGCGCCCGGGCTTCCGCCGCCGGGCCCCGGAGTTCCGGGCGGTCGCTACCGCGGAGCGGAACCGCGCGTGGTCAGCGGGAGATCGCCTCCTTCGCCGGGTCCGCCGACTCGTTGCGCCGAAACCCGCGGCGGGGCGGCGCCGTCGTCGTAGAATCGAGGCTCGGCCTGCCCGGAAACAGGGCCGGACGAGTCGACGATGGTCGGCGCCGGCGTGCCGAGCCGCTCGCCGTTGAACCGCAAACCAGGGAGAGAACCATGCCGCAACCGAGACTCGCAACCGTCGTCGTTCTCGCCGGTCTGGCCGGTCTGGCGTGCGCCGCGTTCCCGCCGCCGGCCGCGGCCGGCCAGACGGAGGAGTTCGTGCCCATCACCGACGAGATGCTCCGCTACCCGGACCCCGCGGACTGGCTGATGGCGTATCGCACCTACGACTTCCAGGCCTTCAGCCCCCTCGACGAGATCGACCGCGACAACGTCGGCGGGCTCCGCCTCGCGTGGATGCGGGCGATGGAAGAGGGAGCCCAGGAGATCCGGCCGCTGGTCTACGACGGCGTGATGTACATCGCCCAGCCCGGCTACGACCACCTGCAGGCGCTCGACGCGACGACCGGGGACCTGATCTGGGAGTACCGGCGCGAGCAGCCGGACGACATCCGGGAGTACGCGCAGTTCGGGGCCCGCACGCGCAACCTCGCCCTCTACGGCAACCACGTCTATCACCTGACCGCCGACGCCCACATCATCGCCGTGGACGCCCGCACCGGCGAGCTCGACTGGGAGTCGCGGACGGCCGACTACCGCGACGGCATCACCCACTCGTCGGGCGCGACGATCGTCAACGGCATGGTGGTCAGCGGGCGGACGTGCAGCCCCGCCAGCCTCGACGCCCGCTGCTTCGTCGCCGCCCACGACGCCGGCGACGGTCTCGAGCGCTGGCGCACCTACACCGCGGCGGGCGCCGACGACCCCGGCGGCGCCACGTGGGGCGCGGTGCCGACGGCCGACCGCGTACACGTCTCGCCGTGGGGCGTGCCCGGCAGCTTCGACCCCGAGCTGAACCGGGTGTTCTGGGGCGTCGCCGTGCCCCTGCCCTACACCCGCCTCATGCGCCGCGGCACCTGGGACGTCGGCGACCGCTCGCCCTGCGAGCTGTACTCCAACTCGACCATCGCGATGAACGCCGACACCGGCGCCATCGACTGGTACTACCAGTACCTCCCCTGCGACGACTGGGACCAGGACTTCGTGCAGGAGCGCACCCTCATCGACACCGTGGTCAATCCCGACCCCGAGGCGGCGCGCTGGATCAACCCGAACCTGGCCGGCACCGCCGAGGAGCGCAAGATCGTCGTGGTCCTGGGCGAGCCCGGCGGCCTCTTCGTCAACGACCGCGAGACGGGAGAGTTCCTCTGGGCCGACCCGTTCCCGTTCGACAGCACCGAGCGCTTCGTCATCTCGGACGTCGACGTGGAGACCGGCACGACCACCATCAACATGGATCTGGTGGCGCGCGAGGCCGGCGACCAGTTCATCATCTGCGGCCACAACGTGAAGGGCTGGTGGTCATGGTCGTACAGCCCGGTGACCGGCCTGCTCTACGTCCCCATCAACCGCTCCTGCCTCAACCAGACCCTCAACCCGCGGACCGTCTCGGGCACCGGCCCCCGGTTCTCGATTCCCGACCCCGACATCGGGCCCGAGGGCGACCTCACCGAGGTGCGGGCCATCGACATCTCCACCGGCCGCGAGGTCTGGCGCTACAGCCAGCGGGCCCCGAACGCCGGCACCACCCTCGCCACCGCCGGCAACGTCGTCTTCTTCGGCGACTCGAACCGGCGCTTCCGCGCCTTCGACGCCGAGACCGGCGAGGTCCTGTGGGAGACGATCCTGGGCAGCCAGATCAGCGGCTACCCCGTGACCTACGAGGCCGACGGCCGGCAGTACCTCACGGTGCCGGTGGGCGGCGTCGGCAACCGGCTGCGCACCTACGCCCCGGAGCTCGAGGCGCCGACCGGCAGCAATATGCTGGTCACGTTCGCGCTGCCGTGAGCAGAGGACGGACGCCTTGGCTCGAGATCCTGTTCAGTCCGGATGCGAAGAAGGAAGGCGATCTGGAGAAGAGGCGCCTTCGCATCCTGCTTGGAGAGTTCGAGGAATACCGGAGGAGCAATAGGCGAAAGACCAGGCGATTCCGGGCGGAGGCCGTACGCGCCGGCTTCAGGCGCTGCCACGACACACCGGACTATCGGGCGATCGTCGATGTGGCGGCGCGACTTCCGGAGCAGGTCATCCAGGGGCACGAGAAGCTCCACATGTACTACGATATCGCGGCCATGCGTCTCGGCAGCGCGTGAGGAACGGGTACAGCATGGCGAACGGCGGGGAGCACGGCGCCGGCGGGACGGTGGCTGGCGTCGCACGCGGCGTGGTGGAGTACGAGCTGGGAGCCGAGCCGTGCACCGGAACCGGCATCCGGTGGACCGCCGACGAACTGGACGGCGCGTTGGCAGGGCCGGTAGCGGCGCTGCTTCGTGACGACGCAGGGTCGATGCTGGTGGGCGAGGCTCTTTCGCCGCTGTTGGAGAGCGGGTTCTCGATAACGGGTATCGAGGGGGCGCTGGCTCTCGAGCAGGGACCGACTGGACGACTGATCAGAGTTGGGTCTGACGGTGCGTACTCGGCGTCGGCGCGGCGGGTGGAGCGAGCGACCGGGCACGGTTCCCTTACGAATTGGCGGGTCGGTGAGGCAATCGCGGAGGCCTACCTGAGTCATCGACGCGGTTGTTTCTTTCCCTGGCCGGTGGGTCGCGACGTGCGACGGCCGGGTTCGAGTCTGCCTGGTGCGGATCTCGTAGGGTTCGTCCGAATGCCGGACGGCGACCGCTTCACGTTTGGCGAGGTAAAGACATCGGCGCAGGACAGGTACCCGCCGGATGTGATGGGCGGTCGGTCGGGCCTTCGGCGGCAACTGGAAGACTTGCGCGACCACGTTGCGCTACGCGACCAGGCGGTGAGATATCTGGCCATGCGATCGAGGGACGCCGGTTGGCGTGAGCGCTTCCGGGGGGCAGCCATGCGCTATCTGCGTGACAGCCGCGATGTTCGGCTGTACGGCGTGTTGGTACGGGACGCGCCTCCTGGCGAACGGGACCTGCAAGGCGCGGTTGCGGAGCTCGCGACTGGCTGCCCGGATGCCACGCTGATCGCACTCATCGGGCTGTACCTGCCGGATGGCCGAATCGGCAGCTTGGCTGATGACGTTCGGTCCGCTGTTCGTGGAGGCGAGGCATGATTGTCACGGCGGAGACGCTGGCAGCGCTCCGCACCCATTGGGCGGTATCGGCGATCGGCGAGCGCGACCTTGAGCGAGCGGAGCAGTTGGCGGATGAGCGGCTGGCACAGGAGAACGTAGGCCGCCAGATCGCGTTCAACTTCGCTCCGGATCACGGCGGAAGCGATGCCGATCGGGATGACGAGGAGTTGCTGGACCGGGTGGCGTTGGCCTTCGAATTGGCTGCGGTCGAGGGGCTCGAAGCGCTCGTGCATCGCAGCGGCCTCGATCACCGGCTCAGGGAACAGGCAATGGCGGCGTCGCACAAGGCGTTCGAGTTTCGGCGCCTCGGCCACGTGTCGGGCGGACCTCTCGACCGCGTGCTGTTCGTGCTGCGGCTGTCGGCGCTGGCGTACTGCGGCGACCGCTGGCCGGATCTGCGGCGCTGGTACGCGGAACACGAGGAGAGCCTGAAGGCGCCGAGTGTTGTGGACGTACCCTGGGACACGCGCGTGCTCTACCGGCTGTTTCATTGCTGGGTACGACTGTTCCGCAAGCGCGGTTGGGACGACCTTGACAGGGTACGCGAGACCATCGCGGGGCTGCGCGACGACCAGCGGCAGCACGAGGCGCGGCAGTTCGAGGACGGTTCGGACTACGAGAATCGGGTGACCGCACTGCGTCTAGTGGCCCTGTACCACTGGGCCGAGGCGACGGAGACGCTGGCGCGCTACCTGCTGCAGGGTGACGCCGTCGACCCGCTGGTCGAGATCGACAAGCACTTCGAGGCCGCCATCAAGGCCGCGTCGTCGCTGGGCGATGCGGTGCTCGACGTCTTGTTGCGGTGCTTGCACGCGTCGGCGCACGTCATGGTCAGGAGCGCGCTGTGGTGGGCGGTGCGGCGCGTGAACTCCGCGACGACGGCGTTCGTACGGTCGCTGGCGAAGCGCGCGCAGCCTATTTTTCAGCTCCTGCCGCCGCAGCGCGCGGCGCTGCTGGAGGAGGGCCAGCTCGACCAGGCCAAGACTGCGATCGTGGTCGACATGCCGACTTCGGGCGGCAAGACCCTGCTGGCGGAGTTCCGCATGTTGCAGGCGCTCAACCAGTTCCGGGATGCGGGCGGCTGGGTGGCGTACGTCGCCCCCACCCGCGCCCTTTGCGCCCAGATCACGCGACGGTTGCGCCGGGACTTCGAGCCGATCGGCATTCGTGTGGAGCAGTTGACGTCGGCGGTCGAGGTCGATGCCTTCGAAGGCGACCTGCTGGCCGCAGGTCAAGAGGCTTTCGAAGTGCTCATCGCCACGCCGGAGAAGCTGTCTCTGGCGATTCGCAACAAGCGCATCGAGCGGCCCCTGTCCCTGCTCGTCATGGACGAGGCGCACAATCTGGAAGCGGAAGGGCGGGGACTGCGCATCGAACTGTTCCTGGCCACGGTGCAGCGCGACTGTCCGGAGACGCACTTTCTGCTCTTGATGCCGTTCGTCGAGGGAACCGTCGACATCGCGCGGTGGCTTGCCCAGGACGACAGCGCCGGTAGGTCGATTAGTCTGGGGACGACGGCTTGGAAGCCAAACGAGCGGATACTGGGCCTCTACCGCGCCGCGAAGGAGGAGTCGGAACGCGCGGGGTGGCGCCTCGAGTTCGAGACGCTGACGGTCACGCCGAAGGCCCTGCGGCTCAGGGGAACACATCGAGTGAACGGCGTTCGTCCCCTGGGCGTTCCGCGGAGCACGGTTCTTCAGCGGGGCTCGCAGGCGGGTCTCAGTACCCAGACCGCGGCCATGGCGTCGGTCCTGTCGCAGCGCGGCACGAGCGTCGCTATCGCGAATCGCGTCGACTCGGTGTGGGCGATGGCGAGACGTCTGACGGAGTCGATGCCGGCCATCGAGGATCCGGGTTCGGACATCCGTTTGGTCCAGGACTTCCTGCGCACCGAGATCGCCGACGACTTCGAGCTCGTCGGCATGCTGGAGCACGGTGTTGGCGTGCATCATGCCGGTCTGTCGGACGAAACACGATCGCTCATGGAGTGGCTGGCCGAGAGCGGTCACTTGAAGGTGCTATGCGCCACGACGACCATCGCACAGGGTATCGACTTTCCGGTATCGTCCGTGTTCCTGGCGTCGCGGCACTTTCCCGGAGCTTGGGGACAGGTCGAGATGACGCCCCGGGAGTTCTGGAACCTCGCGGGGCGCGCCGGGCGCCTCGGCCACGACTCGGTGGGCGTGGTCGGCCTTGCGGAGGGTACAGATCGGGCCGAGACGATGGCCTTCGTTCAGAAGACGACCGGCGCGCTGGTGTCACGACTCGTGACGCTGCTGGACGAACTGGCGCGGGAGGGCGAGCTGGCGGGACTCGCCGGTGTGTTGTGGAAGGACCAGTGGGAGGACTTCCGCTGCTACGTGGCGCATCTTTGCGCGGAAGCGAGGAACCTGGACGCCGTGCTGGCGGATTCGGAGCAACTGCTGCGCCATACCTACGGCTACGCGACCCTGCGTGCCGACCCAGCGCGCAGGCAACAAGCCGAGGCGCTGCTCACGGCCACGCGCGAGTACGCGTCGGCCTGCATGGACAAACGGGGCGTGGTGCAACTCGCGGACTCGACCGGATTCTCTCCGGAGGGTGTCAGCAGAGCGATGGGCGGGTTGCGGGAGCTGGAGGGCCGGCTGACCGCGGACGACTGGATGCCGGACAGCCTGTTCGGTAACGAGGGGCGGATCTCCGATCTGTTCGGGGTCATGCTCAGGGTGCCGCAGTTGAAGCGCCAGTTCGCCGACGCGGTGGGAACGAGCGGCGGACAGGGCGAGTTGTCGGGCATTGCCCGGGATTGGGTGAATGGCGAGCGGCTCAGGGAGATCGCGGTCCGTTACTTCGGCAGGGCGGCCGACAGCAGAGACACCCGCGCCATCACCGACGCCTGCCGCACCATCTACCGGGCCATCGCTAACGGCGGCGCCTGGGGGCTCTCCGCGCTGGGCGCGCTGGCCGGGGCCGGCGAGGATCTCGACGACGACGGCAGGAGACGGCTGAGCGCCCTGCCCGCCATGGTCTACCACGGGGTTCGCTCCGAGGAAGGCGTGCTCATGCGCATGAACGCCGTCCCCCGGAGCGTGGCGGTGCAGGTGGGCGATCTGTATCGGCAGGCGGATGGAGGGACAGGTCGGGGTTACACGATCGGGCACGCCCGTGCGTTCCTGCAGGACATGGACGCCGCGGCTTGGGGGCGGGTGCGCCCCGCGGACGCAGCCTTGAGCGGTGGCGACTACCGGCGCGTATGGCGGATACTCTCGGGTGAGGAGCTGTAGGCAGCGGCTCGATGTGCTCGATCTGCCGGCGGGTCACACGACCTGTTCGGTGAGGACGCGGGCGAGCGGGCGGCCAATCTCGACTCCCAGCAACGGATGGGCGCAGCACTCGGCAGCCGCCTGAAGGGCTCGTCGACGAGCGGGCGGAGGTGGAGTTGCTGCTCTCGGCGGCACGCTGCTACGAGGCCAGGAGCCCGGAAGTCAAGGCGCAGGTACTGCTCGATCTCGTGTGGTCGACCGGAGCGTAGTTTCGTCGTGCGTGATCCGCGGGACCGTGCGTGGCGCAAATGAACGGAGTTCATGGGATGGGAGCCACGCACGTCACCGCCACGGTTCGGAACATCGCGGAACGCGACCGCAGTTGGGAGGGGTTGTTCCGGGTCGACACGGGAGCGACCGATTCGCTGGTGCCGCGGCCATGCCTCGAGGCCATCGGACTCGCACCTGAACGGCGACGGGTGTACGAACTGGCCGATGGACGCACCATCACCGTCGACATCGCCTTCGGGCTGATCGAGTTCATGGGCGACGCCGTGGCCAACACGATCATCTTCGGCGAGCCCGGCGCGGAACCGATCCTCGGCGTCACTGCCCTGGAGTCAGCCGGGGTTGAGGTCGATCCCGTCCACCAGCAGCTCAAGAAGCTGCCCGCGGTCCGGCTCAAGGGGGTGGCACGTCGCGGGGGCCTCGAACCGTCACTCTTCGTCCCGTTAGCGGAGGGAACAGCATGCAGGGCAGTGCTCCGGCGGCCGGGCGTCCGCCAGACGGGGGCAACGGCGCCCTGACGCGTATCCGCCTCGACTACTTCACCGCCTTCCGTCGGCTCGACCTCGAGCTGATCCCCGGCATCAACGTCTTCATCGGGGCGAACGGTACGGGAAGACCCATCTGATGAAGGTCGCCTACACGGCTTGCGACGCCGCGAAGACGGGCGTGAACGTCGCCGAGAAGCTCACCAGGGTCTTTCTGCCGTCCGGCCGGGCGATCGGGCGGCTGGTGAAGCGTCAGCGGAAGAGCGCTCGGGGCGCGGCAGACATCTGGCGTGGCACGCGCAAGTTGCGCGTGTCGTTCAGCAACCATGCCACGACCCCGGCGGCCGCGACCGTCACCGGCCAGGCCCAATGGTCGGAAGACGCGGTCGAGAGCGTCTTCATTCCAGGGAAGGAGATGCTGGCCAACGGTCCCGGGTTCCGTTCGCTCTACGCCCAGCGCGAGGTCCATTTCGAGGAGATCTGTTCAGCGTCAACTACTTTTGCCGCTTGACGACAACCATTTTTGCCGGTTCCGCTCGTCGTGGATCGAGATCAACAACGGTGATGCCAGTCGGCCGCGTGGGTGCCGCTCTGGGC
>JAJEEA010000238.1 GCA_022821235.1 Vicinamibacteria bacterium
CGCCGAGGCGCGGGCCACGGCCCAGCCGGCGGCGGGCCCCGCGGCCCGGACGGTGCGCACCGACGTGCTCGAGATCGGCTACGAGGAGCACGGCGACAGCGGGGGGTTCCCCATCGTCCTGCTGCACGGCTTTCCCTACGACATCCGCTCGTGGGACGGGGTGGCGCCGCCGCTCGCCGAGGCGGGGTACCGGGTGCTGGTGCCGTACCTGCGCGGCTATGGCACGACGCGGTTCCTCGATCCCGAGGCGCCGCGGATGGCCGAGCAGGCCGCGATCGCCCAGGACGTGGTGGATTTCGCCGACGCCCTCGGGCTCGAGCAGGTGGCGCTGGCCGGCTTCGACTGGGGCAACCGGGCCGCCTGCATCACCTCGATCCTGCACCCGGAGCGGGTGCGGGCGCAGGTGGCGGTGAACGGCTACTCGGTGCAGGACACCGTCAACCCCGGCGGGCCGGGCTCGGCCGCGGGCGAGGCGCGGCTCTGGTACCAGTGGTACTTCAACACCGAGCGCGGCGTGCGCGGGCTCGAGGCGAACCGGCACGACATCGTCCGCTACCTGTGGGAGACGTGGTCGCCGGGGTGGGACTACACCGACGAGGCGTACGGGCGCTCCGCGCCCTCGTTCGACAACCCCGACTTCGTCGACATCGTCATCCACTCGTACCGCCACCGGCACCTCAACGCGCCCGGCGAGGAGCGCTTCCTCGAGGTCGAGCGGCAGCTCGCCGAGCGCCCGCCGATCACGGTGCCGGCGATCGTCCTGCGCGGCGACGCGAGCGGCTTCGGCCGGCCGTCGGCGGACCCGTCGGGCGACCGGGCCCGGTTCACGAACCTCGTCGCGCGGCGCATCGTCGAGGGGGCGGGGCACGACCTGCCGGTGCAGCGGCCGGATACGGTGTCGGACGCCCTGCTGGAGCTGTTGGCGTAGCGGGCCGTGCGGGTCGCTGACGGCCGGCGGCCTCCGGCGAGGGAGAGCCCGCCGCGGAGGCGCTGGTGGCCGGCAGTCGGGGAGCATTGCCGCGCACCTTCACCTCTAGGTACGGATCCTCCAGCCGCGGAGGCGCTGGCGACCGTCAGTCGGGAAGCAGGCGGCGCACGCACCTGGTGAGGCCCCGAGTCGGGCCGATCTCGTCGGCGATGGTGTCGCCCGCGGCGTCGGGCGTCACGCCTTCGCCCACCGGGCCGTGCCCGCCCATGCCCAAGGGCTGTTCCGAAACGTGCTCCGGAATGAAGGAGCTCGTCGGTCCGGGCGTTGCCGATGCGCAGCTCGCTCCGCCAGTCGCCGGGTTGTAGTCCGACGTCCGGCCAGCGGTCCATGGAACGCCTGCTCCGGTTCGCCGCGTTGCTGACGACGCTCTCCGCGTGCGCCGAGCTGCCGGCCCCGCCGTCCAGCGGCGGCCTCGACGCGATCGAGTCGCCGCGGGCCGCGCTCACCCGCGGCGCCGCCGTCGACGGCGATGTGGTGGTGGCGCCCGACGGCTCCCGGGTCGCGTTCGTGTCCGACCGCGGCGCGGGGCTCGGGCTGTGGACGGCGCCCCTCGGCGGCGGCGACGCGACGCTGCTGACCGGGGGCCACGACTTCCTGACGGCCCCCGCGTGGTCGCCCGACGGCTCCCGCCTCGCCTACGTCTCCGGCCGCGAAGGACCCGCCGACCTGTGGATGGTGCCGGCCGCGGGAGGCGATGAGGTGCGCGTGACCTCCGGCCCCGGACGCGTGCGGGACCCCCGGTGGTCTCCTGACGGCTCCACCGTGCTGTACTCGAGCAACGACGAGGGCCGCGTCGATCTCTGGGCGGCGCCGGCCGACGGCGGCGCGCCGGTCCGGCTCACGACGAGCGGCAACTCGCGGGACTGGGCGCGCTGGTCGCCCGACGGGCGCGAGATCGCGTTCGTGTCCACCGACGGCGGCGCCCGCCACATCCGGGTGATGTCCACGAGAGGCGGCGACGACCGGCCGCTGGTCGCGGGGCCGGGGGGACCCGACCAGGTGGAGTGGTCGCCGGACGGCGAACGGCTCGTCTTCGTTTCGAGCCGCAACGGCACCCCCGACATCTGGGCGACGTCGCGCGACGGCGGACCCGCGGTCGCGCTGACCGAGGGGCCGGGGAACGACCAGCGCCCCCGCTGGTCTCCGGACGGCCGCTGGGTGGCGTTCCGCTCGATACGCGAGAACCGGGCCGACGTCTGGATCGTGCCGGCGGCCGGGGGCGCGGCGCGGCGGGTGACGGACGACCCCGCCGAGGAGGGGTTCCCGCGCTGGTCGCGCGACGGCGCCTCGCTGGTGTTCAGCGTCGCCTCGCGGCAGACCCGGCTCTGGAGGGTGCCGGTCGACGGCGGAACGCCGACCGCCCTCACGGCCGGACCGAATGTCGCCGAGGATCCGGCCGTGTCGCCGGACGGGACGCGGGTGGCGTTCCTCTCGGGCCGGGGGGGAGCCCGCGACGCGCACGTCGTCGCAACCGACGGCGGCGCGCCGCTGCGGCTCACCGATCACCCCGCCGGCGCCGCGGCGCCGCGGTGGTCGCCCGACGGCGCCCTCATCGCCTTCGAGTCCGGCCGCGGCGGGAACAGCGACATCTGGATCGTGCCGGCGGACGGCGGCGAGGCCCGGCCGGTGACGACGCATCCGGGGCGCGACGTGGACCCCGTTTGGTCGCCCGACGGCGCGGCCCTGGCCTTCACGTCCAACCGGGCCGGCGGCCCATCGGACGTCTGGCTGATCGCGCCTGGCGGCGGCGACCCCCGGCGCCTGACCACGCAGGGCGCGGCGCCCGGCCCCCGGTGGCATCCCGACGGCGGGTCGCTGCTCTTCCGGTCGCCGGGGGCGGACGGCCAGGAGCAGGTGTGGCGGGTGCCCCGGGACGGGGGGCCGGCCGAGCAGCTCACCCGCGGCGGCTACAGCGCCCGCATGGACTACGCGCCTGACGGCAGCCGCATCGCCTACCAGGCTCACGACGGCGACGGGTTCGACATCCGCCTCGTCCCCGCCGGCGGCGGGGACGACACCCGTCTGACCACCGCGGCCGAGGACGAGACCCGCCCCCGGTGGTCGCCGGACGGTACCCGCGTGGCGTTTCTCTCCGGCGCGGCGCCCGGGCGCGAGCTGCACGTCGTGGACGCCGGCGGCGGGCCGGCGACCCGTCTCACGCGCGAGGGTGACGTCGGCGGCTTCGACTGGCTCCCGGACGGATCGGGTCTGGTGTACAGCCTGACGGAAGCGGCCGCGAACCTGTGGCGGGTCGACGTCGAGGAGCTTCTCGGGAAGGCGGCGGACGCGGCCAGAGATTGACAGGCCCCGGGCAATCGGCGCTGCGCGCCATGCCTCTGCTCAGGACGCGCGGCTTCTCGACCCAGCCACAGCGGCGTGGCGCCGAAGTCGTTCGCCGCATCGACGATGCGAGGCGCTCCCCGGTCCTTTCAACGCCTCTCCAACTCTTTGCTCCGTCGACAGGGGCTCGACGCGCCCGCGGTGAACGTGTTCCGGAGCACGCCCCGCGGGCGCGGCCCGCCGCCGCGAACGGTTCGCCGGGAGCACCCGTCCGGCCGCGGCTCGCGAGCTGGCGCCGCCATCCGCCTCCGGGCGCCGACATCGGCGCGCGCCCGACTCGATCCCCGTTGTCGTCGCTCCGATCTACCTCCGGGGCGGGGCTGGAGAACAAGGAAAAGGCGGCCAAAAAAATCTGTTCATCGGTGAAGATCCGCGCCGTTCGAGGCGTCTATGAGGAAAGGGAAGGCCGAGACGATCCCGGGGTCGGCACGCTCGGTCACGGAACGCCAGTCGTGGAGTAAGACGATGTCTTCACAGAGGTCGCTGCTGCTCGGCGCCGTCGGGGTCCTGGCCGCTGTCGCGGTGCTGGCCGTGTCCGAACGCAGCGGGTACGCCCAATCGGCGGCGTTCGGCGACGCGGCGGGCTCGGCGGCGCGTGCCGGGGGTGCGGTTTCGGTGGTTCCCTTCGCCAACGTCTCGGCTCGGCCCGAGGACGACTGGCTGGGGATCGGGATCGCCGAGACGGTCCTTTCCGGCGTGGAGCGACTGGGCTTTCTGACCGTCGTCGACCGGCAGTCGCTGTTCGGCGCGGCCGGCGGCGACCGGGGCGACGCGAAAGCCCTCGGCGACGAGACGTGGGCTCGAGATCGGGCGCTGGCCGCCGGTGTCTCGTGGCTCGTCGGGGGCGGGTTCCAGCGGCTGGACGACCGGGTGCGGATCATCGCGCGGGTCACCGACGTCGAGACCGGGGCCCCCCGCGAGTTCGCGAGGGTCGATGGTCACGCCGACGACCTGTTCCTGCTGCAGGATCGCATCGTGGCGGAGGTCGCGGACGGCCTCGCCCGCCTTGTCCGCCCCGGGGCGGCGTCTCCCCCGGACGCTCGGACGTCGGTCGCCCGGGAACCGGAGGGGCAGGGGATACCGGACCCGTCCGGAGCCCGGGGCGGCCGGGAGTCCGGCGGTCGGTCCGTCGCCGCGCGGTCGCGGGTTCCGTTCGACGCGAACGCCGCGACCCCGGCGGTGGCTGGCGTCGGAGTCCGGGGCGGCGGCGAGTCGGGCGGTGCATCCGTCGCCGCGCGGTCACGCGATTCGTTCGACGCGAACGCCACGACCCCGTTGGCGGGGGCGGTCCGAGCCCGGGGCGGCGGCGAGTCCGGCTATGCGCCCGTCGCCGCGGGGTCGCGGGTTCCGTTCGACGCGAACGCCGCGACCCCGGAGGACGCACCAGCCGGTTTCGCAACGGCGGCGCCGGCCGGAGACGCCGGCGGGCGCACCGGCCGGGTGACGGTGCGGCCGCGGCGGACCACGACCCCGCCCACCGTCGACGGCCTGCTCGACGACGCGGTCTGGAGCAACGCCGCGCGCATCACCGAGTTCGTCCAGCGCGAGCCGCAGGACGGGGCGCCCGCGACCGAGGACACCGACGTCTACCTCGCGTACGACGAGTCGAACCTGTACCTGGCGTTCCATGCGAAGTACGAGGAGCCGCGCATCATGCGCGCCAATCGCGTCGATCGCGATCGGGCGGACTTCGGCGACGACACGATCTCGGTCTACTTCGATACGTTCCTCGACCAGCAGCGCGCGTACGTGTTCTCGGTCAACGGGTACGGCGTGCAGGGCGACTCGATCGTCGGCGGCCGGGGCCGCGGCGGCGGTGGCGGTGGCGGCGGGTTCGGCGGCGGCGGCCGCGGCGGGGTCCCGCGCGGCGACCGGTCGTGGGACGCCCTGTTCACGAGCGGCGGCCAGCCCGTCGCGGACGGCTACACGGCCGAGATGGCCATCCCGTTCAAGAGCCTCCGGTATCCGGCGCGGCCCGGCGACGCGCCCCACACGTGGGGGTTCCAGATCGTCCGCCGCATCCGAGGCAAGGACGAGACCATCGTGTGGTCGCCGGTCTCGCGCGACGTCGCCGGGTTCCTGCCGCAGATGGGCGTCCTCGACGGGATGAGCGGCCTCTCGACGAGTCGGAACCTGGAAGTACAGCCGACGTTCACCGCGTTCCGCTACGGCACCTTCGACGAGGGGGCGGGGCAGCTCGTCGACGGCGATCCGCAGCCCGATTTCGGGGCCAACTTCAAGTACGGAGTCACGCCCAACCTCATCGCCGACTTCACCCTCAACCCCGACTTCTCGCAGATCGAGTCGGACCGGCCGCAGGTCGAGGTGAACCAGCGCTTCGCCC
>JAJEEA010000056.1 GCA_022821235.1 Vicinamibacteria bacterium
GCGCCGGGTGATCAACGAGCCGAAGCGGGGCATCGGCAAGGGCGTGATGGCCGCGCTCGAGAAGCTGGCGTCCGGGCCGGCCGGCGCCGGACCGCTGTTCGCGCCGGCCCCGGGGGACGCGGGGGCGGCCGACTCGCTCTGGGAGCGGCTGGACCGGGCCGTGAACCAGGAGCTGGTGCCGCCCCGAGCGGTCGCCGCCCTCCGGAGGTTCCGCGACCTGGTGCAGACCCTGCGCGGCCTCGCGGCCGACCGGCCGGTCTCCGACGTCATCGGCGAGGTACTGGGCCGGAGCGGCTATCTGGAGAACCTCCGCGAGGCGATGACGGAGGAGGCGGAGAACCGCATCGACAACCTGATGGAGCTCGTCGCGGCCGCCCGCGACTACGAGATCCGCGAAACGGAGCCGTCGCTGACGGGCTTCGTCGACGGCCAGTCGCTGCTGTCGGAGGCCGACGAGGCGCAGGGCTCGGACGACGCGGGGGTCTGGCTGATGACCCTGCACGCCGCCAAGGGCCTGGAGTTCCCGGTCGTGTTCATGGTCGGTCTGGAAGAGAAGCTGTTCCCCCACGCACGGGCGGTCGGCGGCGAACGCGGCGAGCTGCTCGTGAACGACGGCCTCGGCGAGGGTGACACCAACGGCGGGCAACCCGTAGACGGGCACAACGAGGCGATGGAGGAGGAGCGCCGGCTGTGCTACGTCGGCATGACCCGGGCCCGGACCCGGCTCGTGCTGACGAGCGCCGCCCGCCGCCGCGTGTACGGCGAGTACCGCGACACGAAGCCCTCGCGCTTCCTCGACGAGATTCCCGCCGCCCTGATCGACGTCGTCGAGCCGGTCTTCTCGACGCCGGTGCGGTCCCCCGCGACCTACGGGCGCGGGGCCTACCGCGGGCAGCGCCGGGGCCCCGTCGACGAGCGCATACAGCCCGACTACGGCTACGCCTACGAGGACGAGGACCAGTCGGTCGTCAGCATCTTGCCGGGCGACCGCGTTCGCCACCCGACGTTCGGGGAGGGCACCGTCCTCTCGGTCGAGCCGTTGACCGACGACATGAAGCTCACGGTCCGCTTCGGCGACATCGGGCGCAAGACGCTCCGCGCCCGGTTCGCGAAGCTCACCCTGGCCTGACCCTCGGCCAGACCGCTGCGCCCGCGGGGGCGCGGAGGTGCTCCGCCGGCCAAGGCGGGGTGGACGAGGTTGCATCCGACCGGGGCGCGGGACCGCCGCGGGCACCCGGGCCCCGGGGGACACCATTGCCGACGGCGACAGGACCGGCGGGTCGGACTACAATGCGGATCGGTGCGAAGACTGTCGCTGTTCGTGTTGCTGTTCGCGGCCTGGCTGGTACTGTCGGGACACTTCGACCCGCTCCATCTCGCCTTCGGCGTCGTCTGCTCCGCTCTCGTGGCCCGGCTCTCCTCGGGGCTCCTGTTCACCGAGACGCCGTCGCGGCGCCTCCTCGCGGCGACCTGGGGCGTGGTGCGCTTCGTGCCCTGGCTGCTGGTCGAGATCGTCCTCGCCAACCTGCACGTCGTCCACCTCGTCTGCCGCCCCGAACGGCTGCGCCCTCAGGTCGTCCGGTTCCGGACGCGGCTGCGGGGCGACGTGGCCAGGGTGCTCCTCGGCAACGCCATCACCCTGACCCCGGGCACCATCACCCTGGACATCGAGGGCGACGAGTTCACGGTGCACGCGGTCAGCGACATAGCGGCGGCCGGCCTGCGGAGCGGCGAGATGGAGCGGCGCATCGCCCGGGCCCTCGACCAGTCGGCGACGGGACCCCGGGCGACGGAACCCGCGGCTGACTGACCGGCCGCCTGCGAACCGCCATGGCCGACACGTTCTTCCTCGGTGCGGCACTCGCCATCCTGGCCGCGGCCATGCTGTCGCTGTACCGGGTCATTCGCGGGCCCAGCATCATCGACCGCATCGTCGGCGTCAACGTCATCGGCACCAAGACCATCGCCGTGATCGTGCTGACCGGCCATCTGTTCGGGCGCGCCGAGCTCTTCATCGACATCGCGCTGCTCTACGCCCTGATCAACTTCATCGGCGCCCTCGCCCTCTCGCGCTACTTCGAGCGCAAGGGCGTGGACGTGACGAGCGAGCGGGCGCGATGACCGTCCTGGGCATGGCGCTGATCTCGGGCGGCGTGTTCTTCCTGGTGACGGGAGCCGTCGGCATGGTCCGCTTCCCCGACATCTACACCCGGATGCACGCGGCGGGGAAGTGCGACACGCTGGGCAGCCTGCTCGTGATGACCGGCCTGGCGTGCCACGACGGCTTCGTGCTGACCAGCGCCAAGCTGCTGATCGCGGCCGGCTTCATCCTCGTCACCAGCCCCACCGCCACCCACGCGATCGCCCGGGCGGCCCGGCAGAGCGGCGTCGAGGCGTGGACGGCCGAGGGAAACCGATGATCGGGTCGCTGGACGTGGTGCTGCTGGTGCTGTCGGTGGTGTGCGCGGTCGCCGCCGTGCAGGTGCGGGACCTCCTCGCGTCGGTGGTGCTGCTGGCCGCGTTCAGCCTCTTCATGTGCCTGCTCTGGACCGAGCTGGGAGCGGTCGACGTGGCGTTCACGGAGGCCGCGGTGGGCGCCGGCGTCACCACCGTGCTCTTCGTCATCACCGTCTACAAGACGGACCGGGTGAGCAGGGATTGAAGCTCCTCCACCTCGTCGCCACCGCGGTCACCGGGCTCCTGCTCATCGTGGGCTCGCTCGACCTCGCCGAGACCGGCGACCCCGCCGCGCCGGCCGCCACCCACGTGTCTCCCCGCTACATCGAGTCGGGGCTCGAGGAGACGGGCGTCGAGAACATGGTGACGGCGGTGCTCGCCGACTACCGCGGCTTCGACACCCTGGGCGAGGTCACCGTCATCTTCACCGGGGCCATCGCGGTGCTGCTGATCCTGCGGAACGGCCTCAAGGGCGAGGAGGACGAGGCGTGACCCGGTACCCCCCGGAAGGGCAGCCGCCGGACATCATCATCCGGGTCGTCTGCCGGAGCCTGGTGCCGTTCATCCAGCTCTTCGGGCTCTACGTGGTCGTGCACGGGCACAGCAGCCCCGGCGGGGGGTTCCAGGGCGGGGTGACGCTGGCCGCCAGCTTCGTCCTCCTCGCGCTCGCCGAGGGCCGGGGGGCCCTGCGGCGCCACATCCCGCTCGGCGCCCTGAACGCCTTCGCGAGCGCGGGGGTGCTGCTCTACGCCGGCCTCGGCGTGGTCTGCCTGGCCCTCGGCGCCAACTACCTCGACTACGGCCCGCTCCCGTTCGCGGAGCCGCGCAGCGTCGGCATGCTCGTCATCGAGATCGGGGTGGGCATCACGGTGATGGCGGCGATGCTCTCCATCTTCCGCGACATGCTGGAGTTCTGATGGGGCTGATCGAGGGCGCTGCGGGGCAGCTCAACACGGTGGGCTACATCGTCCTCATGATGATCGGCATCTACGCGATGACCGGGAAGTCGAACCTCGTCAAGAAGCTGGTGGGGATGAACATCTTCCAGTGGTCGATCATCCTGTTCGTGGTCTCGCTGTCGGCCAAGCGGGACGCGTCGATCCCGATCGTGCTCGACGGGCACGGCGGGGGCGCCGCCCCGGTGCTCGACGCGGCGCAGTACGCCAATCCCCTGCCCCAGGTCCTCATGCTCACCGCCATCGTGGTGGGGGTCGCCATCACCGGGGTCGCGCTGGCCCTGCTGCTCCGGATTCACCGGCAGTTCGGCACCCTCGAGGAGAACGAGCTGCTCGAGCGCCTCGACGCGTCCTCGGGCTCCTGACCGGGCATGAACGTCCACCAGTCCGCGGTCCCCATCCTCGTCGTCCTCGCGCCGCTGATCACCTCGTTCCTGCTGCCGGTGGTGGGGTGGCGGTTCCGGCCGGCCGTCTTTCCCCTCACCCTGACCGCGCTGGCCCTCTCGTGCGCGGCGGCGTTCGAGGCGGCGCGCCGGGTGGCCCGCGACGGTCCGCTGCACTACTACCTGGGCGGCTGGGCCCCGCCGTGGGGCATCGAGTTCCGCATCGACGCGCTCGGCGCGCTGATGCTGCTGATGATCACGATCATCACCCTGCTCGTCGGCATCTACTCGAAGCGCAGCGTCCTTCACGAGATCCCGTCCAAGGAAGTGCCGTTCTACAGCGTCTTCCTGCTGCTGGTCGCGGGACTGATCGGCCTGGTGTCCACGGCCGACATGTTCAACGCCTACGTGTTCCTCGAGATCACGTCCCTGACCAGCTACGCCCTCGTCTCGATCGGCAGCGGGGCCGCCGTCGTGTCGGCGTTCCGCTACGTGATCCTGGGCACGGTGGGGGCCGCGTTCTACCTGCTCGCGGTCGGCTACCTGTACGGCGCCACCGGCACCCTGAACATGGCCGACCTCGCCCGGCTGCTGCCGCCCCTCTACGAGTCGCCGGCGGTGCTCGTCGGGTTTGCGTTCCTGGTCATCGGCATGTCGATCAAGATGGCCCTCTTCCCGATGCACACCTGGCTGCCGGGGGCGTACTCGCACGCCCCGTCGGCGGTCAGCGCCCTCATCGCGGCGACGACCACCAAGGCGGCGGCGTACCTCCTGATCCGCGTGATGTTCTTCGTGTTCGAGCCCCGGTTCTCGATCGAGGTCATCCCCGTCACCACCGTGCTCGGGTGGACGGGGGCGCTGGCCATGGTCCTGGGGTCGGTGATGGCGCTGGCCCAGTCCGACCTCAAGCGCATGCTCGCCTACTCGTCGGTGGCGCAGATGGGCTGCATCGTGCTCGGCATCGGCCTCGCGAACGCCGCCGGCTACACCGGCGCCCTGCTGCACCTGGTGAACCACGCGTTCATGAAGGGCGGCCTCTTCCTCGTCGCCGGGGCGATCGTGTACCGGACCGGGCTGCGGCGGATTCACGAGCTGCGGGGACTGTCGCGGCACATGCCGGTGGCCACCTTCGTGTTCACCGTGTGTGCCTTCGCAATGATCGGGATACCGCCGACGGGCGGCTTCTTCAGCAAGCTCTACCTGATGCTGGGGGCGATCGAGGCCGGCAACTGGGTGTTCGTCGCGGTCATCGTGCTGAGCAGCCTCCTCGCCCTCGCGTATCTGGCGAACGTGCTGAGGTATCTGTACTTCCCGAGGGACGAGGACGGCGGCGAGGACGAGGCCGCCGCCATCCCGATCCCCCCCCGGCGGCACACCGCGCCGTGGACGATGCTGGGACCGATGATCGCGGTCGCCGCCGGCATCCTGCTGCTCGGCCTCTTCAACGGCGAGGTCGTGGACCGGCTCGTCGTGCCCGCCCTGCCGGCGGGGCTCGACGCCCGCGAGGTGGCGCGGTGACCACGCTCGCGGCCTGGGTGTGCATCGGGGCGCCCCTCGCGGGGGCGGGGCTGACGCCGCTGCTGGCGCGCGTCCACCCCCGGTTGCGCGACCTCGGCGCCGTCGCCTTCTCGGCCGCGGCGGCGGCGGCGGCCCTCAGCCTGCTGCCGAGGCTCGTGCACGCGGAGGCGCTGCCGGTCGAGCAGACCCTGGCGTGGATCGAGCGGCCGATCCGCATCGGGTTCGGCGTCCTCGTCGACCCCCTCGCCATCGTCCTCGCCAACGTCGTCGCGGTGGTCGGCTTCGTCATCATGGTCTACTGCCTCGGCTACATGCGGGGCGACCCGGCCCGGACCCGTTTCTGGATGTGGATGAACGGCTTCCTCGGCAGCATGCTGCTGCTGGTGCTGGCGAGCGATCTGCTGTTCGTCTTCCTCGGCTGGAAGCTGGTGGGGGTGTGCAGCTACGGGCTGATCGGCTACTACTACCAGGACCAGCGGAAGTACTGGATCGGGGGGCCGCCGCCCGACCCGTTCGTGAAGCCGTCCGAGGCGGGCCTCAAGGCGCTGGTCGTCACCGGGCTCGGGGACATGCTCATGCTGGGCGGCCTCCTGCTGATCTACGTGCACGCCGGCACCCTGAACTTCATCGAGCTCTACGCCACCGCCCCCGACTGGCTCGCGGCGATGTCCGCGACGCCGGGCCTGGTCGTCGTCGTCACCCTGCTGCTGCTCGCGGGGCCCCTCGGCAAGTCGGCCCAGTTCCCGTTCCACGAGTGGCTCCCCGAGGCGATGGCGGGGCCGGGGCCCGTCTCGGCCCTGATTCACGCCGCCACCATGGTCAAGAGCGGGGTGTACCTGGTGGCCCGCCTCGTGCCGCTCTTCTACTACGGCTACTGGGTGGCGGGCATCGGGGAGGCCGGCTGGTTCTTCCAGCTCACGGCCTGGATCGGCGCGTTCACGGCGTTCCTCGCCGCGACCCAGGGTCTCGTCGCCGTCGAGCTCAAGAAGGTGCTGGCGTACTCGACGGTCAGCCAGATCGGCTACATGATGCTCGGCCTCGGCGTCGCCGGCCTCGCCCCCGGCCTCCTCGCCGGCGGCTACACGGCGGGGGTGTTCCACCTCGTCAGCCACGCCCTCTTCAAGGCCTGCCTGTTCCTGTGCGCGGGCACCGTCATCCGAGCCGTGCAGTCGTTCTACCTGACCGACATGGGCGGCCTGCGCTCGGCCCTGCCCCTCACCCGGGGCTTCATGCTGGTGGCCGCGCTGGCCCTGATGGGGGTGCCGCCGCTGCCGGGCTTCTGGAGCAAGGACGCGGTGCTGCTCGCGACCGTCGACGCGAGCCTGCCGCTGTTCGGCCTCGCCCTCGTCACCGCCGCGGTCACCGCCGCCTACACCGTGCGGTTCTTCGCCCTCGTGTTCCACGGCCCGGCGGGCTCGCACCGGTCCGGGGCCGCGCATGGCGGCGAGCCTGCCGGCGACGGCGCGACGCCCGGGCGCTCCGGCGACGGC
>JAJEEA010000488.1 GCA_022821235.1 Vicinamibacteria bacterium
GCCGCGGCCGGGCCGGCCCGGCGCCCCGCCCGGGCTTCGCCTATCGGCTGGCGATTCCCGGCGAGATTCCGGTGCCGGAAGCCGGCGTGCGGATTCGGGCCGAGGTCGTCGGGCGTGGCCCGGCCCTCGCCGGCGACCACGGGGGGGGCGGCACGACGGCGGTCGTCGCGCTGCCGGCGGCGGCGCCGCTCGTCGTGAGGAGCTGGCGTTTCGGGGACCGGTACCGGCCGCCGGGCCTCGGCGGACGCAGCCGGAAGCTCCAGGACCTGTTCGTGGACCGCAAGGTGCCCCGCGACGAGCGCGCCCGCATTCCGCTCGTGCTCGACGCCGACGGCCGCGTCATCTGGGTCGTGGGCCTCGGGATCGGCCACGATGCCCGCGCCGGCGAGGGTGACGAAAGCGTGCTATTCTTGAGGGTCAGCGGTTTGGGGGAGATTCTGTGAACTCGACGACACGCAGCCTGCTGTTCTGGATGCTTCTCGTGGTCGTGGTCCTGGCGATCTGGAACCTGTCGTCCCAGTTCCGGACGGGAGACGACGACGTCGCGTTCAGCGAGTTCATTCGGTGGGTGGAGACCGGCCAGGTCGACCGGGTCGAGTTGTCGGGCAACGAAGTCACCGGAACCGACTCGAGCGGCGAGCAGTTCCGCACCTATGCGCCGCCGCAGTACGAGGGGCTGGTCAACCAGCTCATCGAGCGCGACGTGCGTCTCGAGGCCCGCGAGGCGGCGGGGAGCCCGTGGGCGACGCTGGTGTACTGGGCCCCCTTCCTGCTCGTCATCGGCTTCTGGGTCTTCTTCATGCGCCAGGTCCAGAGCGGCGGCAACAAGGCGCTGTCGTTCGGCAAGAGCCGGGCGAAGCTGTCGTCGAGCGCGCAGAAGAAGGTCACCTTCAAGGACGTCGCGGGAGTCGACGAGCCCAAGGAAGAGCTGCAGGAGATCATCGAGTTCCTGCGCGAGCCCCAGAAGTTCCAGAAGCTCGGCGGCCGCATCCCCAAGGGCGTCCTCCTGATGGGGCCTCCGGGGACCGGCAAGACCCTCCTCGCGCGGGCCGTGGCCGGCGAGGCCAACGTGCCGTTCTTCTCCATCAGCGGGTCCGACTTCGTCGAGATGTTCGTCGGCGTGGGGGCGTCTCGCGTCCGCGACCTCTTCGAGCAGGGGAAGAAGAACGCGCCCTGCATCGTGTTCATCGACGAGATCGACGCGGTGGGGCGGCACCGGGGGGCCGGGCTCGGCGGCGGGCACGACGAGCGCGAGCAGACCCTGAACCAGCTTCTCGTCGAGATGGACGGCTTCGAGTCGAACGAGGGGGTCATTCTCGTCTCGGCCACCAACCGTCCCGACGTGCTCGACCCGGCCCTGCTGCGGCCGGGCCGCTTCGACCGCCGCATCGTGGTGAACCGGCCCGACGTGAAGGGGCGCGAGGGCATCCTCGGCGTCCACACCCGCAAGATTCCCCTCGCCGACGACGTCGACGTGCACGTGCTGGCGCGGGGGACCTCCGGCTTCTGCGGGGCCGATCTCGCCAACCTCGTCAACGAGGCCGCCCTCAACGCCGCCCGCTACAACCAGAAGACGGTGGCGATGCAGGACTTCGAGTTCGCCAAGGACAAGGTGATGATGGGGTCCGAGCGCCGCTCCCTCATCATCAGCGACGAGGAGAAGAAGGTGACGGCGGTGCACGAGGCGGGCCACGCCCTCCTCGGCGTCGAGCTCGAGAACGCCGACCCCGTCCACAAGGTGACCATCATTCCCCGGGGCATGGCCCTCGGCGTCACCCAGCAGTTGCCCCTCGACGACAAGCACAACTACTCGGCCGAGTACCTGCACGACCAGGTCGCGGTGCTCCTTGGCGGGCGCATCGCCGAGGAGATCACCAACACCACGGTCACCACCGGCGCCGGCAACGACCTCGATCGGGTGACGGATCTGGCCCGCCGGATGGTCTGCGAGTGGGGCATGAGCGAGACGGTCGGGCCCCTCACGTTCGGCCGCAAGGACGAGGAGATCTTCCTGGGCCGCGACTTCGCGCAGCACAAGGACTACAGCGAGGAGACCGCGATCCGGATCGACCAGGAGATCAAGCGCATCGTCACCGAGAACTACGAACGGGCGCGGTCGATTCTCGAGAGCAAGAAGAACGAGTTGCTGCGCATCGCCGAAGAGCTGTTGACGCGCGAGGTGCTGTCCGGCGATCAGGTCCGGCGCATCGTCTCCGGCCAGTCGCTCGAAGAGCCGGTGGCTCCCGCCGCGCCTTTCGTCTCGGACAAGCCCGCCAGCCCGGAAGCGGCGCGGCCGCCGGTGGTGCCGCCGCTCGGCAAGCCGTTGCCGCAGGAATGACGGCATCCGGCGCCCCCACTCACCTGCGGGTCGCCATCGCCCTGCCGCATCGGGCAGGGGTCCGCTGCTCCGTCCATCGAGACAGGTTTCCGCCTCGACCCGGGGGCCTGTCCGCGCCTCGAGGGCATGAGTTCGCCATGCAGGTTCGCCGCCGCTACACGCTGCCGCTCCCCGACGGCTCGTCGCTCGCCCTCGGCGAGCGGACGCTGGTGATGGGCGTGGTCAACGTGACCCCCGACTCGTTCTCGGACGGCGGCAGGTGGCAGGATCCGGAACGCGCGGCCGACCGCGCCCTCACGCTGGAGGCGGCCGGCGCCGACCTGCTCGACATCGGCGGCGAATCGACGCGGCCGGGGGCCGATCCGGTGCCGGTGGCCGAGGAGCTGCGCCGCGTCGTGCCGGTGCTGGAGCGGCTGGCCGGACGGGTGCGGGCGCCCTTGTCCGTCGACACGTCCAGGGCGGTGGTCGCGCGGGCCGCCCTCGACGCGGGTGCGGCGATGGTCAACGACGTGTCCGGCCTGCGGCGCGACCGGGCCCTCGCCGGGGTGGTGGCGGAGAGCGGCGCCGCCCTCGTCGTCATGCACAGCCGCGGGCGTTCGCGCGACATGTACCGCGACGCGTGCTACGCAGACGTCGGGGCCGAGGTGGCGCGCGAGCTGCAGGCGTCGATCGCGGCGGCCGTCGCGGGCGGCGTTGACCGGTCGCGGATAGTCGTCGACCCCGGCCTCGGCTTCGCCAAGCGGGCGGGGCAGTCCTGGGCCGCCCTGGCCGCGCTCGGCCGGCTCGCGGCGCTCGACCGGCCCATCCTCGTGGGGCCGTCGCGCAAGTCGTTTCTGGCCGGGCGGCAGGACGGCGGACCCGCGGATCGCGACTGGGCGACCGCCGCCGCGGCGACCGCCGCGGTCCTCGAGGGCGCGCACGTCGTCCGGGTGCATCGGCTCCCGGAGATGCGGCAGGTGACCGAGGCCGCGGACCGGTGCCGGGCCGCCCACGAGGCCGGCCGGCGCGCCCTCGAGGGGGAAGCGGCGGAGGCCCGGGCCCCCGTCCTCGTCGAAGTGTCGAGGTCGGTGTGATCGAGAGCCTCACCGGGTGGTTGCAGCCGAGCCGGATCGGGTGGTGGGACCTGCTCGACATCGCGATTGTGTCGGTGCTGATCTACGAGCTGCTGAAGCTGCTCCGCCGCACCCACGCGGTCCAGATTCTCATCGGCGGCGGGCTCATCGTGCTGCTCTACTACGCCGCCCAGTTCACGCCCCTGCAGACCCTCAACTGGCTCATCGGCGACATGTTCGGCTATGCCGTGTTCGCGGTGATCGTCCTGTTTCAGGGCGACATTCGCCGCGCCCTCGCCCGTCTCGGCCGCGCGCCGTTCTTCCGCTACGTGAACCGGCCGGCCGCGATCGACCAGACCATCGAGGAGGTCGTGGCCGCCCTGCGCATGCTGGCCGAGCAGAAGACCGGCGCGATTGTGGCCATCGAGCGGGCCGTCGGGTTGCGCAACTACGTCGAGAGCGGCATACGAATCGACGCCAGGGTCAGCTACGACCTGCTGGCGACCCTGTTCCAGCCCGGTTCGCCCCTGCACGACGGGGCGGTCCTCATCCAGCAGGACCGGATCGCGGCCGCCGCCTGTTTCCTGCCCTTGAGCGTCGATACCCCGGTGGCCCGCAAGTTCGGGACCCGCCACCGGGCGGCCATCGGGCTGAGCGAGGAGACCGACGCCATCGTGCTGGTGTTGTCCGAGGAGACCGGGCTGGTGTCGCTGGTGGTCGACGGGCAGATGGAGCCCGGCCTCGAGCCCGAGCGGCTGGGCTATCGCATCGAGGCCCTCATGCAGCACAGGCCGTTCGGGCGCGGGCGCCGGGCGGCGGTCGGAGGCGAGTCGTGACGACCCTCCGAAAGCTGGGGCTCAAGCTCTTCTCCGTGGCCCTCGCGGTGGGGTTGTGGCTCGCCGTCTCGGGCGAGCCGATCGCCGAGCGCGGCATGCGGATTCCCGTGGCTTTCGAGAACCTGCCCGAGTCCATGGAGATTCTCGGCGATCCGCCGCAGAGCGTCGAAGTACGCCTGCGGGGCCCCTCGGGCACCCTGCGGCGTCTCGACGCGGGCGACCTGGCCGCGATCATCGACCTCGAATCGGAGCATGCCGGGACGAGGATGTTCGACATGGCCTCCGATCGCGTGCGGCCTCCCCTGGGCGTCGACGTGACCCAGGTCATCCCGTCGACCATCTCGTTGACCCTCGACGTGGCGGCGAGGCGGGTGGTGCCGATCGTGCCCGAGGTCCGGGGGGCGCCGGCCGCGGGCTTCATGGTGGGGGGGGTCGAGGTCGAGCCGGCCAGCGTCGAGGTGGAGGGGCCCGAGAGCCGCCTGCACGATCTGGTCGAGGCGCTGACCGAGCCCGTCGACGTGACCGGCATGTCGGTGCCCGTGCGCCGGATGGTCACGGTCGGCGTCGACGACCCATACCTGCGGCTCGTCACGCCGGGCTCCGCCCGGGTGACGATTCCCATCGTCCGGGCCCCGAGTGGCGGGTCCGCCGCCCGCGGGGCGGCCGGCGCCGGCACCGGGTGGGACGCCCGGGACTGAACGCTCCCTGCATCGATGGCCCGCCGCCTGTTCGGGACCGACGGCGTGCGGGGCACCCCCGGCGAGCCGCCGCTCGACCGGCCGACCCTGATTCGGCTGGGGGCCGCGGTCGCGGCGGCGTGCCGCTTCGACGGCGGCCCACGTCGCGTCCTCATCGGCCGCGACACGCGGGAGTCCGGAACGTGGATGGCGGGGGCGCTGGCCGAGGGCGTGGCCGGCGCGGGGGTCCGGCCGGTCGACGCGGGAGTGCTGTCGACGCCGGCGGTGTCGTTCCTGACCCGTGACGGGGGCTACGACGCCGGACTGGTCGTCTCCGCCTCGCACAATCCCTATCGGGACAACGGCGTCAAGGTGTTCACGGCCGGCGGCGAGAAGGCCGGCGCCGAGCTCGAGGCCCGGATCACGGCCTCGGTCGCCGAGCTCGCCCCCGCCCCGCCGGCCGTCTCGTCGCCGCCGGTCGAGCGGGTCTCCATCGCCGAGGCCTACCTCGATCACACGGCCGGAATTCTCCGGGGGGCTGCGGTTCCCGCCGCGTTCCGCATCGCGATCGACTGCGCCAACGGCGCCACGAGCCGGCTCGCCCCCGCCGTTCTCCGCCGCCTCGGGCTCGCCCCCGTGGTCCTGCACGATCGACCGGACGGGCGGAACATCAACCGCGAGTGCGGCTCCACCCATCCCGCCCCCCTCGGCCGCGCCGTCGTCGAGCAGGGCTGCGACCTCGGGGCCGCCTTCGACGGCGACGGCGACCGGGTCGTGCTGGTGGACCACCGGGGGGAGGCGGTACCGGGCGACGCGGTGCTGCTCGTCGCCGCCCGCTGGCTCGGCGCGCACGGCCGCCTTCCCCACCGGGGCGTCGTGGCCACGGTGATGAGCAACATCGCCCTCGAGCAGGCCCTCGCCGCCGAGGGCGTCACGCTGCATCGCTGTGCGGTGGGCGACCGGCTCGTGCGGGAGGAGATGCGGCGGCGCGGGCTCGCCCTGGGGGGAGAGCAGTCGGGGCACGTCATCTTCGGCGACCACCTGCCGACGGGAGACGGGCTCGCCACCACCCTGATGATCGTGCGGGCGATGCTCGACAGCGGGCGGCCGCTCGCCGATCTGGCCGCCGACCTCGCGCTGCGGCCCCAGGTGCTGCTGAACGTCGAGGTGCGCCGCCGCGCGCGGCTGGACGAGCTGCCGGGGGTGTCCGCGCTCGTCGAGGCGGCGGCCGGGCAGCTCGGCCGCGACGGCCGGGTGCTGGTGCGCTACTCGGGCACCGAGCCGCTGCTCAGGATCATGATCGAGGGGCCCGACGAGGCGCGGATTCGCGGCCTCGCCGAGGCGATCGCGGAGCGCGCGCGGGCCGAGATCGGCGTCGCGCCGGGTGTCCGCGGGTGACCCGGGGGGCGCTCATCGGGCGCGCACACGCCGCCGTGGGGCTTCGGCGCCCACACATGAGGCCCTGCGTGCCGCTTGCGTGGCGGCGCACCACTTTACTTGTCGTGCACCCAGGGCGAGCCGTCTGTGGACGGCGTGACGGCGCGTTGCTATGATCGAACGATAACCGCCGTTGACCCGTCAGGTCCCATGAATCGAACCGAGCCGCTACCTCTCGCCGTGTCCCTCGCGCTGGCGGTCGGCCTCATGGGCTGGATCGTCTGGAGCCAGCGCCCCGAGCCGGCGCCCGCGGCGG
>JAJEEA010000537.1 GCA_022821235.1 Vicinamibacteria bacterium
ACGGCCGGGCCGCGCCGGGGGGTGGCGCACGCCCCCGGGCGGGGGTACATCCACCGGCCGGCCCGCCCGCGCGCCCGCCCGCCGGCGCGCAGACAGGGCCCGAATCACGTCCTTCCTGGTTCGGCAAGGACTCGCGCAGCCGACGGGACCGCCGCCGGCGCGGCGGGCCGTCCGCCGTTGTCCTCCATCAATCGGCCCGCGGCGCGCGAAGCATCTCCCACAAGGCTCTCGGAGTCACGATGCGCAAGCCCGCGGCAGACCCCACGTCGAGCAGGTCCCGGTCGCCGGTCACGAGCACGTCCGCCGACCCGACGAGGGCGGCCGCCGCTACCCACCGATCGTCCGCATCGGCGTCCGGCCACGGAGCCGCCTCCGTCGGCGCAACCACCTCGGCCTGCTCGCGAACGAACGCGACCACCTCACCCACGCGAACGGCCGGCACCTGCACCTTGTCGGCCAGAATCCGTTCGAGCTCTTCCAGAACCGTCTCCCCGGCGAGCAGCCGATGCTCGGCGAGAACGAGCTGCAGGATGTCGAAGCAGAACCCGCGAGTCGCGAAGGCGGCGACGAGGACGTTGGTGTCGAGGAAGATCCTCACGAGACCTCGTCGAAGACATCCTCGTCGGTCACCCAGCCGTGGGCCTCGGCGAACGGCGCGACCCGGCGACGCAACCGCTCGAGTCGCGCAATCGCGAGCTGACGCCGCAGGGCCTCCCGTACGAAGGCGCTTCTTCCGGTCCCCGTGCGGGTCACGAGCTCCCGGAGCTCCGCGTCCAGCCTGTCGTCGATGCGGATCGTCAGGGTCGCCATGTGTCACAAAGTACTACACTCGTGACCCCGTTGCCAGCGTCGCCCGGTCCCGCCCGAACAGCCTCACTCGCCTCGCACACGGCATCCAGCTCACGACAGTCGGCCTCCGCGGCGCCCCAAATCAGCGAATCGCGCCGTCGAATGCGGCCGCGCCCGTCATGCCATCGGTTTCCGCGCCACGGGACACCTCGACATAGTCCACGGTGGCTCTACACGTGATCCTGGTGCCGCTGACCGAAACGGTGCCGGCAATGCTGAAGTTCCTGGAGCTGCCCGCCTCGATGCTGCCGAGGACGTCGGCGCCCAGGGTCGTACCGTTGACGGTTCCCGTGACGACGACGGCCGTCACCGATCTCAGCGCGCGAACGGTCCCTTCCATCGTGACGCTCGCCAACGGACGGGCGACAAAACTGCCGCTGCAGCCGGTAATCTCCCCCTCGATCGGAGAACCGCCAGGGCCCTCCGCCTCCACCGTCACCGCGATGGCCTGCGTCGCGGTCTCCCCGTCGGGGTCGCGGGCGGTCACGGTGACCGTCGCGGTGCCGGTCGCCACCGGCGTCAGCCTCACGGCGCCGCCTGACACGGAGGCCCTCACCACACCCGTCCGGCTCGAACGCGCCGTGTACGTCAGTGCGTCGCCGTCGGGGTCGGTGAAGTACCGCGCCACGTTCACCGACACCGCGCTGCCTCCGGCGGTCAGCGTCTGAGCGGGGATCGAGCCGGTGGGCCGGGGCGGCCGGTTGGTCCCTCCGCCCCCGCCGGGCACCGCGTCTATCCGCCACCTCGACGTACCGCCTATTCTGCTCGCCCTGAATCCGCCGAGGTTCAGGCTCCCGCCGGAGCAGTGGCCTCCGTAACACCCTCGGCCATCGGCTCGGACCTCGAACCGATCGGTGCCGACGTTGACGCCGGGAATGTCGACCGTGCAGTAGTCGCCGGGACCCAGTTCCTGCCCGACTCGACACGCGCCGTTTCCGCCGCCGGAGCGCTGAACCCTCACGGCGATGCGCTGCGTCGCGCTCAAGCCGTCGGGGTCGCGCGCCGTCACGGTGACCGTCGCCGTACCGCTGTCCACGGGGGTCAGCGTGACGATGCTCCCCACGATGGCCACCGTCACGACGCCGATACGGCTCGAGACCGCCGTGAACCCCAGCGGATCGCCATCCGGGTCGCTGAAGTACGGGGCCACGTCCACGCGGGTCGCGTCGGCCGCCAGCGTCTGGGCCGGAATGGAGCCCGAAGGCCGTGGCGCGCGGTTGGCGGGCAGCGCCTCCAGCGCGATCACCGCGGACCGCAGCTCGGTGATGTGGCCCGCCCGGATGGGGGTCGTTCCGGGCGTCACCCTGGCGTCGGCGTAGACGGGGGCTGGCCGGCCCACGGCCGCGTACGCCGCGTTCAGCGCGACCCGCAGCTCCGTCAGGTGAACGCGTCTGACGGGGGTGACGCCGGGGGTGAGCACTCGGTCGGTCCACGCGAACGCGGGCAGACCTGCCCGCGCCCGCAACGCGTCAGTTCTGGTACGGAGCTCCTGGAAATGCACGGCCCTCACCGGGGTCCCCCCGGGCACGAGGGGGTCGTCGGTGAACGCGGCGCCGCCGGACGCGGCCACCGTCACCGCGATAGACTGCGTTGCGGTCTCCCCGTCGGGGTCGCGGGCGGTGACGGTGACCGTCGCGGTGCCCACCGCCACCGGTGTCAGCGCCACCGTGCCGCCCGACACGGAGGCCCTCGCCACGCCCGGCCGGCTCGAACGCGCCGTGTACGTCAGCGCGTCGCCGTCCGGGTCCGTGAAGTACCGCGCCACGTTCACCGCCGCCGCGCTGCCGCCGACGGTCAACGTCTGCGCCGGGATTGAGCCGGTCGGCCGCGGCGGCCGGTTGGTCCCTCCTCCGCCCGGTACCGCGTCTATCCGCCACCGTGACGTACCGCCTGTTCTGCTCGCCCTGAATCCGCCGAGATTCAGGCTCCGGCCGGAGCAGATGCTCCCGTAACACCCCAGGCCATCGGACCTGACCTCGAACCGATTGGTGCCGACGTCGACCCCGGGAATGTCGACCGTGCAGTAGTCGCCGGGACCCAGCTCCTGCCCGACTCGACACGCCCCGCCTTCACCCCCGGAGCGCTGCACCGTCACCGCGACCGACTGCGTCGCGGTCTCCCCGTCGGGGTCGCGGGCGGTAACGGTGACCGTCGCCGTGCCCGCCGCCACCGCCGCGAGCGTCACCGTGCCGCCCGACACGGAGGCCGTCACGACGGCAGTCCGGCTCGAACGCGCCGTGTACGTCAGCGTGTCACCGTCCGGGTCGGTGAAGTACCGCGCCACGTTCACCGACACCGCGCTGCCGCCGACGGTCAGCGTCTGAGCGGGGATCGAGCCGCTGGGCCGGGGCGACCGATTGGTCCCTCCGCCGCCGGGTACCGCGTCTATCCGCCACCTCGACGTACTGCCTATTCTGCTCGCCCTGAATCCGCCGAGATTCAGGCTCCGGCCGGAGCAGAGGCCTCCGTAACACCCCAGGCCATCGGATCCGACCTCGAACCGATTGGTGCCGACGCTGACGCCAGGGATGTCGACCGTGCAGTAGTCGCCGGGACCCAGCTCCTGCCCGACCCGGCACGCGTCCGACTGTGCGGCCGCCGTAGCGTCGAATACGGCAGGCTGGCCGACGAGGACGAGCAACCCGACGAGGACGAACAGCCCGATGAGCCCGATGTGCGCCCGGTGCGTTCGCTTCATGGCAGCAGCTCAGTCCCTCATCAACGTCATCGATGCAGGCCTCGCCTCCGCCGGCATGACCTCCGAACGCGGCCCTGACGAACCGGGCGAATCGCTCAAGTGCGGCTGGGGCGGCGGCCGGAACATCACCGCCCTCCTCGGCATCGCCCCCCCACCGTCGCCGACGGCCGGCGGCAACTCGTCGAGCGCAATGTCGAGGTCGACCCGGCCCGGCGCGCCGGCGGTGGACCGAGACCGCCGGAAAACGCCGGAAGTCGTCGCCCGCACCGAGGCCGCGATGGCCCACGGGACGGCCGGCGAACCCGCCAGCGGCCCGAAGCGGACGCGCCGCACCACCGCTCGGCTCGCCGACGAGCCGGCGTACCCGCGCAGAATCCGGGGGCTGGTGTCGGACGGCCTTCTCAAGATCAAGACGTCCGGAGAGCAGAAACGCGGCAGGCGAGTAGAGAGGAATCGGTCCTAGTCCTGGCCCAGCACTCCGCCGAGCGCATCAGCGAATGCGCGCGCCGTCGCCGGGCGTGCGGACCGGGCAGTCCCCAGCACCGTCGCCGCGAACGCGACGACCGTCGACTGCATCTCCGTGTCCGATGCGGACCGCACGCGACGACCGAGGTATTGGCCCCGAACACGATCCGCCACGTCTTCGACCGTGCCACCCGCGAACGGGTGTTCACCCGACACCATCTCGTAGAGGACCACGCACAGGGACCACACGTCGTCGGCTGCCTCGGCGGGCTGCCCCGACAGCACCTCCGGCGACAGATACCGCAGCGTGCCGCCCGCCACTGCCGCATCGTCGGCCGGCCGGGCCAGACCGAAGTCCAGCAGCTTCGGCAAGCCGTCCGCCGTGAACCCGATGTTGCCCGGCTTGACGTCCCCGTGCAGATACCCCGCCCGGTGCAACGCCGCCAGCCCCTCGGCGAGATGGATGGCCACGGCAACCGACTGCCGGGCCGGGAGCGGTCCCTCCCCAAGCCGCGCCGCGAGCGTGCCGCCGGGCAGGAACTCGACGACCAGGAACGGGCGCCCGCGCCACGATTCGACACCGTAGATCTGAGCCACCGCCGCGTGCGCCACCCGCGCCATGGCCCATGCCTCGGGCTGCAGTCCCATCATCCGCGACACGGACCTCCCGGCCAGAGTCTTCACCGCCACGTGGCGATCGAGTCGGACGTCGTGGGCCAGATAGACCACCCCCATCCCACCCGCGCCCAGCCGCCGCGTCAGGCGCAACTTGCCCGCCAACAGCCGCGGAACCTCCGTCTCGACGTACGCCGGCCCGCAGGCGCACCCGGGCAGCTCCTCGGCCCCTGCAACGCATCCACACGCGGTGCATTCGAGCGCCGGCGGCGGCTCCGACAGTCGAGGTCTCGGCCCGTGAAACAGCCTCAGGCGCATCACCGCCTGCCCGGCCGCCGATGCCAGCACTTCCAGGAACGTCACGTCCGCGGCGCGTACGATCCGATCGTCGAAACGCCGCCCCGCCACGAGGATGCCGACGACCTCGGCGCCGAGGCCGGGGACGGCCACCATCACGTCGGCGCCCGTCTCCCCCACCCACGCAGCGTCCCTGGCCGGCAGCAGGCCGAAGACCGACTTCGTATCGCTCGGGTGGACCCGCAACGACCCGCCGGCCTCCGTCAGGATGTGCACAATCGCTGAAGTCCGCGACAAGGGAGCGATTGCGGTGTCCGCCGGCTTGAAATCGCATGTGTCCGACCGCGCGTCGTCCACCACGAGCAGCCTGGCGGGCGAGCCGCAGCCGCGCTTGACCGCCCACGTCAGCGTCCGGCTGATGGTCGCCATCCGTTCCGCCTTCGCCAGGGCCGCGCCGGACACGGCCAGGAGCTGCCCCTGGTCCGAAGCCTCCGGATAGACCCAGGCGTCCAGGCGACGGAGAAGGCGTTCGCGGTTGATGGCCAGGACCAGCAGGATCCCGGCCGCCGCGGTCAGCGACTGCGCCAGCGGACTCGCGACGACCGCACCCACCTGCTGATCGGAGTTGCTCAACAACAGCCAACCGACACCCACGACCGGCGCGACGGCCGCTCCCCCGAGCAGGCCGGGTCTCATCAACAGCCGCCTGTAGCCGGCGCGGATCACCTCGCGGGGGTGGGGCACACGGACCGCGAGCACCGAGTACCACAGCAGCACCATCCCCGGAAAGCGCATCGGCTGCACCAGCGCAAGGACCGAGCCGGGTTCATAGTTGGATACCCAGGATCCGGGCGACAGCGCCTCGACGAGGTCGTACACCGTGCCCAGTCCCACCCACACCAGGAACCCGAGACTGAACACGACGACGCGCCTCACCTCGGCGGCCGGCGCCGAGCGAGCCCGCAGCGCGACCACGACTACCGCAGCCAGCGACAACACGGACGTGGCTGCGGCGGTTCCGTCGAAGGCCGCCAGGTAGAAGGCTCCACTGACCGCATCGTCGACCGACCCCGCCACGTAGATCGAGGCGAGTCCGGCGCACATGGCGCCACCGATCGCCACGCTGGCGGGAACCATCCCGCGCGCGAGGTCGTCCAGCCGGGTTCGCCGCTGCACCCGGGGGCACTCTCTGGCAAACGCCCACAGGAACGCGGGCGATATCGCGAACGCCAGCGGATACGACAAGTGCACGAACACGACGGTCGGCAGGGGCACGTCCCAGACGGAAGCCTCCGCCATGGCGAACGGCGGCATCTGCCCCAGAAAGCCGGGAAGCATGTGCAGCGGTGCGAGCGTGGCCCTGAAGAGGAAGAAGCCCCCGAGCAACCAGGTCCGCCGGTCACGACGGCCGGCGAACAGGAGCAGGGCGGCGCCTGCGCTGTACCCGGCGAGCAGGACGGCCGCGTAGACCGCCATGTCTCCGTGCGCCCGATGGTAGTCTTCCCATCTCCAGGGCAGCAGCAGCAACGTCGCGGCGACCTGGACCGCGGCAGCGGCCACGAGGACGTGGACGGCGCGCCAAACGAAGGTGCCTGCGCGAAAGCCGACGGGGGGTTCCGGCGTGGTCGACGGCGCAAACCCTGCAGCGTCGCTGCCCGCGAAGATCCGGGACAGCTCGCGCAGCGTGTCGAGAGCGCGGCGCTCGACCGGCGTGGCCAGTCTTGCGCACCGCTCCCACTGTACGTCCTGGTTCAACGTGACGGCGTCCACCGCGTCGCCGACGACGTCCCCGGGGGCACCTCTAGCACGCATTCGACATGACGTCGACCAGCCTTCTCAATGCCCGCGCAAGCGCCTTGCGCGCCCCTGCCTCACTGGACAGACGCTCCATGAGAGCGATCTGACGGTAGCTGTATCCGAGCTCCGCCCGCCCGACGATCAGCCGGCGGTCGCGGTCCGTCAAGCGCTCCAGACCCGCTGCGTAGCGCTTCCGGGCCTCATCGTCGACCAACTGCTGGTGCTGCGGTGTCGCACTGTCGGACAGCGGGGCGGATGCATCGGGCATGATCACGTTCAGACGACGCCTGGCGCGCCGCAACTGGTCATTGATCCGGTTCTCGACGGCACGCAACAGATATCCCTGGAGCGCCCTGGCATGCTTCGACTCGAACGACTCGAGCCTCGCAAAGGTCTGGTGCAGCGTGTCGTGAACGATGTCGCTGGTGTCGATGCCGTCACGCGCCCACCGCGGCAGGCGGCCCCGTGACCTCCGCCGGAGCCAGGACCTGTATCGCGTGAACAGCGTGTCGATCGCCGACCGACTGCCCCGCCGTGCCCGCTCGAGGAGACGCCGGCCCGAGGTGGACACGCCGGAAGCAGACTCGCCGACCTGCTGCGCCGAGCCAGGATCGAGGTCGGATGGCATGACCGCGGAGATCGTACCCACGCCCGGCGAGGCGCCGGTGGCGACAACCTCCCTCGGGCCCGCAAGCCGCCTCGCCGCTCGGGCGAAGCAGGCGAAGGCAACGCCAAGTGCGAATTGTAGCACCGAGAAGGCGACAAAATAGCGATCGTTCTCGAAAAGTCGAGACAAAAACGTAGCCGTCGAACGAGATTCGGAGTAAAACCGGCTGACAACGCCCGCGTGGTAGTGAAGTGGGCTCTCGCGTCGGGTGCGCGGTCCGGACGGGAGCCGCCTTCCCGACCGCGCAACGACGGGCAGGCCCCTCAGGCGATGATGTCGTGGATGACGCGGCCGTGCACGTCGGTGAGGCGGAAATTCCGGCCGCTGTAGCGGTACGTCAGCTTCTCGTGGTCGATGCCCAGCAGATACAGGATCGTCGCGTGCAGGTCGTGGACGTGCACCGGGTTCTCGACCGCCCGGAAGCCGAAGTCGTCGGTGGCGCCCCAGGTCATGCCGCCCTTGACCCCGCCGCCGGCGAGCCAGATGCTGAAGCCGAAGGGGTTGTGGTCGCGCCCGTTGACGACGCGGCCGGCCGCCGAGCCGCCGCCGGTCTCGAGCACCGGGGTGCGGCCGAACTCGGTGGCGCACACCACGAGGGTCTCGTCGAAGAGGCCTCGCGACTTCAGGTCCTTGATGACGGCGGCGAAGGGCCGGTCCGAGTCGCGGGCGTTCTTGCGGTGCTGGAAGATGTCGCTGTGGGCGTCCCACGGATCGCCCTTGGCGTAGTAGACCTGCACCATGCGCACGCCCCGCTCGACCAGCCGCACCGCCATCAGGCAGCCGCGGGCGGTGCTGCCCGGCCCGTACAGTGTCTGCGTGGCCGCCGTCTCCTTGCGGATGTCGAAGACCTCGGGGGCCTCGGTCTGCATGCGGTAGGCGGTCTCCATGGCCTGGATGGCGCCCTCGATCTCGGGCGCGTCCTGCCCCAGGCGCTCGATGTACAGCCGGTTCAGCCGCTCGACGAGGTCGACCTCGGGGCGCTGGTCGTCGAGCGCGGTGGCGTCGTTGCGGATGTGGGGTATCAGCTCCTGCGGGTCGAAGTCGCCCTCGATGCGGGGCACCTTGTCGGAGATGTACGTCCCCTGGTGGACGGCGGGGAGGAACGCGTTGCTCCACAGCGGCGGGCCGACCACGGTGGGCTGGTCGGGGCAGAGGACGACGAACCCGGGCAGGTCGCGGTTCTCGACGCCGAGCCCGTAGGTCAGCCACGCCCCCAGCGAGGGGCGCCCGGGCTGGATGTGCCCCGTGTTCATCATGAGCAGCGACGGCTCGTGATTGGGGATGTCGGTGTGCATCGAGCGGATGACGCAGATGTCGTCGGCGCAGCCCCCCACGTGGGGGAACAGCTCGCTGACCTCGAGCCCCGACTCGCCGTAGCGGTCGAAGCGGAAGGGCGACTTCATCAACGCGCCGGTCCGCCGCTCGGTCTCGATGGCCCCGGTCGGCATCGGCTGGCCGTCGTACCGCTCGAGGGCCTGCTTGGGATCGAAGGTGTCGACCTGCGACACGCCGCCGTTCATGAACAGGAAGATGACGTTCTTCGCGCGCGGCTCGAAGTGCGGCGCGGCCAGGGGCGCGCCGGCCGGCGACACGAGTCCGCCGGCGGCCTCCAGCATCGAGTGGCGCACCATGCCGGCGAAGGCCACCATGCCGAAGCCCGCGCCCATGGTGCGCAGGGCCTCGCGGCGGGTGCGCGGCTGCCCGAGCGTCGCGCCGCAGCCGTGGTTACGGTGGTCGTCGGAGCGTCGCGTCATCAGGATCTCCAGCGGTATCACTCCATCCCCGGCCGCGCCGTCCCCCCCGCCGCGCCGGCCGGGCTATCGTCGCCTTCGGGCTCGATTGCCGGTGGACCTACATCCCGGCGTCCGCGCCGTTCCACGGCCACGAAGCCACGGCCACGGAGCTGCTACTCGACGAACCTGAACTCGGCAGCGCTGAACAGCGCCCGCGCGTACTGGGTCCACGCGCGCATGGACGCCCGCCGTTCGGTGAGGTCGCCGGCTCCGTCCTCGGGCGACGCGTCTCGGCCGTTGACCGGGACGCTCTCGTCCTCCGATTCTCCGACCGCGGCCGCCGCTTCGCCATCGGCCGCTTCCGGCTCGTCGCCCGCCTTGCGCGCCGACGCCCGCCGCTCGGCGAGAAACGCCAGCCCCGCCACGAGCTCGGCCTGCGAGACCTCCCGTCCGTAGAGCAGCGGATAGGCCGCACGGATCATCGCCCGGTCCGGGAAGTGCGCGGGGATCTTCTCGTCACCACCGGCGCCGTCACCGTCGGCGGCGCCCCCGTCATCGGCAGCGCCCTCACCACCGGCGGCGCCCTCGCCGGCGGTACGGGTCGCGTCAGCACGCTCGCCGTCAGCGCCGCTCCGCTCCCCGATCGCGGCTTCGGCGCCGGGTCCGTCCGCGCCGGGTTCGTCCCCGCCGACCCCTTCCCTCCCGGTCTCCCCGGCCAAGCGCCTCACCAGCCGCTCGGCCTCCCGGCGGACGAACGGGCTGTTCATGAAGAACAGGCTCTGCTGGGGCACGTTGGTGGCGTACCGGCGCTCGGCGGAGAGGTTGGGGTCGGGAAAGTCGAACGTCTGCAGGTAGTCGTCGAGCTGGAAGCGGCTCACGGTACCGTAGAGCGTCCGCCGGTCGTTGTCCTCGTCGTCGAGGTCGACGGACGGCCCCCCCACCTTCGCGTCGAGGCCGCCCGAGACGTGCAGCAGGGCGTCGCGGATGCTCTCGGCGTCGAGGCGGCGGCGGTCGGCGCGCCAGTAGTAGCGGTTGCCGGCGTCGATGCCTTCGTTGCCGGCGTGCCGGCCGGCGCGGAGCCGGTACGTCGCCGAGAGCATGATGTCGCGGTGCAACCGCTTGATCGACATGCCGCCGTCCACGAAGCGCGCGGCGAGGTGCTCGAGCAGCCCGGGATTGGTGGGCCGCTCGCCGGCGAAGCCGAAGTTGCTCGGCGTGTCGACGATGCCCGACCCCATGTGCCAGCGCCAGACGCGGTTCACGATGACCCGTGCAGCCAGGGGATGCGACGCGATGGCCTCGGCGAGCTGGAGCCGGCCGCTGCCCTCGCCGAACGGCCCGGCGTCCTCTCCCGCGAGGACCGTGACGAAGCCGCGCGGCACCTCCTCGCCGAGGTCCGTGGGGCTGCCGCGCACGTGCAGCCGGATGTCGGCGAGGTCCTCGGGCGCCTTGTCCCGCACCCCCATGACGAACGGCAGGTCCGGCAGCGCCTCCTCGAGCTCCTCGATGCGGGCGCGCATGGCCGCCACGTGGTCCGCGGCGACGCGGCCGAGCTGCCGCTCGAGGGCCCAACCGCGGAACCGCAGGAGCCCGGGGGCGGGGAAGAACGTGTCGAGAGTGTTGTCGAGGTCCCGCCGGTAGACGTCGGTGTAGAGGTTGAGGCGCTCGCGCTCCATCGTCTCGAGCTCGAGCTGGTGCCGGTCGAAGAAGCTCTCGAAGCCGTTCGGCATCGGGGTGGACTCCACCTCGTCGAGCGGCGTGCCCTTGGCGATGATCCTGCGGTTCCGCTCCTCGAGCTCGGCCTGCTCGGCCGCCACCTCGAGGAGCAGGCGCTGGAACGCGTCGGCCAGCTCCTGCGCCTCGTCCTCCTCGGCGTCGCCCCGGGCGATCATCGCCTGCCAGTCCGCGAGGTAGGGATAGTGCCGGGGCTCCTTGCCGAGGAAGCGGATCCAGCGCTCGAGGGTCTCCAGATCGACCCTGGCCCGCGACGCCGCGCGGTCGGGCGGGAGCTTCTCCCGGCCCGTGACCCGCCACGCCGCCATCATGTACTTCGAGGCCTGCATGGTCAGGACCCGCGCGAGCTGCTCGCTCTCCGTACGCAGGTACTCGGCCAGGCTCTCCTCCATGTCCTCGATGAACGCCTTGTCCTTCTCCCAGGCCTCGGCCTGCTCCTCGTCCGCCAGCAGGTACTCGTGGTAGTCGGTGTTGTTGAAGATGCCGGCGAGGGCGTAGTAGTCGTGGGCGCCGACGGGGTCGTACTTGTGGTCGTGGCAGCGCGCGCACCCGACGGTGAGGCCGAGGAACCCGCGCGTCGTCACGTCGACCCGGTCGTGCCGCTCGTCGGCGCGCGCCACCGGCGGGTTGGCGAGGTCGTAGTACCACGGGCCGCCGCCGAGAAAGCCCAGCCCGCCGAGCGCCCGCGTCCGTTCCGGCTCGTCCAGCAGGTCGCCCGCGAGCTGCGCCTTCACGAAGAGGTCCCAGGGCATGTCGCGGTTGAAGGCGTCGACCACCCAGTCGCGCTGCACCCAGGCCGACGGGTAGCGCTCGCGCCCCGACCCGTCCTCGGCCAGCCCGCGGGTGTCGTCCTCGCCGAAGCGGGCGACGTCGAGCCAGCGCCGGCCCCAGCGCTCGCCGTAGTGGGGCGAGGCGAGGAGACGGTCGACGACCCTCTCGAAGGCGCCGGACGATTCGTCGCCGAGGAAGGCGTCGATCTCGGCCGGGGTGGGCGGCAACCCCGTCAGGTCGAAGGTCGCCCGGCGAATGAGCTGACGGCGGTCGGCCGGACCCAGGGGGACGAGCCCCTGCTCCTCCAGCTTCGCGAGGACGAAGAGGTCGATTTCGTTGAGCGCCCAGTCGGTTCGGGCGGGCGCCGGAACCGCGGGCGCCGCCAAGGGCCGGAACGACCAGAAACCGCGCTCGGCCGCGGTGACCTCGCGCCGCGGGGTCGCCGCGCGCGCGCGCTCGGCAGAACCCGTCGTCGGCGCGCCTTCCGGCCACGGCGCCCCCATCCGGATCCACTCGACGAGCCCCGCCACGTCCCGCGCCGCCAGGGCGTCGGCATAGCGGGGCATCTCGCGGCCTTCCAACTCGTGGCGCACGGCGCGGACGAGCAGGCTGCCGTCGGGGTCGCCGGGGACTATCGCGGGACCCGAGTCGCCCCCCGCCAGCAGCGCCTCCCGGGAGTCCACGCGCAGCCCACCCGACTGCACCCGCGCGTGGCACGCGTAGCAGTTGTCGGCCAGCACCGGCCGCACGCGGCTCTCGAAGAAGTCGGTGGGGGGCTCGGCGCCGGCGGACGCCGGCGAGGCGAGCGCCGCGAGGGCGAGCAGCACAACGGGTCGCAAGACGGGCCTCCGTCTCCTTGCCGCGAAACTCCGCCGACGGGGCGAGCCACACCCCCAGCGACCACGCACGGCCGCGCGCCCCGGTTCCAGCATTCTATGGCGACCCCGACACGGGGGCAAGCCGGCCCGAGGGGCCCCGAAACTCCGCGGCGGGAGCGCCGCTCCGGAACGCGGACCGCGAGCCGGGCCACCCGCCGGCCGCGGT
>JAJEEA010000055.1 GCA_022821235.1 Vicinamibacteria bacterium
GGCCGGGGCGGCCGAGGCCGCGGGCTGCTAAGATCGCATCATGCCGCTACCGGAACGTCTGGGACAGCTTCGCGAGGCGGTCGAGGCCGGCCGGCTTCCCCACCGCAGCGTCAGGCTCGAGATGCGGGAGAACCTCGTGCGCCGGCTCGGCGACGGGGAGGCGTTGTTCCCCGGCATCGTCGGCTACGACGAGTCGGTGATTCCCCAGGTCGTCAACGCGATCCTCTCGCAGCACGACTTCGTGCTGCTGGGGTTGCGGGGACAGGCCAAGACCCGGCTGCTGCGCGCCCTCGTCGCGCTGCTCGACGAGGCGGTGCCGGTGATGCCGGGCTGCCAGATCAACGACGACCCCCTCGACCCCCTGTGCCGCGCCTGCCGAACCCGCGCGGCGGAGGCCGGCGGCGATCTCCGCATCGGTTGGCTCCCGCGCGAGCGCCGGTTCGTGGAGAAGCTGGCGACGCCGGACGTCACCATCGCCGACATGATCGGCGACGTCGACCCCATCAAGGCGGCCCGCGCCGGGCTCGAGCTCTCGGACGAGCTGACCATGCACTACGGGCTGCTGCCCCGCGCCCACCGGTGCATCTTCGCCGTCAACGAGCTGCCCGACCTCGCCGGCAAGATCCAGGTGGGCCTGTTCAACATCCTCCAGGAGGGCGACGTCCAGATAAAGGGCTACCCCGTCCGGCTGCCCCTCGACGTGGTGATGACGTTCACCGCGAACCCGGAGGACTACACCGCCCGCGGCAAGATCGTCACGCCGCTCAAGGACCGCATCGGTTCCGAGATTCGCACCCACTACCCGCAGACGCGCCGGGAGGGCATGCGGATCACGGGCCAGGAGGCGTGGACGGCGCGGTCCCGTGATGCCGCCGGGGCGCCCCGCATCGCGCCGTACATCAGCGAGATCGTCGAGGAGGTCGCGTTCGTCGCCCGCGGCCACGGCAAGATCGACAGGCGCTCGGGGGTCAGCCAGCGCATGCCCATCACGTGCGTCGAGAACGCTGTGTCGAACGCCGAGCGGCGGGCCCTCGTCAACCGCGAGCCCGCCGTCGCGGTCCGCGTCGCCGACGTCTACGCGGCCCTGCCCTCGATCACCGGCAAGTTCGAGCTGGAGTACGAGGGCGAGCTGCGGGGCGCCGACCAGGTGGCCCGCGACGTCATCCGCACCGCCGTCGGCCGCGTCTTCGAGGGGTGGTTCGCCACCGTCGACACCGGCGCGGTGGTCGAGTGGTTCGACCTCGGGGGAACGCTCGACCTGGGGGACTCGACGCCGGCGGCCGAGCTCCTCGAGCAGACCGGTCAGATCCACGGCCTGCACGAGCTCGCCGGCCACCTGCGGGTCGACACGGACGGGCCGCCCCCGGTGCTCGCGTCCGCGGTCGAGTTCATCATCGAGGGGCTGTACGCGCAGAAGAAGATCAGCCGGAACGACACGTGGCACTACAAGGCGGCGGAGACCAGGCGGCGAACCGCCAGGACTCCCGAGCAGGTGTTCGAGACCGACGTCCGCGTCCCGCCCGGGAAGAAGAAGTACTACAACTAGGATCGATCCCCTCCGCGGGACGACGTCCCCGGCAGGACGGGGTCGGGGCCACGGGAGAAGCCGGACGACTTCGCGACAGGAACGCGCCGCACGGACCGGAAGTCCACGCGCGGTCGACCCATGAGGTATCGATACACACGCTACACCGGCGACGAGCTCGACGGGCTCGACATCGAAGAGCTGGTGTCGAAGCTCTCGCGGCTGCTCCTCGACAGCGGCTTCGGCAGCGCCTCCGGCCGTCCCGGCGACGGGGACGCCGAGGACGGGCAGCGCCCGGAGCAGGCCCTGCGCGACGCGATCCTCGAGGCCCTGCTGAACGGCGGGCTGCTCTCGGACGAGACGATCCTGCAGCTCCTGGGCGACGCCGCCGACGCCGACAACGACGGGGCATCGAGGCTCGAGGCGCTGCTCGACCGGCTCATCGACCAGATGGCGCAGCAGGGCTACATCACCCGCCACCCCGATCTCGAGGCGGCGGCCCGCGACCGCGAGGGCCGCGGCGGCGGCGAAGGACAGTCGCCGCCCATGCGGTTCGAGGTCACCGACAAGGGGCTCGACTTCCTGGGCTACCGGGCCCTGCGGGACCTGCTCGGGTCGGTCGGCCGCAGCAGCGTCGGCCGGCACGACACGCGCGACTACGCGACGGGCGTCGAGGCGGGTGGCGCCCCCAAGCCCTACGAGTTCGGCGACACGATGAACCTCGACGCCCCCGCGACCATCCTGAGCGCGGTGAGGCGGATGGGTCGCGACGCGATCGCGGGGCCCGGCATCGAGATCGAGCAGCCGGACCTCATGGTCGCCCAGGGCGAGTACCAGAGCGCCTGCGCGACCGTGCTCATGCTCGACTGCAGCCACAGCATGATCCTCTACGGCGAGGACCGGTTCACGCCGGCCAAGCAGGTGGCCCTGGCCCTCGCCAACCTCATCCGGCGCCAGTATCCCGGCGACACCCTGCGCGTCGTCCTGTTCCACGACTCGGCCGAGGAGATCCCGCTCCGCCAGCTCGCGCGGGCGCGGGTCGGGCCGCACTACACGAACACGCGGGAAGGACTCCGACTCGCCCGGCGCCTGCTGGAGCGGCAACCCCGGGAGATGCGGCAGATCGTGATGATCACCGACGGCAAGCCGTCGGCCCTGACCCGCCCCGACGGAAAGATCTACCGCAACGCCTTCGGCCTCGACCCCTGGGTCATCTCGGAGACGTTCGCCGAGGTCGCGGCCTGCCGAAAGGCCGGCATCCTCATCAACACCTTCATGCTCGCGCGCGACTACGAGCTGGTGAGCTTCGTCAAGCGGGTGAGCGCGATCTGCCACGGCAAGGCGTACTTCACGACCCCCCACACGCTGGGCCGCTACGTCCTGATGGACTTCCTCGACAAGAAGACCCGGACCGTGCACTGATCCGTCCGGAGGAGCCCGCGGCCCGGGCCGCGCCGCCCCGCCGCGGGCCGCCGAGCGTCATGATGCTGCCTTCGACGATCCCGATCTTCCCGCTGCCCAACGTGGTCCTGTTTCCGTCCGTGTTCCTGCCCCTGCACATCTTCGAGCCGCGGTACCGGCAGATGCTGGCCGACGCCCTGTCGGGCGACCGCATCATCGGCATGGTGCTCCTGAAGGACGGACGCACCCTCCGGGACCGGCCGGCGCGACCGCCGGCCGGCCCGCCCGCCGATCTCGAGGTCCCCGCGAACGGGCCCCTCGCGGATGAACCGCCACCCGTCTACGACGTCGGATGCGCCGGCCTGATCAGCCACGCCGAGCGCCTGCCTGACGGCCGCTCCAACATCATCCTGCGCGGCATCGAGCGGTTCCGCATCGTCGACGAGGTCGGCGGACGCGCCTATCGCCGGGCCGAGGTCGCCCCCCTGCCGGAGACCGACTCCGAGTGCATCCGCGACGAGCTCCGCCGATTGCGGACCCGCCTCGACCCCCTCCTCGCGGGCCAGTTCGAGAACGCCGGATGGCGCCGGATGGTGCCCGCGGACATGGGCGACGACGCCCTCGTCAACACCCTCGCGCAGTACCTCGACCTCGAGCCGGTGGAGAAGCAGGCGCTCCTCGAGCAGGGCGACGCCGCCGCCCGCTCGCGCGCCCTCATCGACCTGATGGAGATGCACGCCTTCGCGGCGCGGACGGGTCGCCCGGGGCCCCAGTAGGCCACCTATGCCGGCACGGCGTCGCCGGCCGGGGCCAAGCGGCGGGCGATCTCCGCGATGACCCGCTGGCCGTGGAAGCGGCCGTTCTCGATGAAGATCCGTCCGCTGTGGATGCCGGAGATGACCTGCCCGGCGAGGAACAGGTTGGGGACGTTGGTCTCGTAGGTCTCGGGATCGTGGGCGGGCACCATCGTGTCGGCGTCGACGTCGATGCCGAAGCGCCGGAGCATCGCGGTGTCGGGGTGATAGCCGGTCAGCAGGAGGACGGCGTCGGCCGGCAGCACGTCCCGCCCCGCCGCCGACTCGACGACGACCTCGCGCGGCCGGATCTCGACCACGCGGGTCTCGAAGCGCGCGGGTATCGAGCCCTCGGCGATGCGGTTCTCGATGTCGGGCCTGACCCAGTACTTGATGCCCTCCCCCAGCTCGGCGTGCCGGTGCACGAGGGTGACCTCGACGCCCGATCGGTACAGCTCGAGGGCCGCCTCGACCGCCGAGTTCTTGCCGCCGACCACCACGACCCGCTTCCGGTACCAGGGATGCGCCTCCGTGTAGTAGTGCGAGACGTGCGGGAGGTCCTCGCCGGGGATGCCCAGCCGGTTGGGGCAGTCGTAGGCCCCGACGGCCACGACGACGGTGCGGGCGAGCCTCCGGAACGAGCCCTCGTGGGGGTGGTCGACGTCGACGGCGAGCACCGCGGCGGCGTCCGGGCCGGGCTGCCGGGCAATCGAGGAGACCTCGTAGCCGAGCCGGACGGTGAGGTCGAACGCGTCCACGGTGCGCCGGTAGTAGCGCAGGGCCTCGTCGCGCGTCGGCTTCGCGTAGGGGGTGACGAACGGCAGGTCGCCTATCTCGAGGAGCTCCGGGGTGGTGAAGAACACCATGTTCGTCGGGAACTTGAGGATCGAGTTGACGAGCGCGGCCCGCTCGAACACCTCGCAGTCGAGCCGCGCACGGCGCGCCGCGATGGCGGCGGCGAGGCCGGCCGGCCCCGCCCCGACGACGATGACGTCCCTCACGCGATCCGGATCGGTCTGTTGTTGCTCCATGGCCTGGCCCGCCAATCGTCGCCTGCGGCTCCGCTCGCCGCCCAACCAACCCGCCAGAAGTCCGCGCCGATCTACTTGCGGCGCGGACTCCTGGCCCGGCAGAACGGCGCGGACTCCTCGCACGCGGCTTCCGCCGCCCCGCGGCGCCTCTCCGCCCGGGGAGCGGCGCCTCCCGCGGAGAGCGGCGCAGACTCGCTAGTGTCCTCCATCGGAAGTTCCTGTGCAGTAGCGGGCACTCGGACGCGCCGCTCAGTTCCGGAAACACGGGCGAGCCGTCGTCGTGTCGCTCAAGGGCTACTGTGCATGGACTGCTGACGCGACACACTAGCGCGCGCGGTACTCCACGTTCACGTCGCTGATCAGCGCGATGGCGCGCCCGCGCGCGATCTGCGTCTCCTCGCTGTCGACGCGCCGGACCTCGAGCTCTAGCCCGACGACGCTGATTTCCGTCACGTCGGACGGCACGATGACGCGGATGCGCTCGGCCCCCACCGGCGCGATCGCCTTGACGCCGCCCGGGCCCGCCCCGCCCCCGACCCGGTCGACGAGGTCGGCGGCGCCGTGGAACTCGGCGAGGACGACGGGGCGGGCCAGCACCTCCTGGGCGCTGGCCACCGCGGCCGTCGCCAGATAGCGCGCATATCCCCGGCCGCGCGCCACCTCGTCCTCCGAGTAGGTGTGCCGGCCGTGCAGCGTGAACGTCACCGTGGCCGGTCCGCGGTGCGGGGGAATCCGCACGATGACGCCGTCGGCGATCTCGTCGCCGATCTGCACGTCGCAGTAGGTCCGGTCGGTGTCCACCCCGACGCCGAGGACGGACGGACACTCGACCTCGGCCGGCTCGATGCGGCGCGACTGCGCCCCCGCCGGGGCGACGGACGAGAGGGTCACGGCGGCCGCGAGGGCCGCCGTCAGCAACCGCCGGCGACGACGCTCAACTGTGCTCGGCATCGGTCGCGTGCTCCGTGACGTCCCGGCGGACGGCGCCGCCGCCCCCCGGACGCAACAGGTTCAGAAACTCCATCCGGGTGCGGGCGTCGGTGCGAAACACACCGTGCATCGCGCTCGTCAGGGCCCTCGAGTTCTGCTTCTCCACCCCGCGCATCGCCATGCACAGATGGGTGGCCTCCACCACCACGGCGACGCCGAGGGGGCTCGCCTTGGCCGCGATGGTCTCGGCGATCTGGCTCGTCAGCCGTTCCTGCACCTGCAGCCGGCGGCTGAACACCTCGACGAGCCGGGGCAGCTTGCTCAGCCCGATGACCTTCCCGTCCGGCACGTAGGCGACGTGGCAGCGCCCGAAGAAGGGCAGCAGATGGTGCTCGCACAGGCTGTAGAAGTCGATGTCCTTCACGATGACCATCTCGCTGTAGTCCACCGTGAAGAGGGCGTCGTTGACGACGCTGTCGACGTCCCGATCATAGCCGCTGGTCAGGAACCGCAGCGCCTTCGCGACCCGGTCCGGGGTCTTGACGAGCCCTTCGCGCGCCGGGTCCTCGCCCAGCCCCGAGAGCAGGACCCGCACCGCCTCGGCGATGCCGTCGTCGGCGCCGTGCGTCGGGGCGGCGGGCGCCGTCGCCTCAATACCTGAAAAAGCCATGACCGGTCTTGCGTCCCAGCCGCCCCGCCAGCACCATCCGCTTCAGCAACGGCGGGGGGGCGTAGGCGGGGTCGCGGAACTCCTCGAACATGATGTTCGCGATGTAGTACGTGGTGTCGAGGCCGATGAAGTCGGCCAGCGTGAACGGCCCCATGGGATGGCCGCATCCCTGGGTCATCGCGGTGTCGATGTCCTCCAGGGTGCCGCATCCCTGCTCGTAGGCGCGCACCGCGCTCAGCAGATAGGGAATGAGCAGCCGGTTGACGATGAACCCGGGCCGGTCGGGCGCGGTCACCGGCTGCTTGCCGAGCGACTTCGCGAAGGCGAAGGCCCGCTCCCAGGTGGCGTCGGTGGTGCACAGCCCGCGAATCACCTCCACCAGCGACATGATCGGCACCGGGCTGAAGAAATGCAGCCCGATGAACTTGTCCGGCCGCGTCGTCGCCGCCGCCAGCTCGGTGATGCACACCGAGGACGTGTTCGAGCAGAACAGCGTCTCGGGACCGACCACCGGCTCGACCGCCGCGAACGCCGCCCGCTTGGCGTCGACGTTCTCGACGATCGCCTCGACGATGAGGTCGCTCTCGGCCAGCGCCTCGAAGCGGGTGGTCCCGCCGAGCCGCCCCATCGCCGCGTCCCGCGCCTCGCGGGTCATCTTGCCGCGGGCGACCCCGTTGTCGAGAAAACGCTGGATCCGGCCCAGCCCGGCGTCGACGGCGGCCTGATCCACCTCGCGCACGACGGTCCGATAGCCCGCCTGGGCGCACACCTGCGCGATGCCCGAGCCCATGAGCCCGCAACCGAGGACGCCGACGACCCTCACTTCCGCCTTGTCTGCCACGCTCACCCGCCAATCGCCGCCCCGCCGGCTCGAGCCGGCCCGCCGCCTCCCGGCAGGCGCCGGCGCCTCCCCGACCGGCGCCCGCGCCGTTCCGCGGTGCGGACCCCGATCCCGTTCACCTGCGAACCCGCCGGAGGTTGTCGTGGAACCTGGAGGCCCGTCGCCATGCCGCGCCACGGGCTCGCCTTCAACGGATAGCCACCCACGACCGCGGTCCCCCCGCCGCGGCGGGGGGACGGTGCCGCGCGGGCCGTTCACCGCAGGGTCGGATCATAGCAAACGGCCGCCCGGTCGGGGACCGGCGCAAGCGCCGGATCGGTCGACCCGGACGCCGCGGGCAGGCGCCCCGGGACGCCGTCGGGAAGCCCCGGAGCCGATTCAGGACGCCTCGCCGGAAGCCAGCATCGACAGCAGGAAGTCGATCGCCTCGGCGGGCACCCGGAGGGACAACGTCACCGCCGTTCCGTCGCCGCCGGTCTGCAGCGAGTCCAGGATCGCCTGGAGATCCGGGTTGCCGAGGGTCTGCAACTGCGCCAGCGCCACGAAGCCCCGAACGACGTCACGCAGGTTCTGCGCGGCCGCGTCGTCGCGCCCCTCGACGGCCAGCGAGACGCTGACCCCGCCGTTGATGCGCCCCTGCACCGCGAACGCGGCCACCGGCGGCAACCGCTCCGACACCTGCTCCGGCACCCAGCCGAGCAGTCCCGAGTCGCCGAACCGCCCCACCGCCCAGAAGCTGCTACGGTCGTCGACCCGGCCCAGGAGCCGCATCATGTCCGCGTCGGCGTCGATGCCGTCCCCACCGGGACCGCGGCGCGCCGCCGACCGGACGGCGGCCAGCTCCCCCACCGCCACCAGCCCCGGCTCGAGAAACGCCATCGCCAGCGCCCCCGCCCCCTCGATCTCGCGGGTGACGATGCGCAAGCCGTCCTCCTCGGTGACCTCGGCCCCACCGCGGCGGGCCACGGCCTCGAGCCGTTCGGCGTCCAGGCGCCCGCGGAAGAGGGCCAGCCCGGAGGAACCGTCCTCCTCCGCGGCGGCCGCATCCGGCTCGGGCGCCCAGAAGACGAGCACCCGGTCGATGTCCCGCTCGATGTCGAGGCCGAGCTGCCGCTCGAGCTGCTCCCGGCCGACGCCGTCCGGTGCGATGCGGCGAACCCGCTCCCGCAGCTCGGACGCCATCACCGCCCGCACGTCGGCGAAGGCCAGGGCCGTCGCGTGCGGAGGCACGAACGCGAGCTCGGCGAGCGCGTCGGACGCCGCCCCCGGCGCGGCATCGCGGTTGAGGTAGGCGACCAGCCCGCCGCAGAGCCCGACCGCCAGCACCCCGCCGGAGGCGAGCGCGACGTAACGCGTCCGACGCGACATCGAGGCCATCATCGATCACCCGCCGGTCCGCTGGCGGGACTGGCGACCCTTCGAGCCGGTGACGAGCAGCACGGTACCACGACCCCCTATGATACCGCCGCGGCGGCGGCCGACGCCCGCCGGCGGCCTCACTGCTCCAGCACGTATTCGCGCCGTTCCACGAGCCGGACCGCGAGGGCCAGCCCGCCGATCACGATCACCGCGAGTCCGACGAGGCCGACCGTCGCCGACGGCAGTATCTCGTTCGCCTGCAGCACCCGGAGGACGAGGCTGGTCACCCCCCCGTCCTCGGGCATCGCGTGGGGGACCAACCCCTGCAGGTAGTACGACACGGTGAACCGCTTCATGTAGCCGGGCACGACGATGACCACCGGCTCCCAGCCGAAGATGAACACGAGGCCGGTCAGGAGGGGCCGTTTGAAGAGGGCGCCGACGAGGGCGAACAGGGCGCCGTAGACGGCGAGCCCGACCGCCAGCAGGGCGAGGTCCTTCAGCAGGTCGGGGAAACCGGCGCCGACGCTCCCGCCGAGGAGCGGGACCACGAGGAAGAACACCAGCACCACGGACGGCAGCACCAGCAGGCCGGCGCACACCAGATAGGCGAGATACTTGCCGACGAGGACCGCCCCGCGCGGCACGGGGCGGGTGAAGAGGTAGGTGATGGTCCGGTCCTCGACCTCGTCGGCGATGAGCGACGTCCCGTAGAAGACGCCCAGCAACGGCACCGAGAAGCTCAGGTAGAAGCCCCAGATCATCAGACCGAAGATGACCGGACCGTCGATGTTCACGGGCCGGCCGTCGATCTCGCCGCCGGCGTCGAACAGGTCCATCGACACCAGGAGGCGCAGAATCAGCGCCACCGCCACGGGTCCCCCCACCACGAGGACCATGAACACGGTGCGGCGCGACCACAGCATCTGGCCGAACGACAGGTCGTAGATGCGCGCCACCGATCCGAGGAACGACGGTCCGTCGGGGCGCGAGGGAGACGGCGGGGGCTCGTGCGGGCTGGACATGTGGATCGGCCTACTTCACGAGATAGTCGAACACCGCCTGCAGGTTGTCGTCGGGCGAGCTGACCTCGTGGATCTCGCCGAGGGCGCCGGTCGCCGCCGCCTCCGTCAGCCGGCCGTAGAAGGCGTCGGGCCGGTCCGTCTCCAGCACCACCGCCCCGTCCTCGAACTGCAGCTTGAGGACGTCGTCGTGGGCGATGAGGCCCCGGGCCAGCCCCCGGGGGTCGCTGGCGCGGACCCGCACCTGGTGCGGATGCTCGTCGATGAGGTCCCGAATCGTGTGGACGTTGCCCTCGGCGAGGATCCGGCCGTTGTGCATCAGGAGGATCGTCGCGGTCATCGCCTCGATCTCGTGCAGGATGTGGCTCGAGACGAGGACGCTCCTTCCCCCGGCCGCCCGCTCCTTGATCAGCCGGATCACCTTGCGCCGCGCGATCGGGTCCATGCCGGCCAGCGGCTCGTCCAGCACCAGCAGCTCGGGATCGTGCGCGATGGCCTGGGCCAGCTTCACGCGCTGGCGCATTCCCTTGCTGTAGCCGCCGATCTTGCGGTCGGCGGCGTCGAGCAGATCGACGGTGTCGAGGGCGCTCCGGGCCGCCTCGGCCGCCTCGGGCTCGGACAGCCCGTTGAGCCCGACCAGCGCCGTCACCCACTCCATCCCCGTCATCCGCTCGTAGAAGGCGTCCTGCTCGGGGCAGAACCCCAGCCGGAAGAAGAGCCGCGGGTTCCCCCAGATGGGCTCGCCCAGCACCCGGACGCCGCCCTTGCTGGGCCTGAGCTGGCCGGTGACGAGCTTCAACAGGGTGGACTTGCCGGCGCCGTTGGGGCCCAGCAGCCCGGTGATGCCGGGGCCGACCTCGACGGAGACGTCGTTCAGACCGATGACCTGCCCGTACCACTTCGACAGGTGCTCGGCCGCCACCACCGGCGCGCTCACGTCACCACCTCCACCCCCCGGACCCGGCGCTCGAGCACCAGGGCCGACAGGCCGATCAGCAGCAGCACCACGAGCGCGGACGCCGGCCACGGAGACTCGAACCGGGGCGGGAGCCGGAAGATGACGTCGCCGATCTGCTCGACGTTGGCCCGCAGCGAGAGCCACGCGAGCATCGAGCTGGCCGTCGCGCCGCGCAGGATCCCGAAGACGGCGGCCGTGAAGAACAGCGCGCCGGCGTAGAGCATCGCCGTGTAGCGGGCGCTCGTCGACAACGACGACAGGGCGAGCATCGTGAACGAGGCCAGCGACACCTCCATCAGGGCGTACAGGGCGATCGCCGGCACCAGGAACAGATTGTCGAGCAGGAACGCGAGGCTCGCCGAGAACATCGCCTCCAGCAACAGGAGCGCCAGCGCCGGTACCAGGGTCACCATCAGCAGGAAGAAGGCGAGGATGCCCAGCTTGCCGGCCACGTACTCGACGCGGCTCAACGGCTTCGACAGGTAGATCTGCAGGGCGTTCGAGCGCCGGTCGTTGGCGATGAGCCCCGAGCCGACGTAGACGGTCACGAACAGCACGAAGATCTCCTGGATGTCGAAGAACTGCCGGAAGGTCTCGACCGACGGCGCCAGCACGTTCAGGGTCGGGAAGTTCGCCGACAGGTAGAACATCACCGCGCGCACGAAGAACTGCCCCCACGCGGCCAGCATCACCGCGAGGAACAGCTTGCGGCCGAGGAGGGTCCGGATGCCGGCGGCGGCGATGACCAGCCACGCCGACCCCGGCTCGTTCCGGGGCCCGGCGTAGCGGCGGTAGCTCTGGTCGTGAATCGGCATCACTCTTCCCCGACCGCCTCGGCGAAGACGTCCTCGAGGGTGGGCACGCTCGGCCGCAGGTGGCGCACCTGCACCCGGTGCCGGACCGCCGCCGCGAACAGATCGCGCGGCCCCTGGCCCGGCTTGACGAAGACCCGCATGACCTCCTCGCCGGACCCGCGGCACTCCACGCCGTCGGCCTCCAGCCCCCGGATGAAGGCGCCGGCGTCCCCCTTGACCCGCAGCTCGAACACCTCGCGCCGGCCCGTCTTGAGGTCCGCGATCGCCCCCTGGGCGGCCACCGCCCCGCGGTACAGCACGATGACCTGGGCGCAGGTGGCCTCGACGTCGGGCAGGAGGTGGGACGACAGGATGAGGTTGACCCCCTTGCGCGTCGCGAGGTCCCTCACCAGGGCCAGCATCTCGTCGCGGCCCTTCGGGTCCATGCCGTTGGTGGGCTCGTCCAGGAACAGGAGGTCCGGGTCGTGGACCAGGGCCTGGGCCAGCTTGATGCGCTGCTTCATCCCCGTCGAGTAGGTCTCGAGGTTGCGGTAGCGCGCCTCGCCGAGCCCTACGTAGTACAGCACCTCGTGGGCGCGCTGCATCGCGTCGCTGCGCGGCAGGCCCGCGAGCTGCCCGCAGTAGGCCACGAACGAGACCGCGTTCATGCCCGGCACGTGCCCGTCCGATTCGGGCATGTACCCGAGCCGCGCCCGGATCTGCATGGGGCTCGCGGCGACGTCGAGCCCGAGCACCTGCATGCGGCCCGCGGTGGGCGTCACGAAGCCCAGCAGGGCCTTGAGCAGGGTGCTCTTCCCCGCCCCGTTCGGCCCCAGCAGGCCCACCGCCCCGGGCGGGAACGTCGCCGCGACGTCGCGCAGGGCGGCCTGGTCGCCGTACTGCACGGACACCTCGTCGAGGCGGGCCACCGGCGGGACGTCCGGGGAGGGAGTCGTCATGCTTCTGGTAGCGATGATACGGAGAACGGCGCGGTGAGGTTCGCGGGACGCGGGCCCGCTGGCCCGCTCAGAGGTTCCCGCGGAGCCCGAGCTCGTCCGCGGCGGCCCGCATGAAGCGGATGACGTTGGCGATGTGCTCGTCGAGGGGAAGGCCCAGCTCCTCGGCCCCCTGCCGGAGATCGTCGCGGGGCACCGCCCGCGCGAAGGCCTTGTCCTTCATGCGCTTCCGGACCGACCTGGCCTCGAGGTCGAGCACGCTGCGGGAGGGCCGCACGAGGGCCGCCGCGGTGACGAAGCCGGCCATCTCGTCGCACGCGAACAGGGTGTGCTCGAGGCGCGACTCGCGGGCCACCCCGGTGTAGTCGGCGTGCGAGAGGATGGCGCGCATCACGTGCTCGGGATAGCCCCGCTCCCGCAGGATCTCGCAGCCGCGGTACGGATGGTCCTCGGGGCTCGGCCAGCGCTCGTAGTCGAAGTCGTGCAGCAGGGCGACGATGCCCCAGTCCTCCTCGTCCTCGCCGAACTCGCGCGCGTAGCCGCGCACCGCGGCCTCGACGGCCAGCGCGTGCTTCAGCAGGCGATCGTTCCGCGTGTACTCGTTGAGGAGGCGCCAGGCCTCGTCGCGAGTCGGTGTCATGGTGCTGCTCCCCCCGCTCTCAGCGGCAGCGCCGGGTCCGCGTTCAGGTCCAGCGGCGCCGTCACGCCGGCCGAAAGCTGCCGGAGCCCGGCGGCCGCGATCATCGCGGCGTTGTCGGTCGACAGGTGCAGCGTCGGCAGCACCACCGGCAACCCCTTCTTCTCGCCGCGTTCCTGCGCCAGCTCCCGCAGCCGGCTGTTGGCCGACACCCCGCCGGCGATGCCGAGGCCGCGGGCGCCGAAGCGCCGGACCGCCTCGAAGGTCCGGTCGAGCAGCGCGTCGATGACCGCGCGCTGGAAGCTGGCGCAGATGTCCGCCAGCTCGGGCTCCGTCACCGGCCCCGGATCCTCGGCGCGGCGGCGCTGCAGGTGCCGCGCGACGGCCGTCTTCAGCCCGCTGAAGCTGAAGTCCATGCGCCCCTCCCCGCGCCGGGGGAGGCCGGGCGGGGTGACCGTCGCGGGGCCGGCCGCGCGGTCGTCGTGGGTCATCCGCGCCACCGGAAACCGGATCGCCCGCTCGTCGCCGCGGCGCGCGATGCGGTCGATCACCGGGCCGCCGGGGTACGTCAGCCCCAAGAGCTTGGCGACCTTGTCGAACGCCTCCCCCGCCGCGTCGTCGCGGGTCCGGCCCACCAGCTCGTAGCGGCCCGCCGCGGGCAGGTGATACAGGTTCGTGTGGCCGCCCGACACGACCAGGACCACCGCCGGCAGCGGAAGGTCGGGCCGGCAGAGGAACAGCGACTCGATGTGCCCGGCGAGATGATGCACGGGCACCAGCGGCCGTCCCAGGGCCAGGGCCGCGGACTTCGCGAAGGCCACGCCGACCAGGAGCGAGCCGACCAGGCCGGGCCCCTGGGTCACCGCGACCGCGTCGAGGTCGCCCCAGCCGACGCCGCCGTCGTCGAGGGCGCGCTCGACGACCCCGCAGAGGTCGCGCACGTGCTGGCGCGACGCGAGCTCGGGCACCACGCCGCCCCACTCGCGGTGGATGTCGACCTGGGAGGCGATGACGCTCGACCGGATGGTCCACGAGGCCGGCCCCGTCCCGTCGCCGGTGGCGACGGCGGCGGCGGTCTCGTCGCACGAGGTCTCGATGGCGAGGACGGTGGTCATGCCGGGGTGGGGGCGGGGGCGGCGTCGCAGACCGCCTTCAGACTGTCGGCGAGGGGAGGCCGGCAGATGCCCCGCTCGGTGATGATGCCGGCCACGAGGCGGGCCGGGGTGACGTCGAACGCGGGGTTCCACACCGCGGCGCCCTCCGGCGTGAGCCGGGCCGAGCCCAGGTGGGTCATCTCCTTCGCGTCGCGCTCCTCGATGGGAATCGCGGCCCCGTCCGGCGTCGCGAGATCGATGGTCGACACCGGCGCCGCCACGTAGAACGGCACGCCGTGCTCCCGGGCGAGCACCGCCACCGTGTAGGTCCCGATCTTGTTGGCGACGTCGCCGTTGGCGGCGACGCGGTCGGCCCCCACCACCACCACGTCGACGCGTCCTTCGCGCATCAGGGATCCGGCCATGCCCTCGGTGATCACCGTCGTCTCGATGCCGTCCCGGACGAGCTCCCAGGCGGTGAGGCGGGCCCCCTGCAGGAAGGGCCGGGTCTCGTCGGCGTACACCGCGACCCGCTTGCCCGACTCCACCGCCGCCCGGACCACCCCGAGGGCGGTGCCGTAGCCGCCGGTGGCCAGGGCCCCCGCGTTGCAGTGGGTCAGCACCCGCGCCTCCGCCGGCACCACCGCGGCGCCGTGGCGCCCCAGCGCCCGGCAGCTCGCCACGTCCTCGTCGTGGATGCGCGCGGCCTCCGCGTCCATGACCCCGCGGATCTCGTCGACCGACCGCCCCGCCCGCATCGCGCCGGCGAACGTCCGCTTCATCCGGGCGATGGCCCAGAACAGGTTGACGGCGGTGGGCCGGGTGGCGGCGAGCAGGTCGCAGGCCCGGTAGAACTCGCCGGCGAGCTGCGTGGTCCCCGACGCGGCGCTGCGGCGCAGCTCCAGCACCAGGCCCATGGCGGCGGCGACCCCTATCGCCGGCGCCCCGCGGATGACCATCGTCCGGATCGCCCGCGCCACCTCCCGCGCCGTGCCGCACCGCACGTACGCCTCGCGGGCCGGCAGCCTGCGCTGGTCGATCATGACCACTTCGCCGTCTTCCCATCCAATCGTCGGCAACATCCGGTCCGGTCCTCCGCCGCCCCGCGGCTACAGCAACACCGACGCGATGGCGGCGTTGATCAATGTTGCCAGAAACCCGCCCAGCAGCGCCACCGGCCCCAGGCGCGCCAGATCGGGTCGCCGCTCCGGGGCGAGGCCGCCGATGCCGCCGAGGAGAATCCCGATCGAGCCGAAGTTGGCGAAGCCGGTCAGGGCGAACGTCGCGACCACGCGGGTGTGGTCGCTCACCGTGTCGGCGTAGCTGGTGTCGAGCTTGACGAAGGCCACGAACTCGTTGGTGGCGAGCTTGGTGCCGAGGAGGTCGGCCACCGCCGGGAGATCGGCCGACGCCACCCCGAGCAGGGCCGCGACGGGCGCGAACAGCCACCCGAAGATCGCGGCCAGCGACAGCCCCGGGACGACCAGCCCCAGGGCGTGGTCGATCATCGCTATGCACGCGAGAAACGCGATCAGCATCGCGGCCACGTTCATCGCCAGCCGCATGCCGTCCGACGCCCCGCCGGCCAGCGCGTCGATGACGTTGACGTACCGGCGCTCGACCGCCACCCGCACCGTGCCGGCGGTGGCGGGCGTCCCGGTCTCCGGCAGCAGGATCTTGGACAGGTAGAGGCCGCACGGCGCCGCCATCACGCTCGTGGTCAGGACCCCGACGGGATCGGCGCCGAGCCCGATGTAGATCGCCATCACCGTGCCCGCGATGGTCGCGAGCCCGCCCGTCATCAGGGCCAGCAGCTCCGACTGCGTCATGCCCGCGATGTACGGCCGGATCATCAGCGGGGCCTCGGTGATCCCGAGAAAGACGTTCGCGGCCGCCGACAGGCTCTCCGCCCCGCTCGTGCCCATGACCCGCGCCATCACCCGGGCCATCGCCTTCACCGCCAGTTGCAGCGCGCCGAGGTGATAGAGCACCGTGAACACCGCCGACATGAAGATGAGGATGGGGAGCGAGGCGAAGGCGAGCACGAACCCGTCGGGAAAGAGCGCGGACATCTGCTCGGGGTCGGCCAGCACTCCGAACACGAACCGCGAGCCGGCGTTGGTGAACTCGAGGAACCGGGTCGCCACCGCCGCGATGCCCGCGAACAGGGCGTAGCCGGGGCGCACGCCGGCGACCTCCACGTTGAGGATGAGCACCGCGAGCCCGACCTGGAGCAGGAACCCCCGCGCGACGAGCCGCCACTTCACGCCGGCGACACGCGCCGAGCACGCCGCGGCGACCGCGAGAAAGGCGACGATGCCGGCGACGCCGCGCACGCGCGGGTCGACGAGGTCGCGCAGCCAGTACGCCCCCCCGCCGAGCCCGGCCGCGAGGAGCAGCGCGCCGAGTCGCGGGCGCCAGTCGGCAGGAAGCAGGGTCTCGAGCCGCGGCGGGATCATGGCGGCGACGATCATACGCGGGTCGGGGCCGGGATCGGGAGCCACCCCGCCCCCGGCGG
>JAJEEA010000348.1 GCA_022821235.1 Vicinamibacteria bacterium
GCCGCGGCCGGCCGCCGAGGCGGCGCTCGCGTGGCTGCGCGACCTCGAGCGGCAGCCCGCCGTGTCGGCGCTGCCCGAGCTGGTCCGCGAGCCCGTGCCGGCCTGACGCCGCCGGCGCGCACGCGAGTAGAGGGAAGTAGCGGCGCAGCCCGTGGTGTCTGAGTCTGTCGGCGTCCATGCCGGCCTGATTGCGCCGCGATCGCTGCACGGCGGTTTCGGGGCTTCCGCCGTAGCCCGCTCGCCGGGGGAGTTCCCGACCCCGGTCGGTCCCGGTCCGACACCGGTCCATGCCGTCGGCGACGCCGGTTCCGCATGGCGCCGGCCCGCGTCCTTCGAGAGGAATGCCGAAACCCATGTCGACCACCCCTGATCAGTCTCCGCGACGGCGCGTCCGCCGGTCCGTTCTCTTCGTGCCCGCGGTGCGGCCGGACCGCTTTGCCAAGGCCGTCGCCACCGGGGCCGACGCCGTCTGCCTCGATCTCGAGGACGGAGTCTCGTTCGCGCAGAAGGACGAGGCGCGCGACAAGGCGCTGGCCCTGCTGTCGGACCGCCCCCAGGTGCGCGCCGAGGTCGTCCTGCGCATCAACGAGCCCGGGTCCGAGCTCGGCGAGCGCGACCTCGACGCCCTGCTCGCCTCGGGGGTCCGGCCCGACGCCCTGATGGTGCCCAAGGTCGGCGGGGCCGACACCCTGCAGGCCCTCGAGCACCGGCTCGCCGGCAAGCTTCCCCGTCTGCCGCTGATCGTGCAGATCGAGACCGCGCGCGGCCTCGCCGCCGTCCACGAGATCGCCACCGCGTCGCCGGACATCGCCGTCCTCTTCTTCGGCGCCGTCGACCTGTCGGCCGAGCTGGGCTGTGCCATCGAGTGGGACGCCCTGCTCTACGCCCGCTCCCGGGTGGTGGCGGCCGCCGCCCTCGCCGAGGTCGACGCCATGGACACGCCGTTCATGGACGTGGGGGCGCCGTCCCGGCTCGAGGAGGAGTCCCGCGCCACCCGCCGCCTCGGCTTCACCGGCAAGGCCGCCATCCACCCCACCCAGGTGCCGATCATCCAGGCCGCGTTCTCGCCCCCGCCCGACGCGGTGGCGTGGGCCCGGCGCATCGTCGCCGCCTACGAGGCCAACGAGGGCGGCGTGCTCCTCGTCGACGGCAAGCTCATCGAGCGCCCCGTCATCGCCTCCGCCCAGCGCATTCTCGACGCCGCGGGGGCCGTCGACCGGGCGGAAGGCGAAGCATAGGCTACTGGTTTCGTTCCGGGAAGGGTCGTCCCCTGATCGCCTTCAGCTTCAGGAGCGGGTAGTCGGGATACCGGGGCGTCAGTGTCCGGTTCGTGCAGTCGGCGATCAGGTCGAGGGTTTCGAGGACGACTTGTCCGATCAGGACCTCGCTCAGCGGTGGTCCTACGACGCAGTCCATTCTCATCGATCGGTTTCCGATGCGCACGGTCACCGGGCCGGCGAGCGGCCGTTCCTCGCGCCGCTCGTCGGCGTAGGTGACGAACGCCGTTCCCTGTTGTTCCAGTCCGAGCCGTTCGACGACGTTCTGCGGCAGGACCAGCGTCACCGCACCGGTGTCGACGATCCCGTCGACGGTCGTGTGCCGAATGTCGGTTTCCCTGCCACTTCCGCGGTTGACCACGGCGCGGTCGTCCGTGTTCTCGAGCAGCACGTCGCAGTGGATCTCTCCCATCGGCCTTGCCTTTGATTCCTCCACGAGGGGAGCCTCCCCCCGACCGCGAAACCGCTCATGGGCCAGCGTAGCACGGATACCGGGGCCGCGATCGCCGTCCAGACGGAGGGCGTCCGGCAGGAACGGTCGCCCGCGACCGATCCTCGATGCGGCGGGAGCGGTCGAGCGGGCCGCCGGCGACGCTTGACGCCTTCGCATGCGTATCCAGGGGCATCGTGCCACTCGCGGAGCAGCCGCTGGCGGGAAGCGCCTTGAAGGGAGAACTCCGCGGCTTGAGGCGGATGCGTATCGGCGACTACCGCGTGGTGTACGAAGTGCTGGACGACGCGCTCGTCGTGCTCGTTGTGCGTGTCGGGCACCGACGTGAGTCCTACCGGCGACGACGGCCCTGACGGGCGCTCCAATCACTCCTTCACACCGCACCGTCGAACCGGGCGAGCAGGCGGCTGAAGTCTGCGAGGGGGACCGCCTCGCCGGCGCTGCGCGTCTGGCGCTCGTCGCCGCCGTGCACCACGGCGGCGGCATCGCAGTCGGGCAGCAAGGTCGTGACCCGCCCGAGGGCGGCGAACCAGTCCGACGCGATGGTGGCGCCCGACTTGATCTCGATCGCCGCCAGGCGCCCCCCGGACGGGTACAGCAGGTCGCATTCCAGGCCGCGGCTGTCGCGGAAGAAGGAGAGCTCGGGCCGGCGCCCGCGGTTGTAGCCGTGCTTCAGGGCCTCCGCCACCACCGCGTTCTCGAACAGGGCGCCGCGCAGGGGATGCGTCCGGATCTGCCGGACGCTCTCGATGCCGAGGAGCCGGCTCGCGAGGCCGACGTCGTGGAAGTAGAGCTTGGGCGACTTGACGAGCCGCTTGCTCACGTTGCCGTGGTAGGGCGGCAGGCGGAACACGATGTAGCTGGCCTCGAGGACGGAGAGCCAGTGGCGGGCGGTGGTGTGCGTGACGCCCGCGTCGGCGCCGAGTGACGCGAGGTTGAGCAACTGGCCGATCCGGCCGGCGCACAGGCGCACGAACCGCTGGAACGCGTCGAGGTTCCTGATCTCCAGCATGCGGCGCACGTCGCGCTCGACGTACGTCTCGACGTAGTCGCCGAGGGCCTGGGTGGGGTCGAGCCGCCGATCATGGATGCGGGGATAGAAGCCCGTGAAGAGCAGGTCATCCACACCGGTGGCCGCGGCGGTGCTGCGAAGCTCGTCCAGGGAGAACGGCAGCAGCCGCAGCAGGGCGGTGCGGCCGGCCAGGGACTGGTCGATCCGATCCGACAGCAGGAACTGGCCGCTGCCGGTCAGCACGAAGAGGCCGTTCCCGCCGTGGTCGTCCGCGAACGCCTGCAGCCAGGAGAGCAGCGACGGGACGCGCTGGATCTCGTCGAGAATGACGCCGCCGGGCCACGTCGCGATGAACCGCTTCGGGTCCTCCTCGGCGAACTGCCGGTGGTTCGGCGATTCGAGGTTGACGTAGGCGAGGTCCGGCAGGGCGGTCCGGCAGAGCGTCGTCTTGCCCGACTGCCGCGGCCCGGTGACGGTGACGAAGGGGTACCGGCGGAAGAGCTTCCCGAGCAGCGGTGCAATCGTCCGTTGGACCACGAAATGTGATCCTAGTCAGGTCGTGCACAAATTGAAAGTGGTACTTTCGATTTGTGCACCGTCGTGCTCGCCCGCACTGACGGATTGCTCCAGTCCCTGGATCACGGCAGGTCGACGGGTTGCCGCGGCTGTCCGTGTTCGCTGAGGAACGGCTCGATGTCTCCGCCGGGCTCGACGAGCGCGATCAGGTCATGTGGAAATCCGGTCGCGGCGCGGGTGTTCTCGGCGGCCTGGTCGAGTATCGAGCGGGCCAGGGCCTCGAGGCTGCACCCTCGTCGTTCGGCGCGCCGCCGGACCGAAGCCGGGGTCCTGCCGCAACGACACCGCCGGCGGATGCGACCACGGCTTCAGCTACCCGTCGTCGGGGTCGTCGGCGACATGCGGAGCAGGCTGCGGAGCGACGTTGCGCCGCCCGTCGTCTTCGTCCCGTATCGACAGGAAGAGGAGATCGGCGGCCTCTGGTTCTACGTCCGCAGCTCGGCGGGGTCCGACGCGGTGGTGCGCTCCATTCCCGCCGTCGTCGCCGCCGTCGATCCGAACCTGCCGGCGGCGTTCCCCATGCCCCTGTCCCGGGCGGCCGAGATGAACACCACGGACGACCGCGTGGCGGCGGGGCTGCTGACGTCGTTCGCGGCCCTGGCGGCGCTCCTCGCCGCGGTCGGGCTCTACGGCGTGCTCGCCTACGCGGTGGCGCAGCGCACGCGCGAGATCGGCCTGCGCATGGCCCTCGGCGCGGACGCGGCGCGGCTGCGCGCGATGGTGTTCCGCCAGGTCGGGCGCATGGCCCTCGCGGGCGGCGCGCTCGGGCTCGCGGCGGCCCTCGCCTTCGCGCGCGTCGCGCAATCGGTGTTCTACGAGATCGAGGGCATGCCGCTCGCCGTCGCCGCCGCCGCGGCGGGACTGGCCGGCGTGGCTCTCGCCGCCGGGCTCGTGCCCGCCCATCGGGCGTCTCGCGTCGACCCGATGGACGCGCTGCGGCATCGGTAGGTTCCGACGAAAAGCGCCGCCGCTCGGCGCGGGCGCTGTCACGCCGCCGCGGTGACGGCGGTCAGCCGCCCCGAGATCTCGCGCAGGCGAAGCCACTGCTGGTAGTAGAAGGGCAGCAGGGTCACCGACTCGGCGAACTCGAAGACGTACATGACGACGGCGAGCACCATGCCGTATTCGACGGTCCGCTCCGCCGCCTCCGCCACCGAGAAGACCAGCAGGCCCACCATCAGCACCCAGACGATGCCGAAGTTGGCGGCCTCGAGGTCGGAGAGCTTGATGTTCCAGCGCATCATGTCGCGGAGGTGGCGGCCGACGCGGGCGGGGTCGCCGCTCTCGACCGCGTCGACCTCGCGTTCGTGCTCGTCGTTGAGGCCTTGGTTGTAGCGGGTCGTCAGGTTCCCGGTCAGGGCGTAGAGGACGACGGTGGCGGCGGCGACGGCGAGGCAGCCGAGGAACACCGGCCGGTTCAGGGCCGACAGGATGAGGACGGTGCCGGCGAGGCGGATGACGCTGGTGACGAGGTCGGGCAGCGAGTTCTCGAAGAACTCGACCATCTCCCACAGCATCCCGAGGCGCGCCGTCCTCGTCGACGTGCTCTCGGCCTGGCGGTCGACCAGCTCCTCGCCGAGCCGCGCGTAGATCCGGGCGTAGGCCCGGCTGTCGACGAGGCGGCGGACGATCGCGATGGCCATGGCCGCGATGCCAAGGCCCGCGAGCTCGTAGAGGCCCTGCCGCGAGTCGGCGAGCACGCTGTCGATGGCCCGGCCGATGACGAGCGGGAACAGCGTCCAGCCCGCGGCCTCGAGCACGACCAGGGACAGGGTGAGGGCGAAGCGCCCGGCGAAGCGTCTGAACAGGGTGAGCATCGGCACGGTCTCCGGCGGTGTGTCGGCTGCTGCCCGATCCTACGGATCGCGGCGGCGGAACGATGCACCTGTCGGTCAACGGCCCACGGGCGCAACGCCCCTGGACCGCCGCGAGGAGTCCCGACTGCCCCGCGGGAAGATGCACGTCGGTGAACGCCCGGCGCCGCGACGCCCTGGAGCGCCGCCGGGAGCCCCGGACTCCGCGCGGACGATGCACGTCGGTGCACGGCCCGGCGGCGCAACGCCCGTGGACCGCCGCGAGAAGTCCGAACTTCCCGCGGTCGATGCACGTTTGGTGAACGGGGACCGCCGCGAGGAGTCTCGGAATCCCGGCGGACGATGCCCCCGGTGAAGGCCCGCTGGCGCAACCGGCGCGGTGGGGCGACAATCTCCGGCATGACCGCGCCCCTGTTCGACCTGCTCCCGACCCGCGAGGCGTCCAGCGACGACCTCCTCGACCGCTTTCTCGACTACGTCGACCGGCTGGGCCTGACCCTCTATCCGGCCCAGGAGGAGGCGATTCTCGCCCTGCTCGAGGACCAGCACGTCATCCTGAACACGCCGACCGGCTCGGGCAAGTCGCTGGCCGCGTTCGCGCTGCACTTCGCGTCGCTCGCCCACGGCCGGCGCTCGGTCTACACCTGCCCCATCAAGGCGCTCGTCAACGAGAAGTGGATGGACCTGTGCCGCGAGCTCGGACCCGACAACGTCGGCCTCGCCACCGGCGACGCCACCGTCAACCGCGACGCCCCGGTGCTGTGCTGCACGGCCGAGATCCTCGCCAACATCGCCCTGCGCGAGGGGGAGGAGGCGGCGGTGGACGACGTGGTGATGGACGAGTTCCACTGGTACGCCGACCGCGACCGGGGCGTGGCGTGGCAGGCGCCGCTGCTGACCCTGCCGCAAACGCGCTTCCTGCTGATGTCGGCGACGCTCGGCGACGTGTCGTTCTTCGAGGAGGAGCTCACGCGGCGCACCGGCCGGCCGACGGCGGTCGTCACCTCGAGCGAGCGGCCGGTGCCGCTGGAGTACGCCTACTCCGAGGAGCCGCTCGCGAAGGCGGTGGAGCGGCTGGTCGAGGCCGACCGGGTCCCCGTCTACGTGGTCCACTTCACGCAGAAGGACGCCGGCGCGAGCGCGCAGAGCTTCACGAGCCTGCAGATCGCGACTCGGGCCGAGAAGCAGGCGCTGGCCGCGGCCGTCGAGGACGTGCGCTTCTCGACCCCCTACGGCCCCCGCGTCCGCACCTGGCTGAAGCACGGCATCGGCATCCACCACGCGGGGCTGCTGCCCCGCTACCGCGTGCTCGCCGAGCGGCTCGCCCAGCGGGGCCTGCTCAAGGTCATCTGCGGCACCGACACGCTGGGGGTCGGCGTCAACGTGCCCATCCGCACCGTGCTCTTCAGCCGCCTCTCGAAGTACGACGGCGAGAAGACGGCGGTGCTCACGGCCCGCGACTTCCACCAGATTGCCGGGCGGGCCGGGCGCAAGGGCTTCGACGAGCGCGGCTACGTCGTGGCCCAGGCCCCCGAGCACGTCATCGAGAACCGCCGGCTCGCCGAGAAGGCGAAGGCCGGCAAGAAGGTGGTCCGCCGCCAGCCGCCGCGCGGCAACTTCGCGCCCTGGGACGGGGCGACGTTCGAGCGGCTGGTGCGCGCGCGCCCGGAACGGCTCAGGTCGCGCTTCGTGGTCTCGCACGGCATGCTGCTCAACGTGCTGTCGCGCCCCGGCGACGGCTGCGCGGCGATGCGCCGGCTCGTGGGCGACAGCCACGAGTCGGACGTGGCGAAGCGCGCGCACCGGCGCCGCGGCTGGCAGCTCTTCCGCGCGCTGGTGGCGCGCAAGGTCGTCGAGATCGTGCCCCGCACGCCGGAAGGCTCGCGGCTTCGGGTGAACGTCGATCTCCAGGACGACTTCTCGATGGACCAGGCGCTGTCGCTCTACCTCATCGACACGATTCCGTTGCTCGACCCCGACGCCGAGAGCCACGCGCTCGATCTGCTCACGCTGGTGGAGAGCATCCTCGAGAACCCGGCCGCGATTCTGTACCGGCAGCTCGCCAAGCTGAAGGCCGAGGCGGTGGCGGAGATGAAGGCGGCCGGGATGGACTACGAGGATCGCATGGCCGAGCTCGAGAAGCTCGAGCACCCCAAGCCGCTCGCCGACTTCGTCTACGCCACCTTCAACGACTTCGCCGACCGGCACCCGTGGGTCGGCGAGGAGAACATCCGGCCCAAGTCGATCGCGCGCGAGATGTTCGAGACGTACCTCTCGTTCGCCGACTACGTCCGGGAGTACGGGCTCGAACGCATGGAGGGGCTGCTGCTGCGGCACCTCGCGAGCGTCTACAAGGTGCTGCGGCAGACGGTGCCCGACGGCCAGAAGACCGACGAGGTGGTGGAGATGGAGCTCTATCTGCGGGACCTCGTGCGGCGGGTCGACTCGAGCCTGCTAGAGGAGTGGGAGCGGATGCGCGATCCCGACTTCCAGCTCGCGCGCGCGGAGGAGGCGGAGCCGGCCGCGCCCGGCCGCGACGAGCCGGTCGACGTGACGCGCGACGCGCGCGCGTTCACCGCCGCCATCCGCGCGCGCGTGTTCGCGCTGCTGCGCGCGTGGTCGACCGGCGACGACGAGGCCGCGCTCGAGGTCCTCGACTCGGCGCACGACGGGGCAGGCGACGCATGGACGGCCGAGCGGCTGTCACGCGCGCGAGAGGCGTTCACGGCCGAGCACGGCGGTCTGCGCCTCGACCCCGAAGGGCGCAACCGACGGCACACGCACACGGAGCCGTCGGACGACGGCGCGTCGTGGCGGGTGGAGCAGATGCTGGTGGACACGGAGGGGCACAACGACTGGGTGGCGGAGCTCGAGGTCGACCTCGCCGCCTCGCGCGGCGCCGGCGAGCCGGTCATGCGTTTGCTGCGACTGGAGAGCCTTGCGCCGTAGGTATCAGGCGTGCGCCGGGAGGTCTGCCGGCGGTTCCGCGACCGGGGGCGGGCCGGTGGTGGACGCGGGCCGTTGCCGGCGCATCTCCTCGAGCCGGTCGTGGGCGAGCATGTTCTGGATGAGGGGCAGGTAGAAGACGCCGTCGTCCCGCACCCGCACCGCGTCGTCCGCGACCGTGACCCACCCGATCTCGTCGAGCGCCTGCCACACCACGGCGTGCTCGTCGACGACGTCGCGGCCGAGCAGCGTCCGGTAGGCGGCGCGGTCGACGGCCAGCCCCTGCATCTCCTGGAAGAGCAGGTGCAGCCGCAGATCCGCCGGCGTGTAGTGGAACCCACGCATCACCGGATAGCGTTGCTCGCGGATGCACCGGAAGTACTCGTCCACCCGCACCTGGTTCATGAACGCCCATCCCGGCGACTGCGGGGTGCCGAAGAAGAACGAGATGCCGGCGTAGCCCCAGCCCCAGGCGTCGCATCCGATCGGTCCGCCCCCGTTCGACGCGAACGGCTTCCTGAACAGCTCCTCGTACAGGTACGAGCTCGGTACCGCCGCGTCGCGGCGCTCGAAGTCGTAGGCGGTCACCTGGGTGTAGCCGCGGGCTTCCAGCACGGCCTTGCCGGCCCGGTACATCTCGAGGTTCTCCTCCTGGGAGGGCAGCTCGCCCCGCCGGTTGCGGGCGAAGTCGGTGCGCCCGGCGACGTTCAGCTCATAGTGGGTGATGTGCGCGACCCCGGTGGCCGCGACCGTCTCGAGGTCGCGCACCATCTGCTCGATGGTCTGGTTGGGCCAGCCGAAGATGAGGTCGACGCTGATGGGCAGGTCGAGCTCGCGGCACGACTCCAGGGTGCGGAACACCTGGTCGGCCCGCTGCCGGCGGCCGCTCGCCTTGATCAGCTCCTCGTCGAGCTGCTGCACGCCCATGCTGACGCGGTTCATGCCGCACTGCTTCATGGCCGCCAGCTTGTCGTGGCTGAAGGTCTGGGGAATGCCCTCGAGGGTGATCTCGATGTCGGCAGGAATGTCGAAGACGCCCCCGACGATCTCCATCAGCCGCGCGTACTGGTGCGGCTTGTAGAGGTTCGAGGTCCCGCCGCCGAAGTAGATGCTGGCCAGCTCGGCCCCCGCGAAGTGGTCGCGGAACAGGTCGCCCTCGCGCTCGAGATACCCGAGGTACTCGTCGAGCTGCCGCTGGCCGGTGTAGATCTCGGTCGGAAAGAGGCAGAACCCGCACCGGTCGGGGTCGGTGGGCAGGCAGTACGGGGTGCCGACGTAGAGGTTGACCCGCTTGGGTATCTCGCGGTTCGTCCGCTCGCGAGCCCGCAGCACCGCGTCCATGGGGACGTCCTGCTCGGCCCAGTGCAGGGGGGACGGATGGCCGTGCAGCACCTTGTTGCTCTGGCGCCGCTTTCGGTGCTTCTCGACGAACGCCTTGGCCGCCCGGACGTCGCGCATGGATGCTCGATGAGGTGCGCCCGCGGTTCACGCGGCGCCGCTCGCCGCGGCGCCTGTTCCGCCCAATTGTAGCACCGGCGGCTGGCGCGGTCTCCCGCGCCGCCCGCGCCGCCGGTGCCGCGTGCTCGGACGACTTGCCGCGGTGCCGTCTCGGACGCCGCCCCAGGGGGAGCGCCCGCCGGCGTTGGCTGGCCGTCTTGGGATGCGGTGGCTATGTTGCCGCCGCGGACGCCCTGCCGGGCGGGCTCGCGGAGCCGGGCGTGCAACGCCTCCGGCGATCCGGGCGGTGCGGCCGGGCTCGCGTTGGCGACAGTCATGCGATCCCATCGCCGGGACGGCGCCGCGGCAACGCCGGCGGCACAGGCGTGGTTTTGCCGCATGGCCGAGCACCGGTGGGGCGGCGCGGCTTGGTCCGGTTGGGCCGGGCTGCGGCCGCTGGCGTGGCGTCGGCGTCGGCGTCGGTGCTGCGGGGTGCAGCCGAGCCCGGATCATCCTCTCCCTCGCTCCTGATACTCCCGGATGTGGCCTCGCTGTACGATCCACAGCTTGCCGTCCATGGTGTTCCCAGCAAGTGCGGCGGCCAGAGTGCGGAACGCCTGAAGCAGGTCTCCCGCGCCGGACCCGTCCGGCAACCGGAGAACCGCGATGCCGGCATGGCGCGACGGTGTGAATCGAATGGGGTTGCTGAAATCCAGGTCGAGCGTGACGAGGCACTTGCGGTCGGCACGACAGACTTCCGCAATCTGCTCGTCGCTGGTTGACGAGAGTCCCTCTTCGGCCACCGTGGTGACCTGATGCCCGGCCGCACGCAGGATGGCGGCGCCCCGCCGGCCGAGGTTCTCGTCGAGCTTGATTTTCACGCCGAGGTCTCCAGCGGTACGTTGACGTACCGTTCGCGCGACATCTCGGCGCCGTAGGCGATGCAAGCCAGGACGTCCGCCTCCTCGACGCCGGGATACTCGTCGAGAAGCTGCTCGACCGTCCACCCGTCGGCGAGCAGGTCGAGCACCAGGGACACCCAGATACGGTGCCCCCGGATGCAGGGCTTGCCGAAGCACACCTCCGGGTCTATCGATATGCGGGAGAGGAGCTCGTTTCTGTTCATCGGAAGCCTCCGTGTTCATCTTGCCACTATCCGGCGCCCGCCGCCCCGTTCTCGTGCACGCTCCGGACCCTCGGCGAAGCGGTGCTGCCCGGGACGAAGAGCATCTCGGGCCAGCACACGGGTCGGCGCAGCCCGGGCGCGTGGTTCGACAGGTCCGATTCGAACGCGTTCTTCAATCGGTGGGCCGTGGCCGCGTGCGCGGTCGCCGTTCCGCATCTCCCGGGTTCGATGCCGGCGCTCTTGAGCGTCGTGCCATTCAACAGCTTCAGCAGTTCCCAGTCGCGCATCGGCCTCGGCTGGCCGTCGATCTCCATCACGCCGAAGATCAGGCGGTGTACGAGCGAGCCGGTGCCCGTCACCTCGTCCTCGATCGAGAGGACCAGGACAGGAGCGGGCAGGCCATCGAGCGCGGCGACCCTCGCCGGCAGGTGGCGCGCCTCGTCCAGGGCGATGTCGAAGAGGGTGTGGCCGACGCCGAGCACGCGCGACGCCGCGTTCGGGCCACGGAGACCGCGGTCGAACACCAGTCCGTCGTAACGGTCGCGTACGGCATAGCTGCGTGACTTCCACGCCTCCGGCGCCTTGATTTCCAGTCCGTCGGGATGCTTGAACACGCGCCGCTTGTGCCTGCCGACAGCCAGGGTGAAGAACCGTTCGAGGTCAGGCACGTCGACTTGCGGCAGGTCCCTGCCGACTTGCTGAAAGTCGAAGTGGGACACGCTGCCGAGCAGTTCCCGTACGGTCTCCACGACGTCGCGTCCCCCGAGCGTGGCCGTGGCCTCGTCGAACCAAGCCGTCAGGCGCTCCCCGGACATCCCTTGGGCGCCGGAGTACAGCTCGTTGAAGAGGGCGGGGCCGGCCATGCCGATGACGAGTTGCGAGATGTCCTCCTGCTGCTCCATCACGGCGGAGAGCGCCTGTTGCACCCGCTCCAGCTTCTCGTTCAGCAGGTCCCAGATTCGCGCCTCGACGGTGTCCGGGTTCCGCAGGATGTAGGCGGTGACCGGCCGGCTCTGGCCATAGCGCGACAGCCGGCCGACGCGTTGATGGAGCCGCATCGGGTTCCACGGCATGTCCACGTGCACCAGCACGGCGCAGCGCTCCTGCAGATCGATGCCCTCGCCGCCGGCCTCCGTCGACACCAGGAAACGCACGCGGCCCGCGTTGAATGCCTCGGCAGCCTGTTCGCGCGGCTGGTTGACCGTCCTGTCGCCACCCGCCGCCTGCTCCAGCCCGTCGAGCCGGTCGTCGCCGTTGATGAAGGTGGCGCTTCCGAAGGCGAACTGCCGATGCAGGGCGTTCACGACGAGGGCCTGGGTGGTCTTGTACTCGGTGAACAGCAGGACGGGTTCCGCGGGCGGCAACTCATCGCGGACCAGCGCGACGAGGCGTTCGATCTTCGTCTCCGCGACAACTTCGTCCGTCAGCGCCACGAGATCGTCGAGCCGCTCGATCTCGTCCTTCATGAGCACGATGGCGGCGGTGCCGGGCAGCGCCTCTTCCGCTTCCGCGACCTCGTCCAACGTCGCCTGGTCTTCCGGGGCGCCGACGGCGGCAGAGCCGTCTGCGGCCGCTTGGCCCACGACGTGCACCAGCATCGCCCGCCGCCTCCGCAGTGCATGCCGGATGGCCGCGATCGAGCTGGCGGCCAGCTTTTGGAGCGTGGTCAGCACCAGCATGCGCGCCGTCTGCGCCCGGCCGTCGAGCGTCGCCGCGTACGCTCTGCCGTCCAGAATAAAGGCGCTGAGTGTCTGGTAGAAGCGGGACTCTGCTTCGCTGAACCGGTATTCCCGGTTCTGCACAGCCACCGGCTGGAACAACCGGTTGCCCTGAAGATCGGTGGCGGTCGCCTTGTTGTTCCTGATCATTGCCTGCGGCAGCAGGGCCAGTTGACCGGCGCCGTCCTTCTCCGGGTCGAACAGGTCGGGACGCAGGAGGCCCATCAGACCGAAGAACCCGTAGTCCTTCCCGCGGTGTGGCGTGCCGGTGAAGAATAGCAGCGAGTTGACCTTCCGCCGCGCCTCCAGGTCCGCAACCAAGCCGTAGGCGAGCGTCGCGCCGGTCTTCTTGTCGAGCCCCAGATGGTGGGCCTCGTCAACGACCACCAAGTCCCACGGCTCGGCGTCAAGCAGTCGCTGGCGAGCCCCGCGGCCGTCACCACGCAACGTGTGAAGCGATGCTACGACCTGCGACGCCGTACCCCAGAAACCCCCGCGTCGCGTGTCCGCCTCGGCGACGTAGCGCTGCAGGCGGATGTCGAACATGTCCTTCAGGCGAAACTGCCACTGCGGCACCAGTTTCGCCGGCGCCAGGATCAGCAGCCGGCGTACCCGCCCGGACGCGATCAACGGCATCAGCACCAAGCCGCATTCGATGGTCTTGCCGAGTCCGACGTCGTCCGCCACCAGCCAACGGAACGGCCACGCGCGGTTCACCGTCCGGCACACCCACAACTGATGCGGCAGCAGCCGCACGCGGGACCGCGAGAAGACGCCCCATTGATCGTTGACGGACGCAATGGCCAGCGCCTGCGCTCGCACGAGCGCGTCGACCGGATCGTCGAATGCCCCGTCGTGGAACGCCGACCGTAGCGACGGCGCCGCAACGAGTTCGTCGGACGGAACCTGCTCGAGGGCACCGGCGAACCGGACCACGATCGTGGCCCCCATGTCCGCGACGACGCGGCCCGTGCCGTGGCGGAGATGCGTCACCGGCGTGCCGGCAGCGAGGGGCGCTGTCGATGTCATTCGTCGGATTCCTCCCCGGCAGGATGATCGCCGATCCCGTCGTCCTCGTCGTCCAGGCTCGGCGCCTCGCTCCCCCCTTCGTCGAAACACCGCGCGAGCGTGTTCCCGTACGCCTTCCGGGTGACCAGCTGCAGAGGAAGGTCGAAGTCGCCGCCGAAAGGAGCGCGATCGGAGCCAAGCTGTTCCGTGATGAACTTGAATACGAAGCGGCTCGCGTCCTTGTCGGCCGAGTCGCGGATGGCCTCGCGGTCGAGGTGCCTCAGCAGCCTCCGAACCCGCCGCGTCGTCGTCCAGCAGTACGGTGCCATCGCATTTGCGTCGCGGGTGTCGTACACGCCATGACGCACGAGCTCGCGGATCATCCAGTTCGCGCCGATCCCGAGGGAGCGGTCGAGCCGGGCTGCATCCAGGCCCAGAGGCTGAATCTTCGCCGAGTGGGTCGGGTTGAGGACTTCATTAAGTGATACCGGACCTCGCTCCCGGATGATGCGCGGGAGCTCGCGGAAGATATCGACATACACGGCCAGGTGGCGGGCGACGGTGTACAGGTCGACGAACGTGCGCTTCCAGGGAAGGAACAGTGGATCAAAGTTCTGATCCGACGCGTCCGGAGCACTCCAACGTTCGAGCAGGTGCAGCCATGACTCCACGTCGTCCGGCGGTTTGGACTGCGCGAGCTTCCGCCACCATCCTCCGTTCATTCCGCGCTCAATGAATCTGCGGTGTTGACCGTCCTGCGTTCGGCCGAGCGATTGATAGCAGGCAAGTGCGAACATGGTGAACCACGCCACGCGGTCGGTCTTGGTCCGAAGCTGCGTTGGGGAAAAGAACTCCGGGTACATTTCTCTTTCGTATTCGCACCGCGCCGAGGTTCCCTCCTGCAGCCACCAGTTGTATAAGCACCCGAGGACTCGTCGGGCTGACGACGTTCCTTGATCAGGGGGCGTTGCATGGGGCTCGGCGACCAACGTGATCTGTCGTTGCGAGGCCAGTCGGCGGCGCAGTCTGTCCACTCGGTCCGGTCTCAGGCCCGTCGGAAGCGCGGAAAGCGCGCCACGCAGCCATTCCTTTTCACGCACACGCTCCGCAACCTGTTCTCCGAGGTCGCCGTTCGCAAGATAGTGGAGAGCAGTGGACCGGGCTTCCGTGGACTGCGCATGCAACACCCATTGGGCGATCTTCTCGGTCGGCGCCTCCATGCGTTGCCGGCACAGCAGGAAGAAGGTCACGGCTGGCCATTGGTTGTCTGTCTCGACGTAGTACCGAGGATGCAGGCGACTGTCGCGCGGGGCCAATGCGTGGCGTCGCGGCTCATCGGAATCGAGATCTGGCCCGCGGAAAGCGAGCAGTTGCCGGGGATTCACCCATTGACCCGCTTCCGACAGGAACAGCACCCCGTCAAGGCGTTCTCGCAGCTCCTCGGAATTCCAGTCCGAGGCTTTGCCGGTCATGAGCCGAAGCCGGCCCAGTACTTCCGCATCGGAGGGCTCTGCTCGCGACCGCTCCAACACGTCCAGCAGGGCGGAGAGGCCCAGGGTCTGGGGAGTGCATAGGCCTGCCTCTCGGAGAATGTTCCCGATCTCGGGAGAAACACAGATGGTGGCGGTATAGCGCGCCGTGAAACGGATCCAGCCGACCAACGTCTCTCCGACATCCGGTTGCACGAGCACGCCGCCAAGCTCGAAGCGAATCTGGTTCGGATCAGTGAAGCCACCCAGCGGACCCGTGAGTCCGTTCGGGATCGCACATGGGCGCGCGGAGAGTCGGGTCAACGTGCGCAACGCCACCGTCCGGACGAGGTTCGTTCCATCGCGCGCATCGCCCGCCAGGCAGGTCTTCGTCAACCCCGACCAAACGCTCAGCCAAAAATCGAGCCCTTTACAGTCCGCTACGAGGCCAAGTTCGGTGCGGACGGGATCCCAATCATCGCGGGAGCACTGCAGCAACACGCCGAGGGCGTCGCCGACATCGTTGCCGATTCGTATCGCGAGTTCGCGGTTGTTGTGGGTGTTGGCGGCCAGCCGTCCCCGACCCGCGTCGAGGTCGAACGTGCCGTTGACCGCGAAGCCGGCCGCCGCCGGCTCTCGGGTGGGTGCCGTCACCCAAAGGGCAGGAACAGCGTCAGGCAGGGCACGGAAACCCCGGGGGCCGAGGGCCATGAGCAGATTCCCAGTGGGCGTTCGCACGCACATCGCCCTGGTGCGGGGACCCCAGTTGCCTGGCAGGTCCAGGTCGCCGACTTCCACAGCCGCGCAGAGTTCCGTGGGCTGCCAACGCAGAGTGGACTCCGACGCTGCGGTCCACGTGATGGACCGTACGGCCCGGGCGAAGACACAGAGAATCCCTGCGAGGCCACGAAACCGCTCCAGGACCCTACGCCGAAGCTCCCCGGCCACCCCTGGCAAGTCGATCAGGGTTCCCGCCAGCCGGCGATCTTCGGCGAGGTTGGCGAGCCGCTGGCGCGCCTCTTGCGCGTCCTTCCATGGCTGTGGCAGGATGCCCGACGCCACGCGCAGGGCCAGTCGGCCGCTGAGGACGCGCGGCTGTTCGCAGGCCAGCAACACGCTCTTGAATCCCAGGCCGAACTTGCCGGTCACTCCTTCGTCACGACGCTTGTCGGAGGCGGACAGGATGAGCATCTTCTCGAGGTCCCGGTCGTATCCCCGGCGCTTGCCGCCAGGGAAGCCGGCGGGTCCGCGACCGTTGATGGGGCGCCCCCAGTGCAGGAATCCGAGGCCGTCGTCGCGCTCGTCCACGACAAAACGTTGGGCGCCTTCGGGCACTTGGCAGCCGGCGGATGGATGGGCGTGGAACTGGCCCAACTCTACGGCAGCGTCGTCGGCGTTCTGGAACAGCTCGAACGGGATGCCGGAAGGCTCGTACTGGTATTGCTCAAGCCGACCCTTGACGGCCCGCACGACGGCCTGCTGTTCGTCGGGGTTCCGGTCGATGCGGCTGGCGAGAGCGTCCAGAACCTTGCTCAACTCTCGTCGGTGCGATTCGGTGGGCTGGCTGTCGGCGTCGGCCTCCGCGATTCGGCGCCGCCACTCGTCGCATCGAGCGAGTTGCTCTTGGATTCTGGACGACTGGACGGAGATCTGTCGTAGGTAGAACGGCACGTGGTCCAGGATCAGGCGCCGGGCGATTCCGATGTCGAGCTGGTCGCTTCGGTGCAGAGCCTGCCATAGAGAGTGCAGGCCAGTGTTGGTCTCCTGCCCGTAGAGTTGGGAGTAGAGGTGTTCAGCCGTGGAGCGAAGCAGATCTCGGAGTCGTTCCGATGGCTGGATGCGGTCGGGGTCCAGGTGGCGCAGCGGGACCGTGACCTCGTAGCCGCGGACGTCTACACGCGCTCCGGCGGCGGTGAGAGCGACGACGGTCGGCATACGGCTGTTGTCCACACCGAGGTCGTCCCGCCACGAGACCGCGCCGGCCAACAGCGTGTCCGGTTCCTGGTCGAGAGCAACCCGTATGGGCTTGCCCATGAGGTTCAGCACCTCTACGTCAGCAGTCTCTACGACGCGGATGTCGACGTGAACCAGTTCGAGCGCGCGGCGGACGGTCTCGGCGGGCGGTAGCGACACCTGAGGGCGTTGGTCGGGGTGACGCCACGGAAGTTGTTCGATGAGCCAGTCGAAGCTGTGCGGGCGGAGATACTCATCGGCGAGGCCACGCGCGTGCGTTCCAAAAAGGGCCAGCAGGACACCGATCTGGGATTGAGGTACGAGGTTCGAGTGCCATGACTTGAAGTACTCGCGCAGGATCCGGGGCGTCGAGCCCCGGACGGCTTGGGCGTCCGACTGCCCCCGCGGCTCTTCGCGTGGCGTGGAGCCCACGCGGCGGACAAGGGATTTCAGGATACTCTCCTGCTCTCTGTCGAGCAGCTTGTCACGCACCACCCCGTGGGCGCCCGCGCACAGTTCGGCGGCCTCACGCCACCGCCCGGCAGCGGTCGCAAGTCGGAGCCGCGGCAAGTGATGCCGGGCGGCCGGACCATGAGCCGCTAGTTGACGCAGGTACTTGTCGAATACGACCCTGCGGAGCTGCCGTTGGTCCCCGTCTGCGGCCAACCAGATCAGCGCGTCAGCCACACGCTGGACATCGAGCGTTGTCGAGAGAGTTGGCCCAAGCTTGGCCCACGCGGTTTCCAGGCCGAACGGAGCGGCCGCTGCCATCTGCAAGAGCCGCCAACCCGGAAGCCGTGTACAGCGGGCCAGCAGCGCCAATTCGTCAGGTTCTGGGGTTTCCGACCACATCCCGATGCGGTACCCCGGGAGGTCCGCCAGCAGCAGGCCCAGGCGGTCGAGGCCCTCGTCGCCGGCCGAGAAGCCCATCTTGCGCAGGAACTCCCATCCCCTGTGGTTCCGTACGGCAGCATCCATCTCGGTGGGTACCGCAAAGCTGGGGCCGTGAATCGCCCGGTGTTCGGCCATGAGCCGGTGGGCTTGATCAAGCAGGGGCTGCGGGAGGTCGATGATGTCTTCAGGCTTGACCGAGGCGCGGCGAAGTCCGGGCAGCCAGGCCGTGCACCGTAGCGCCCTTTGGATTTCATCGCTGATCGATCCTTCCGCTATCGCTGCCAACGCGTTCATGACGAGGGGCCAGTGGTCGGAGGGCTTCGCCGTTCGCAGTGCGATTTCGATCCGAGCATGGTCGTCGAGAGGACGCAACCAGTTCGTCTGTTGGTCAAGAACGCGATGATTCCGACTCGGCTCGATGAGTGTCGCCTCGCGCATCAAGGCGTCGTCGAATCGTGCGGCCGCCGGTGTCGACAAATAGAGCCGTTCTCCGGTCGCCGACACGGGAACGCCATCGAGGGTTGTATGCAGCGGCATCCGACGCCAGAGATCCTCGTCCTCGATGCCCGAGAGGATCTCCTCACGCTCTTGCATCGTGAATCGCTCGGGCGCTGCGATCTCTCGCCCGGTCGCTCGCAGTTCCTCGATCAGCGTCCGGCCGTCGATCTCGGCGATGTTCACCTGCTTCCAACGAGCCCTGGGAATGGTGGCGGCGAGTTCATCGGGAACACGGCTCCATCGGTCGCCCTCGTGCATGGCGTCCCAGAGCTTGTTCCAGGCGGAGTGCTGCTCGTGTCGGCCGATCCAGAGCGTCGCCGCATCGTCCGCGCAATGGTCGGGCGATCCGTGCAGCAGGAACCGCAGGCCGCGCAGGGCGTCTTCGTCCGCGCCCGGGTCGTTGGCCCTCTGCAGTAGCTCAAGGCGGGCGGTGCGGTCCCCCAACGGACCGGCGCTACGGCCCACGGCGGTCAAGCAGGCCCGGCCATCGTCCGCGGCGGGAAGATGGGCCCTCTGCTGGGAGCCGTCGTCAGGGTGGAGCTCGCGATAGGTCTCCGCGCGGACCAAGCCGATCACGGCGTTCGGGATCGCCCGGGCAAGTTGGGGGGCAATACCCATCCGCGCCTCGCGGAGCCCGGCCGCAAGAGTGAACAGCGCCCGCTTGCGGCGGAGCTGTTCGATAACCTCGATGGACACTGGGCTCTCCATGCCGGTGCGCGGGTCAAACAGGCCGATGATCCGCAGGGTGGGATTCCTCCTCAGGAAGGGGCCCCGGGCCTCGCGGGGCAGCGTGTTCACCAGTTGCCGCACAGCGCCGAGAATAGGTCCGTGCGCTTCGCCGTTGGAGTCGAACGCGAGGTCGAGCACGCTCAGCCAGCCGGCCAGCGTCTGCTCGTCCGGCCTCGCTTCGCCCGGTGAGTCCGTCTCCAGCCCCTTGGGCACCAGCAGCACCGAGGCGTCGACCTCCCACAGCTTGGCGAGTACGCTCTCGGGCAGAGCGGACGACAGGTCGAGCCGTCTCTTCGAATCGAGGAAGCCGAGAAGGCGCTTGGCCTTCGCTGCGAACCGGCGCCGCGCGTCGGTCCCAGCCGCCAGCAGGCCGTTGTGCAGCAAACCGAGCAGGCGCCGCTGCAGGTGCTTCGTGGAGAGAAGGTGTCCTGTGCAGAAGCGGAGGAACTCGGCGAGGTAGTCCATCGCCGAGGGCTGGGTGAACAGACCGCCGACTTGGGCCAGCAGGTCGGTCAGCTCCGATTCCTGCCATGGCTGTGGGGCGATTCCCAGACGTGGCGCGTCCGTGTCGTAAGGCACTACATTGCACGTGGTCAGAGCCGGGAATATCTCCCACAACCGAGCCGACGCTGATGGGGGGGACGGAACCGGGCGCAATCGGGACCTAGCGTCCTTATCGACCAGTCGCCATCGGGGCTTCGTCCCGGGTTGCAGGGTCCGCACCCACGAGGCGTCTCGGCAGACGTGGGTCTCGAAGGTCTTGAACCAGCGGGAGCCCGAGATGGCCTTCGTGAGCGCGCCGCAGTCGGCGTCCGACAACTCTTGTTGTTCGGCATAGTGTTCCAGTGTCGGGAGTACCAGCGGAAGCAGGACCTGCTGCGTGAGTCGCTGATTCCAGGTGGTGCGCAGTTGATTGTCGTCCGCTCGCGAATTGCCGATGTCCGCGGGCTTCAGATGGAGCTGGTCCATGCCGTGGATCCTCTTGCGTCCGGCGTCAAGAAAGAACTGGCCATGGAAGGTCAGGGAGTGTGCCCGCGTTCCGTCATCCGGGTGGAGCAATTCGCCACCCTCCTCCAGCGGAAGAAAGACCCCCCACTGGAGCCGTGAGCGGGCCATGTCGTTGCGGCCTGTGCAGAACACGACAGCCGCCTCTGGCTCCGTCTTGTCCTCTACCTCGTGTTCGTGTCCCTGTTCGTCGCGAGACCAAGTGCGGGGCCATTCTTCCCGTGCCTTCAGGTTTGCAAACCACCCGTCCGCATCGGGATTCCTGAATCTCCTCCCGGAGAAGGAGAGCAGGGGCGGTCCATCCTCGATCAGCACGTGACCGTCAGCCTGCCCGTGGGATTGATCCGCCATGAGCCGGGGCGCATCCGCGAGCGTCAGGACGAAGCCCTGGTTCGGCCGCCGGTGCTCGATGCGCTTCAGGCACCGCAGCAACGGGAACATCTCGGCGACATCGTACGGGAGTGCGGGGTCACGCAGGAATGCAAGTTCACTGGACGGGTGATCTCCGGGGAAACGGAGGATGATGGCACCCGACTTCTGGCCAGAAGGAGTTTCCAGGTGCTTCTTCATCCGCAGGGGAAGCCACAATAGGAACCAATGGTCGGTTCTATCGGCGGCGAGACTCTCGCCGAGAGCCGTCAAGTGATCCCAATCGGCACCGGCGGTTGCGTCCCAATCGGGGTGGGGCGAGGGGCCGTCCTGCTTCCAGGGAGTGAGCCCCTCGTGATGAAGCTGCGTTCCATCCCATGCCACGTAGAAGAGAGCCTCGCACAGGTGGAACACGCTCTTCATGCCGAGGCCGAACTTCCCGATGACACCGGCGTCGCCGGCCTTGCTGTTGATGCCGAAAGAACGGAGGTCGTCGGCGTCGCGCGGCTTGAACTCGCCATCGTTGAAGAACCAGAGGCCTGGACCCTTCAGCAGTGGATGGAACGCATCGGGGAAGCCATCGTGTTCGCCGAAAATCAAGGCGCCGGCCTTGGCGTCGTCGGCATTTTGAATCAGCTCCTTCAGGATAGGGAAGCCGTTCTCGTAGCGATCCCGAAGGTTGTCCGCGATCAGGTTGACGTAGTTGGTCGTGTATCCACGCATCATTCGGTGCGTTCCCGGACTCACACCGATGTCGGCGGAGTCTCTGCCGTGACGAAACGGTCACGGTGCGTCTGAGTGGGGCGCCATCGTGACAAATCTGCGGGCGATCCTCGATGCGGTGGCTTCGGGACGCGGTTCAGCGGTTCCACGACCAGCGGTGGCGTCAACGCCGCCGGCCGAGATCGACGGGCACGGCGTGGCGCGGGTTGGCGACGGGCTGGCCCGGCGGTGCGGATTCCAGGAACGTGATGCTGTCGTAGAAGTCGTCGAGCGCGATGAACTTTCCGTGCCGCTCGGCCCACTCCCGCATCCGGCGGTTGCAACTGTGCCGCCACGACAGCACTTCGACGCGCCAGCCGCGGCGTCGCATGCGTTCGAGATCGGCGTGAAAGCCGACGCCGTCGTGGAATCCGGCACCGTCGCCGGTCAGCATGACCGCGATGCCGGGATTGCCGTTGTAGTCGAACCCGTCCCGCAGCATGGCGGTCTGCAAAGCCTGGTCCACGCCCTGCTCGCGCCCCTGCAGGGCGCCGCGTTCGAGAAGCTGCACGGTGACGCCCTCGTTCTCGAGGCGGTTCCAGACGTGGCGGAGCTCCGGGGGAATCGAGCCGACAGCGATGGCGTGCTCGATCTCGCGCCCGGCACGGGCCAGCTCGAGGAGATTTCGGAAGTGAATGCGCAGGCGAAATCGGGCGTGTTCGCCCTCGCGGTCCACCGCGACCTGCTGCGCGCTGATGAAGATGTTGGAGTTGTCCCAGTAGATGAAGACCTTGTCCATGTCTCGTCCCCGTTCCGCCTGCAATCGTTCTCGCTCTCGTCGATGTCTCGGACGTGGGGTGCCGACGTCGTCCGACGGGATGAGTATACGCGGGTCAATCTTGGCTGGCGCGAGCGTCGGCTCGAGCGACGGGGGCGCAGGCCGATCCTTGGGTCGGCGGGAGGTCGTGTCCGTGGGGTGCATGGGCTGCGTTCACTGCGCGGGCGGGGCCGGTCCATCCGGGCGGGTCCGTCCGGGGCTGAAGGCGATGCGGTCGGGGCCGGCAGGCACCGGCGGCTTAACCGCTATCTGGTGGTGCAGGCGGACGTTCAGCGCACCCGGGCCAGCACCGCGTGCCCGGCGTTGAACTCGATGTCTTCGGGGCGGGCCGGCAGCGGCAGCTCGACGGAGACCTCCGGCGCGTCGACGAGGACCTGGTGGACGATCGGGGGACGGTCGTCGAACGTCAGGCGGATCGGCACCGGCATCCGGAACCCGGCGGGGACGTCCTCCTGGCGGATGCGGCCGTGCAGCACGAACGGCGCCGGCCGGTCCGCCACGCGGGCGACGTCGAGGTCGACCCGGTAGGTGGGGATGTCGACGCCGTACACCCATTGATCGAAGAACCACCCCATCGGCTCGCCGAACGCCTCGGTCACCGCGTCCTCGAACGAGCGCGTGGACATCTCGCGCCCCAGGTGGGCGGCGACGTAGCCGCGCATCAGCTCCCTGAACCGGGTGTCGTCGCCGGTCTCCCAGTCGAGCAGCATCGAGCGCAGCATGTGGAGGACGTAGGCGCCCTTCTCGTAGATCAGGATGCGGTGGTCGATGCTCGCGCCGAAGCGCGGCTTGGTCGAGGTGAGCCGATAGCCGACGACGAGGGGGCCCGCCTCGTGCCCCTCGGCCCACCGCAACGCCTCGGGGCGGAAGCCGTAGTGCCGGAGCCCGAGGCCCTGGCCCACCTGTCCCTCCCCCAGCACGTCGAGGCGCCACGCGTCGATCATCTCCGCGAACTGATCGGGGTCGTCCAGGCCGTGCAGCGCATAGAGGGCGGCCGCGTAGTTGGAGAAGCCCTCCGCCATCCACTGGTCGCGGTAGTCCCGCCACCAGTCGACCCCGGCGCCCCACCACTGGTGCGCCACCTCGTGGGCGCGGAACGCCTCCGCCTCTCCCGTGTGCATGTCGCCGAAGGCCTGGTACGACAGGAACAGCAGGCCGGGAAAGGCCTGCCCGCTCAGGGTCTCGGTCTCGGTGACGAGCAGCGACGGGTGGGGAAACGGTCCGAAGTACTCGGCGAGGAGCTCGATGGCGCCGGTGACGTCGGCGATGGTCCTCTCCCGGCTGTCCGGCGAGAACCCGCGGTGATTGGGGTCGGCGTAGATGGAGATGGCGGGGGCTTCCGGGCGCTCGACCTCGGTCACCTCGAACTCGCCGTAGTGGAAGGCCATGCTGCCGACCGGCCCGTTCGTCGTCCAGCGCTGGATGCGGGTGTCGTCCTCGACGCGCTCGTCGAGCAGGGTCCCCCCGCTCGCGACGCGGTACCGCTCGGGCATCCGGAAGGTCGTCTCGAGGCGGCTGGTGCGGTTGTCGGCGTGCTGCGGCCACCAGCTCAGGGTGTCGAGGAGCACGAAGTCGCGGGTCTGCCGGAGCCGATCGACGAGCGGTCCCTCGTAGGCGAGCTCGAGGATGAACGACTCGCCGGCGGCGACGGTGCGGGGCAGGGCCACCGTCACCCAGGGCTCGAAGTGGTCGTCCTCGAAGGTCCGTTCCTCGCGCTCCTGCGCGAAGGGCAGCGGCTCGCCGGTCAGCGCCGTCGGGTCCGCGGGGTCCGCGTCGGGGTCGGGCGCCTCGGCCGAGAGCAGGCCCGCGCCGGCCGGTCGATCGGTCGGGTCGGGGCGCCACCGGACGTCGGTCACCTCCAGCATCATGCTGATCTGCAGCCGGAGCCCCCGCGTCGGAACCAGCGGCTCGATCAGGAGGGCCGCGGTCGCGCGGACGTCGCCGTCCCCGTCGAGGGCCATGTCGACCTCGGTGCGCGGCACCCGCGCCCGCGGCGTCCAGCCTTCGCGGTCGGGGTCGACGGGCCGCGGGGACAGCCCCAGGGCCGCACCCGTCGCCTCGTCGTCGTCGAGGGTGTCCGGGTCGACCGGGAACGGCTCGAGGGCGCGGTCCGCGTAGTCGGACCGGTAGTCGGTCAGGGCGTCGAAGCGCATCCAGTTGTCGGACACCCCGCGCCGGTCGTCGTGGCGGTACAGGACCACCTCTTCCGGGTCGTGGGGCTCGACCGCGAGGGTCAGCCAGCCGTGGTCCTTGCTGTCGAGCTCGACGAGCCGGTAGGCGCGGCCGGCCGGCAGCGTGCCCGTTTCCCGCCGCCACAGGTCGTGGAGGATCCGGCTCTCGGGGTTGAAGTTCCGCTCTTCCAGCAGCCGGCGCCGCCGGTCCCTCAGCCGCCGGTTGGCGCGCTCGGTGTCGCGGCGGCGTTCGCGCGCGGGGGCCGCGAGGGCGCGAAGCTCCTCGGGGGTGCCGTCGCTGGTCCACAGGACGAGCCGGTCGAAGGCCTCGTCGACCTGATGCTCGTCCGAGAACCGCTCGAGCTGGTGGTGCTCGACCGCGTCGGGGGGGTAGCCGCGCAGCCGGCCGTCGCCGACGAAGACCGCGGTCGTTACCGCGCCGCCGATCTCGGGGGCGAGATACAGGCGTCCTTCCTCCAGGTCGAGCTCGAAGCGGTCCACCCGGAAGCGGCCGCCGCGAATCTCTCCGACGTAGGAGACCTCCGCCTCGCGCAGCTCCTGATAGAGGGGCGGGAGACCCGGTCCCTCCTCGTCCGAGTCCTGCCCGGTGGCTGCGCTGGCCGCCGCGGCCGTCGCCATCGCGATGGCGACGAGGGCGCCCGTCAGCATCGGTGCGGCGGTCCGGAACCTGGTCGGCATGCGGTCAGCTTACCATCGGCGACGGCCGGTCGCCCCGTCGCCTCGCCAGGCCGGGCGCCTCGGCGTCGGCCGGCATCCCGGGCGCGGTGCAACGCGAGGTCCACCGCGGCACGCTGGGGTCGCGCAGGCCTCGCCGGCCGTGAAACAATCGGAGTGAAGAGGTCGACCGGCGTCATCCAAGGACGAGCGGCCCGGTGACGGCGCCAACCGGCCATGGGACCTGTCTGCGATGCGCGGCTCGGCGTGAGGGGGACGGGAGCGAATGGGCACGACGATTCGATGGGTCGCCGGCGTGATTGGCGTGCTGGCGTTGCCGGTGCTGGGGGCGAACGGGTGCACCTCGAACCCCTTCCTGCCCACCGATGTGCTCTTCCTGCAGGTGTACGAGCTCGAGGTCGGCGCCGGGCGGGAGGTGGCGGTCGGCGACCGGGTCGTGATCGACTACGTGATGTGGGCCTACGATTCGGAGCAGGACGACAGCAAGGGGCGCGAGGTCGGGTCCCGCGACGGCTACACGTTCTTCCTCGGGGCCAACCAGGTCAACCCCGCGTTCGACGAGGGCCTCGTGGGCATGCGGGTCGGGGGACTGCGCCGACTCGTCGTTCCTGCGGGCTACGTGAACGCGGGGGGGGCCGCGTTCTCCTCGGCGCCGCCCAACGCGCCGCTCGTCGCGGAGGTCCGGATGGTGGAAGCGCAGGCGGTCGGGTAGGAGCGGAAGCACCGTCCGCCCCGCATTGCCTCCGGAGGCGGCCGGCACCCTCCGCTTGCCGGAATCCGGTTATCGGAACAGCCGCGTGACCTTGACGACGAACCCCCGGTTGCGGAGCTCGGCGTAGCGGTCGGGCCGCAGCGGGTCGATGTCCTGCTCCTCGGTGTACACCACGAACAGCTCGCTGCCCGGCGAGTACTCCCACCGCAGACGGAGATTGGTGCCGAGGGTGTCGTTGGTGGAGTTGTACTGGAACAGGCCGCTCACGAACATGCGGGGCGAGAAGGTGTAGTTGAGCCGCCCGAGCATCAGATCGGTGCGGAACGACCCGCCCGGCAGGTCGATCCAGTTGAACGAGACGCCGGGCTCGACGGACAGGCGCGGCGACAGGTCGACGCGCCCGCGGCTGAGGTCGACCGAGGTGAGCTTGCCGTCGAAGTAGCCGCCGGTCGCCACCTCCACGCGGCCGTTCAGCAGCCGTTGCGGGCCGAGCGCATAGGTCAGCCGCACGTCGGTGAAGTCGTAGCCGCCGGCGGGAATCGCCACGCTCCCCCCGCTCGGCCGGAACGGCCTCTGCAGCAGCTCGTGGCTGTCGCTCACGCGCACCCCGAACTGGTCGCTGTTCTCGAGCTCGGTCTGCATCGCCACCTGCTGCTGGCGGGTCTCGAGCAGGCCGGCGTCGGCGGTCAGGAAGTAGTCGAGGCTGGCCTCGAGGACGAACTGGCGCACCGACTCGATCGACCGCGGCCGTGGGCTGAAGCGGCCCGAGACCGACGTGCGCCGGAAGTTGTCGCGGCGCAGGAACCCGACCTCGGGGCGGAAGTCGTCCTCGACCACGAGGTGGTCGAGCTCGAAGCCGTAGCGGTCGGCGCCGTAGTCGAACCGCGCCTGGTAGCTCGCGTCGCGGCCCGTCACCCCGGTGGTGCGGGTGCGGGCGTAGTAGCCGAGGAAGTTGACGCTGTCGAAGAACGAGAAGGTGGCGTCGGCCCCGAAGGCCTGGTTCGTGCCGGCCCCGTCGCGCGACACCGACCGGTTCGTCATGAGGGCCCCGACGCTGCTGCGCCGCAGCAGATCGCGCCTCAACCGCAGCACCGTGAAGTTGGTGGAGGCGGCGTCGACGGTCGTCCGGTCGCCGGCCCGGGTCGCCAGCTCGCCGGTCTGGATGTTCAGGGCCCCCACGTCGAACGCGCCGACCTTGCCGGTCAGGCGTCCGCCGCCGAGGATCGGCACGACGTCGCCGCCCTCCAGTCCGATGCGGCGGCTGTAGAACAGGGTCGGCGCGACGCCCCCGCCGAGCACGCTGCGCTGCCGCAGGATGCGGGCGGTCCGGAAGCTGCCCCGCGCGAAGTCGAAGATGCCGCGCCCCTCCAGGAAGAACTCGCGCTTCTCGGGGAAGAACAGGTTGAAGCGGGTCAGGTTCACCTGCTGCTCGTCCACCTCGACCTGCGCGAAGTCGGTGTTGACGGTGAAGTCGGCGGTCAGGTTCTGGGTGACGCCGTACTTCAGGTCGACGCCGATCTCGCCGTGGCGGGCCCCCTGGCCGGCCGGCGCGTTCACGTCGGTGGTGGCGCCGCCGATGGCGTACGGCTTGATCTCGAGGTGGGTGCCGGCGGGCGGGGCCTCCAGCCCCACCAGGGTGCCCGCCGCCGACACGCGGAAGACCCCGCCCCGGCCCCCGAACCCCGCGGCCGAGATGGGGATCAGGGTCAGGTACGACCACTCGTTCTTGCGGATGACGGTGCGGCGTATCTGGATGCCCCACACCTGGTCGCGCTCGGGCCGGTAGCGCAGCGACTTGAACGGCACCACCATCTCGATGGTCCAGCCGCCGTCGAAGCGCCCCGTCTGCACGTCCCACACCGGGTTCCAGTCGCGGTTCGGGTTGCCCTCGTTGGTGATCGCCTGGTCGACGAACCCGCCGGCGGGGTTGGCGTAGAAGAGCAGAGCGTTGCGCCGGTCGTAGAACGTGTCGATGAGGAAGCCGAACAGGTCGTTGTTCAGCATGTTGAACGCGTCGCGGCGCATCTCGGTCGCCGTCCACTCGCTCGGCGGCGCGCTGTCCCAGCAGCGGCCCGCGACGTAGAAGTTCTCGTCGTCGAACATCACCCACGCCTCGGTGCGCTCGGTGGCGGGGGCCCCCTCGTCGGGCAACTGCTGGATGAAGTCGGACACCGGGGGCACCGTCTCGTAGACCGGCTCGTCGAGCCGCCCGTCGACGCGAAGCGGCGCCAGCAGCGGGATGGCGCGCATGGTGGCCTGTCCGCCGTCGCGGGTGATCATCGACGGGGGCGACGGCGGGGGAGGACCGTCGATGGCGACGCCGGGCTCGACCGCGACGATTTCGGCGGGCGTGCCGGGCACGGGTTGGGCCGCGGCGGGGGCGGCGAGGCCGAGGGCGGCGGCCAGGAGAAGCGGCGGGACCCGCCACGGCCGGCACGGCCGCCCCGCCCCGGAAGCGGCCCGGCGATCTCTCGGGACGAGGGCCGCGATCATGCGATCCCACCGCCCGGTACGTGTACTCATGGTCGTTTTCGGGGGGACGATCACTGCTGCTGCCGCAGTCCGGATGGAGGGTCGTGGTCCGTCGCCGCCACGCTCCGATGATACTTCAGCCCTCTGCGGGCTTGACGGTCCGGAGCCCGCGTCGCCCTCCGTTTCCGCGCCGCAAACGGGGCCATGCGCGGGCCTTGGGCGGCAGTTGCTGCACGTCCTTCGCGGCGAGCAGGGGGGCGACGACAGGGTTGCCGGGCCGCCTACGAAGCGGCCACGCCACGATCGACGGGCTGGGCGTCTGCCGTGAGGCACGGCGGCCTTCCGGTTACGCGACCCGGTGCAGCAGCTCTTCTCCAGCCGCGAGCCGCCGGCAGTTCTCCACCGCGACGGCGAGGCTCCGCTCCAGCGTCTCGCGGGTCATCCACGCGACGTGCGGGCTGCAGACGACGTTGTCGAGGTCGAAGAGCGGATTGCCGGCGGCGGGCGGCTCGGCCTCGAAGACGTCCAGCCCCGCCGCGCCGAGGCGGCCCGACCGCAGCGCCTCGATGAGCGCGGCCTCGTCGACCAGCCCCCCGCGGGCGGTGTTGACGAGGATGGCGCCCGGCTTCATGCGGGCGATGGCGCCGGCGTCGATGAGCCGCTCCGTGTCCGGCGCGAGGGGCACGTGCAGCGACACGACGTCGCTCGCGGCCAGCAGGGCCTCGAGCGTGACGCGCTCGCCCACCGCGTCGGGCTTCGGGCTGCGACTGGCGTACAGCACCCGGGCCCCCATGGCCCGCAGCATCGGGGCGAGGCAGCCGGGGACCGCGCCGTATCCCACCAGCCCGAAGGTGCGTCCGCACACTTCGCCCGCGTGGTCCTGGAACGCCGGCGGCAGGTCCCAGCCGGTGCGCGCGGCGGCGTCGAGCCGGTTGGCCCGTCGCAGGGCGCTCAGCACCAGCAGCAGGGTCATCTCCGCCACCGCCTGGGTGTTCGTGCCCGGCATGTTGCAGACCGCGACGCCGGCCCGCCGCGCCGCCTCGAGGTCGATGGTGTTCACGCCGACGCCGATCTTCTGGATGAGCCGGAGCCGCGGGGCCGCCGCGATGATCTCCGCCGTCAACGGCTCCAGCAGGTGCCATATCGCCTCGGTCCCGGAGAGCAGCCCCTGAAACCGGTCCCGGTCCGGCGGCTCGCAGATCGAGACCGACAGCCCCTGGTCGCCGACGGCCGCGAGCCGGCGAATCATGTCCGGCCCCGCCGGATAGTGCCAAATCACGTTCATCGTCGACTCCGTATCGTCCACGTTCCCGGCGCCCGGCGGGCGGACGCGCGTCGCCCCGTTCCAGCCGGGCCGCCGACGCCAGTGGCGTACTATGTCGTGGTCGGGCTGATGTCACAACCATGACGCGTCGCACAACGTCGCGGTCGGGGGTGGTTTCGATAGCCGGGCGGCTCCGCAGGAGCACCCGGAAACTGCGCTTCGCCCCGCCCGTAGCCTGCGTCTACGCGCCCCTCGACTACGCCTGGGCGCCGCACCGGCTCTACCTGGAGCGCTACGGCGTCGAGCCGCGCGAGGTGCTGTTCGTCGGGATGAACCCGGGCCCGTTCGGCATGGTCCAGACCGGCGTGCCGTTCGGCGACGTCGCGATGGTGCGGGACTGGCTGGGCATCGAGGCCCCGGTCGCGCGGCCCGCGCGCGAGCACCCGAAGCGCCCGGTGCGCGGCTTCGACATCGGACGGGGGGAGGTGAGCGGCGCGCGCTTCTGGGGCTGGGCGCAGGCGCGCTTCGCCACGCCGGAGTGGTTCTTCCGGCGCGCCTTCGTGTGGAACTACTGTCCGCTCGCCTTCGTGGGGGCGACCGGGCGCAACATCACCCCCGACACGCTGCCCCGATCCGAACGCGAGAGGCTGTTCGCTGTGTGCGACGAAGCGCTGGCCGCGGTGGTCGCGCACCTCCGTTGCACTCTCATCGTCGGCATCGGCCGGTTCGCGGCCCGGCGCGCCGCTCCCGTCGCCGCCGACGCGCAGGCTCGGTGCGGGGCCGCACCGCACCCCAGCCCCGCGAGCCCCGCCGCGAACCGCGGCTGGCCGGGCATCTTCGAGGCCGCCCTGCATGACCTCGGGTTCCGCGTCGGGCCGCCATCCCGCTTGCCGCGCCCGGGTTGAGCCGTCGCGCCAATCCCGGCTCCTCGGGCTCGTTGCCCCGCTCGCCGTCAAGACTCGAAGATGTCGTCCCGGTGAAGTTCGAGCCCGGTGAGCAGTGGCCAGCGCGGCGTTTCCTCCCGGCCGAATGTCACAACCATGACGTCTCGAAACCGGTCCGGGTCCGGGCTGGCGGTGATCTTCGACGCCGACCCGGTCCATGCGAAAATGCGTCATGCGGCACCGTCACCTCGACCATGAGTGCTACTCGCTCGCGGCAATCGATGACGTGATCGCGCGTGGCCGATGGACCGACTGGGCCGACCTGCGCCGGGCCATTCACGCGGACCCGTCTCTGGTCGACCGGGTGGAGCGCGTCTGCCGCGCCGGTGCCCGGTCCACGGCCGCCCAGCGTCACCACTTCTGGTTGCACTATGTCCGCGCCCACCGTCGCCGGGACGTTGCCTGACTGGGAGCATGTGCTTTCAGCGGCTGCGCGCCTGCAGGCGCTGCTTCCGGGCGCCGTGCTCGTGGGAGGCACGGCGGCGGGACTCCATGCCGGCCACCGGGCCTCCCGCGACGCCGATCACGTCCTGACCGACCTCCGGTCGCATTTCGACGCGGTCCTGGGCCAACTGGAATCCGCGGCGGGATGGAAGACGGCGCGCGTGAACCGGCCCGTCCTCATCCTCGGGAGCCTCGACGGCATCGAGACCGGGGTTCGTCAGCTCATCCGCACCGAACCGTTGGAGACGACCACGCTGCCTGTTGGAGATCAGCAGATCACGATTCCCACCGAGGCGGAGATCCTCCGGATCAAGGGCTTCCTGCTGCTTCGGCGGAATGCCACACGTGACTACGTGGACTTCGCTGCCGTCGCCGATCGCATCGGCCATGCTGCGACCGCCGAGGCCTTCGCGCGCTTCGACACGCTCTATCCGCAGGACAGCGGCGAATCCGTTCTGCAGCAGATGCTCGCCCAGCTCGCGAATCCGAGGCCCTACGATCTGGACGGTACGACGTTGTCGGAATACAAGAACCTCGAAGCCCGCTGGCATGACTGGGAGGCCGTCCGTGCCGTCTGCGCCCTTGCCTCCACCGTGATCTTCGACCACGTGTGTGAGCTGGGCGAGCCCGGTCCGCCGCGATCGGAATGAGCCCGTTTGGTTCCGGGTTGTGAGTTCGCCGCGCCGCGCGACGTCGCGGACTTACGCCTTGTGCGACCGCTTCTCGGCGATGATTGCGATCGTCGGCGACGCCGCCCCACCCCAGCCCCCGCGAGCCCGGCGGCGAACCGCGGCGGGCCCGGCATCTCGACCACGCCCTGCATGACCTCGGGTTCCGCGTCGAGCCGCCATCCCCGCTTGCCGCGCCCGGGTTGATCGCCAAGGCGACGCTCCACGATCCGGCGCCATGACCCTCCTTCGCCTTGTTCTCGGTTGAAGCTGGCCGAATCTTGAACCGCCAGCGTGAGACCGTCGATAATCGGGCCGCGGTCCCGGCCGCCTCGATGGCGAACTGGCCGATCGACGGGAGCAGTCGTTCATGATCGAGAGGCGCTTCAGGGATCTGTGGGAGCGGTTGCAGGGCCAGAAGCCGCACCTGCCCCATTTTCTGGCCGAGATCCACCTGGCGGGCATTCGCGGCATCGACGACGTCCGGGTGGTGTTCGACTATCCCGTGAGCGTCATCGCCGGCGGCAACGCCAGCGGCAAGTCGACGGTGCTCTTCGCCGCCGCGTGCGCCTACAAGGTGCCCGGGGCCGGCGTGAAGGACTTCGTGCCGTCGACGCTCTTTCCCGACTATCGTCCCCGGCTCCCGGGACGCGAGGACGAGAGGCGCGAGGTCGTCATCGAGTTCGACTACGCGACGCCGGACGGCCGGCGTTCCATGCGCTGGCGCCGCTCGAAGGGCTGGAACCGCAGCTTCCTCGGGCGCAAGAAGGCCAGGCAACCGGAGCGGCCGGTCTACCTCAGGGCGCTCGCCAACCTGAGCAATCCGTCCGAGGTGCGCGGCGTGCTCAGCATGTCGCGCCTCACCTCGACGCCCCGGGAAACCCCCCTGACGGCCTCCCAGATCGAGTTCGCCCAGCAGATGCTCCCGTTCCGCTATGCCGAGGTGGTCCGCCTGTCCAGCGGCAGCAAGAGCCTGCTCTTCGCCGCCCAGAAGGCCGGCGCGGCGTACTCCGAGCTGCACATGGCCGCCGGCGAACGGGCGATCCTGCGCCTCTCGCGGGAGATCGCCCAGCTCGAAGGCGCGCTCGTGCTGATCGACGAAGTGGAGGCCGGGCTGCACCCCTGGGTCCAGCAACTCCTCATGCTGCAGCTCCAGCAGCTCGCCCTGCGCAACGACCTGCAGGTCATCGTCACGACCCACAGCCCCGTGGTCCTCGACGCGGTGCCCGCGCACGGACGCATCTTCCTCGAACGCGACGATGCCGGTCGCGTCACGGTGCTCCCGCCCTACCGCGACATCGTGCAGAACGCGCTGTACGGCCGCTCCGGCGACGCCCTGAACCTGCTGTGCGAGGACGCGCCGGCGGAGGGCATCCTGCGGGGCGTGTTCGACGTGCTGCTGCCCCGGGAGCGGATCAGGAGAGAGTCCGTCCGCATCGGACGCGACACGGGCGCCGACGAGTTTCCGATGCACGCGGCCGCGTTCAGGAAGTTCGGCCAGATCCGGAGCTTCGCCTTCGTGCTCGACGGCGACAAGCGCGGTAGCGATCTCGAAGCAAAGATACGCCGGAAGGCGGGAAGCGACGTTCCGGTGTTGTTCCTCCCGGGCGACCAAGCGCCGGAAATCTGGATCTGGAACGCCCTGCGGCGCAACCCGGATCAACATGCGCCCGATCTCGGTATCGACTCGGCCGACTTGGGCGAGCGGATGAACCGGTTGAACGCAGTCTACGACACCGCATCCGACCGGCCCGGCGAGATCGCCAAGACGAAGCTCCACGAGCTGGCCGAACCCCACGATCGGACCCCGCCAGACATCGGCCGCGCGGTCGCCAGATGGGAGGCTGGCCGCCAGGAGAGCGATATTCAGCCCCTGGTGGACGGACTGAAGGGAGCCCTGCTGCAATGGCGCGGGGAGTGACGCGGGGTGCTGCCGTCACGGATGGGGTTCGACGCTTCGAGAACCACGCGTCACGCATTGGACGAGGTACGACGAGCCCAGGGAGCCGCTCGGTTCGCCACAACGCAGGGTAGGGGGTAGAAGGGGAGACGTGGCCGGTGCGACCGGACTGAGTTGAAGTCCGGAGGATAGCTTGGCTGGGACTCCGGCGGGAGAATCCGGTCGCCGAGCCCATTCGGCTATGAGCACAGCGGGGTGACGATCCGGAGCAGGCCTCGCTGGGATAGTGTCGCTGTTGTTCCAAGACTGGTGGCCTCGCCATTCAGTCGCTCGATTTCGTTAGTTTGTCGATTCGCCAGAGCAATTTTCCAAGATGCGGGCAGGTCTCGCCAATATGAAACAAGCGGCTTCCCGTTTGTCTTGCCAACTCTCGCCACGCCGGTGGGTACTTGTTCAATCGCCTGACGCCACCAACGAATCTGGTTCTGAGCTTCGGGGCAAGCCTCATCAATTCGCGATCTGGATCCGGGATTTCTTCTGGCTCTTCAATGCTCGGATCCAGGCCCTGCCACAAGCCACGTTTCCGTTGCCCGAACGGCAGCAACGAGCCAATGCCGCTCGTGGTTGGGGTCGGTGTTGCGTCCAGGCTCCCCATCCCACAACCATCTCTCAAGAACCTCCTCCACGATTGACCCTGTTGTTGTCGCGTCCGCGTCGACGGGCACCATGATGTCTGGGTAGAAGCGCGCGTACTCCGCAATCCGGTCACCGTCCAATTGCACAATCAGCGCATCCAGCGGCTCTTCTCCTTCAAATAGCGGCTGAAACAAACCCAGAGACCTCAACGTCGCCGTTGTTGTCGCACCACGCCTTGACCAAAGTCCAGCCACCATCTCCGAAACGCCCCGACGTGGCGTCTTTGCTCGGGTTGCACTGGTCGCACCTCCAGAACAGGTGCATCGTCGTGGCGGGCCAGCCACGAGGACAAGTATTCTGTCATGACGACAACATCAGTAGGCCCTTCCGCAACAATGCCCACTACGATGCGCAAACGTGTCATCCGAGTGCTCTAGCAATCCGGCCGTCCAGCCAGAGTTGCGATAGGTTTTTCCCGCCCTTTGCAGAGACCCATTGTTCCTTGGTCATTCCGGCTGGCGGCCGCACCCGCTCAAAAACTGTATGTCCCTCGCCGTTGCGGGCCACAACGAACAGCCGCTGGTCGGATTCGAAGAGATCGATCGCGTCGAGGGCGGTCGGGTTGTGGCTGGTAAGGAAAACCTGGTGCGGGCGGGTAGCGGTGTCGGCGTCACCCGCGGTGTCGGCGTCACTCGCGGTGTCGCCATGACACGCAACCGCGACAATATGGCCGACCAGTGCCCTCACCATGGATGGATTCAGGGTGCCGTCAACGTTGTCCAGCGCGAATACCGGGGGTGACTCGCGGTGTGCGAGAATTGTGGCGACGAAGAGCAGAAACAGTGTTCCTTCGCTGGCATCATACGGGGATAGTGTATTGCGATTGGTCTGCATGAATTTGTCTACAATATAGAGCGATTCTTCTTCCGGCGTCAGCACGCTCGGCAGTATGTCGGGTTTTGGTGGGCCAACACTGACACTCTGCGCCCATCCTGGCTTCCAAATGATGCGGAGGATCTCGTCGACGTCGCGCTTTGTCGACGCGTTCACGGCCTGGTCCAAGACCTCCATGAAGGCTTGCGGCAAGCGGCTGCCGGTCAGGCCGAGTGGCTCGATGCCGCGATTGTCGGGTACCAATCCTCGCATCACGGCCGTTTGCGGCGCGTAGATGATGTACTTTGCGACGGCGTTCAGACTGGCTCTGGTTGCGGCTGTGACATGGGCTAGCGAGGCATGTGTGTCCCAGAGACCTCGATGGGGGTTCGCGTCGACAAGAGCCGGTGGGGAGGTGGGGGCCGCGTGTGAGGTCATGCGGCCAGTGGTTGAGCGACGAAGGAATACCCTGGCGGTGTTTTCCGTCAAGGCCTCGGAACGGAACTCGAGGTTGGATGAGCGAGGCTTGGTCTTGAGCGCCGCAGTGTACCTTGCACCGCCGATTAGTCCGTCGAGCTTGATGGAGGCGGGCGTTGGCCGTTTCTTGAAGGACGACTTGAAGATGCGGGCGGCGGAGAGCCTCACGCCCTTGGCGCTGAGGACGTCGGCGGAGATGCCTCGACCGAGGCAGGCGGCATACAGACCAATGGCTTCGAGAAGGTTGGACTTTCCGGAGCCGTTCGCCCCTACGAGTAGATTCACGCGGCCGAATTCGAGTTGCGCGTCGGCAATGGACTTGAAATTCCGAATATGTAGTGAGTTGATCATGGGAGGTTACGCTCGCACGGAGGGCGCTGTTGTAGCGTCGGCGAGGTGAGTACGGGGCGGCGGTGTGAGGGTGGCAATGGCATAGTGGGTCGCGGTTTTCCGTCGGTCGGGGTCACAGGAATAGTGGGAGCGCGTCAAGGCAGAGCGAACACGAACAGGTTGTTGTTGGCGCTGGGCCGCAACTCGGGCGTCAACTCCAGGAAACGCCCCGAGCCGGTGCTGACGGCGACGTACTGCCGGCCGTCGACCGCATAGGTGACGGGGAAGCCCGACACCGGCGAGCCGAGGTTGATCTCCCACAGGATCTCCCCGGTCTCGTCGTCGAAGGCGCGGAAGCGGCCGTTGACGTCGCCGCCGAAGACGAGGCCGCCGGCGGTGGCGGCGAGGGCCATGGTGGCGGCCCGCTGCTGGTAGTTCCAGACGACCTCGCCGGTCTCGGCCGAGATGGCCTGCACGCTGCCGACGTCGTCGTAGCCGGGCGCGATCTCGGGGCGCCACGCGATGGCGTAGAGCCGGCGCGCCTCGTCCTGCTCGTCGGGGGCGGCCATGGCCATCATCCGGGAGCAGACGTTGCGCAGGGGCATGTACATGGTGTTGGTGCGCGGCGAGTAGGCGCCCGCCTCCCAGTCCTTGCCGCCGCTCGCGTGGGGGCAGGCGAGCACCTGCTGCCCCGCCGCGGTGAAGATGAGCTCGGCGTTCTCGGTCACCGCGCCGGTCGCGCCGTCGATGCCGCTGACCACGTTCTGGACGATGGTCGGGGTGGCCCACAGGAACTCGCCGGTCTCGCGGTCGAGGGTGTAGACGATGCCCGTCTTGCCGGGGATGCCGGTGACGACGCGCCGCTCCTCGCCGGGCTGGATGCGCGGGTTGATCCACGCCACCGCCGACTCGTCGGGCCGCACCGCGGTGTCGACGAGCAGGCGCTCGAAGGGGTGGTCGAGGTCCCAGTGGTCGTTCATGTGCTGGTAGTACCAGACGATCTCGCCGGTGTCGCCGTCCAGCGCCAGCGTCGAGTTGTGGTAGAGGTGCGTCAGGTCGGTCCCGCCGAGCAGGAACTTGGGCGCCGGCGAGGTGACCGACGTGCCCACGTAGACGAGGTTCAGCTCGGGGTCGACGCTCGGCACCATCCACGAGCCGACGTGCCGGCGCTCCTCGAACGGCACGTCCCCCCACGTCTCGTCGCCGGGCTCGCCGGGGGCGGGGATGAGCCGCCGCCGCCACAGCTCCTCGCCGGTGGCGGCGTCGTGGGCGGTGATGACGCAGCCGTCGGGCCCGCCGCGCGGGTCGCAGCTCCGCCCGGAGTACACCTTGCCGCCGGCGACGATCGGCCCCGAGGTCTGGTTGGCGGGGTTCACGCGGTAGTCGAGGATCTCGGTGTCCCACACCACCTCGCCGGTCTCCGCGTGGAGGGCGACGATGTGGTCGTCCATCGTGGTGTCGATGATCAGCTCGCCGTGGATGGCGACGTTGCGGTTGGTCTCGATGAGGGTGCCGATCATGTAGTCGCCGAGGTCGTCGGGCCGGTCGCGGCGGTACTCCCAGATCAGATCGCCGGTCACCGCGTCGATGGCCTGGATGACGTCCGTCGGGTTCGGCATGAACAGGACGCCGTCGCGGACCAGCGGCGTTCCCTGCTGGCGTCCCGGCGTCATCGCGCGCGACCACACCATGCGGAGGTCGCCGACGTTGCCGCGGTCGATCTGGTCGAGGGGGCTGTAGCCCCAGCCGTCGAGAGTGCGCCGCCACATGAGCCACTCGTCGGGGCTCGGGTTCTCGAGCTCGGCGTCGGTGACGGGGCGGATGCGGTCCTCCTGGGCGAGGACCGGGTTGACGGTCGTGACCAGGCCGGCCACGACGACGGCTCCCGCGACGGACCGCAACGAAGACCAGGCGGATGCGAACATGGTGGTGCCTCCTGCAAGGCCGCGAGCCGCCTGCCGTCGATCCGGCGAGGCGGCCCGACTGGCCGTGACCAACGCGGCCGGGAGTAGCGCTCTTCGCTGCGGCGCAACCCCCGGTTTCGACGTTCCGACCGATTATGTCACCGGCGGTGGCCTTCGGACTCCATCGGCGCAGGCAAGGGCCGGTTCGACGTTGGCGCCCCGGGGGGGGGGCGGGGCCGGTGGTGGGAGTCGCCGCCCCATGGGGGGTGCGCGCCGGCCGCCCCGTCCGGGGCCGTCGGCTGCGGGCGGGCGAGGGTCAGGCCGTGCCCGGCACCGCCTCGGCGTCCTTCAGGGCCGCGGCCCGGTAGTGCGTGGTCAGCGTCTCGCTCATCTCGGCGAGGTCGCCGTCGAGCATCTCCGTCAGCCGGTGGGTGGTGAAGCCGATGCGGTGGTCGGTCACGCGGTTCTGGGGGAAGTTGTAGGTGCGAATCTTCTCAGACCGCTCGCCGGTGCCGACCTGGCTCTTGCGGTCCTGGGCGATCTCGTCGTGCTGGCGCTGCAGCTCCATCTCGTAGAGCCGCGAGCGCAGCACCTTCATCGCCTTGGCCTTGTTCTTGATCTGCGACTTCTCGTCCTGCTGCGAGACGACGAGGCCGGTCGGCAGGTGGGTGATGCGCACCGCCGAGTAGGTGGTGTTGACGCTCTGGCCGCCGGGGCCGCTCGAGCAGAACGTGTCGATGCGCAGGTCCTTGGCGTCGATGGCGATGTCCACCTCCTCGGCCTCGGGGAGCACCGCGACGGTCGCGGTCGAGGTGTGGATGCGGCCGCTCGCCTCGGTCGCGGGCACCCGCTGCACGCGGTGGACGCCGCTCTCGTACTTGAGCCGGCTGTACACCCGCGCGCCCTCGATCAGGGCGACGACCTCCTTGATGGCCCCCACCCCGCTCTCGTTGATCGACAGCACCTCGACCTTCCAGCGCCGCCCCTCCGCGAAGCGGCTGTACATCCGGAACAGGTCGCCCGCGAACAGGCCGGCCTCGTCGCCGCCGGTGCCGGCGCGTATCTCGAGAACGACGTTCTTCTCGTCGTTCGGGTCCTTCGGCACCATCAGGACCCGGATCTCGGCCAGCAGGTCCTCGCGGCGGGCCGCCAGCTCGGCCAGCTCCTGCTCGGCCAGCTCCCGGAGCTCGGCGTCCTCGGCGTCGGAGCCGCCGGCGAGCTCGCGGGTCTCGGCGATCTCCGACTCGACCGTCTTGTAGTCGCGGAACTTCTCGACGATGGGCTGAATCTCGGACAGCGCTTTCGAGTGCGTCCGGTACCGGTTGGGGTCGGACTGCACCGCGCCGTCGCTGAGCAGGCCCATCAGCTCGTCGTAGCGGGTCTCGATGGTCTGCAGCTTGTCGAACATGACGGACGGATGCTCCTGGGAATCCCGACCCGATCAGCCCCCCGAGACCGGGGGGAGGAACGCCACCTCGTCGCCCTCGCCGAGGGGGGCGTCCATCCGCGAGTAGTCCGCGTTGACGGCGGCGGAGATCGAGTCGCGATAGGCGTCCAGCTCCGGAAACTCGCCGATCAGCCCGTCCCAGACGGTGCGGACGGTGGCCCCGTCGGGCACCTGCCTCGACATCTCTCCCGTACCCGTGATGTCGCGGAGCCGCGCGAAGAGCCGGACGCTGATGTGCATGGCGCTGTGTCGACCGCCGTTCCGGAGCGGGCCGGGCGTCCGGGATCCGCCGCGCCGGCGCCAGCGTCCCCTGGAACCGGCGGCGTGGCCGTCCCGGAGCGGGCCGGGCGTCCGGGA
>JAJEEA010000304.1 GCA_022821235.1 Vicinamibacteria bacterium
CGGAGCCGACGGCGGAGCCGCAGCCGGGGCCGGCGCCGTGGTGATCATCGCCGAGGAGCTCCGGGACGCCACCGCCGCCGCCATCGGGCGCGACTTCGGCCCGCCCCTGGCCACCCTGAAGGGGCGCGACCTCGAGGGCGCGGTCTTCGGCCACCCCCTCTACGACCGCGACTCGGCCGGGGTGCTCGCCGACTACGTGACCCTGGAGCAGGGCACCGGCGCCGTGCACACCGCGCCGGGGCACGGCGCCGACGACTACGCCACCGGGGTCCGCTACGGGCTCGACATCTATGCCCCGATCGGGCCGTCGGGCCGGTTCGACGACGACGTCGAGGTGGTCGGGGGCGAGAAGGTCTTCGACGCCAACCCCAAGGTGGAGGCGGCCCTCGAGGAGGCGGGCCGGCTGTGGCACCGGGACACCGTGGACCACACCTATCCGCACTGCTGGCGCTGCCACCACCCGGTGATCTTCCTCGCCACCTGGCAGTGGTTCATCGCCATGGACACCGACGGGCTGCGGGAACGGGCCCTCTCCGCCATCCGGGAGGTCGAGTGGTTCCCGGGCTGGGGCGAGGAGCGCATCCGCGGCATGCTCGCGAACCGGCCCGACTGGTGCATCTCGCGCCAGCGGTCGTGGGGGGTGCCGATTCCCGCCGTCTACTGCACCGCGTGCCGCGAGGCGGTGCTGACGACGGCGCTGACCGACCGCGCCGCCGCCGTCTTCGCCGAGCACGGGGCCGACGCGTGGTACGAGCGGGACGTCGGCGAGTTCGTGCCCCCCGACCTGCGGTGCACGAAGTGCGGGGGGGCCGAGTTCGAGCGCGAGCGCGACATCCTCGACGTGTGGTTCGACTCGGGGTCGAGCCACCTGGGGGTGCTCTGCGACCATCCCGAGCTGAAGTGGCCGTACACCGTGTACCTCGAGGGCAGCGACCAGTACCGGGGCTGGTTCCACAGCTCGCTGCTCGTGGCCCTCGGGACCCGCGGCGCCGCTCCCTACCGGCAGGTGATCACCCACGGCTTCGTGGTCGACGAGACCGGCCGCAAGATGTCGAAGTCGATCGGCAACACCGTCGAGCCGCAGACGATCATCCGGCAGAGCGGGGCGGAGATACTGCGGCTGTGGGTGGCGATGGTCGACTACCGCGAGGAGGTGCGGATAGGCCCCCACATCCTCGACCGCATCGTCGAGGCGTACCGCAAGATCCGCAACACGCTGCGGATTCTCGCCGGCAACCTCTACGACTTCGACCCGGCCGCGGACGCGGTGCCGCGGAGCGAGCTGCTCGACGTGGACCGCTACGCGCTGGCCCGCTACGGGGAGGTGACGTCGCGGGTGCTCGCCGCCTACGAGCGCTACGACCTGCAGGCGGTGGTGCACACCGTGAACAACTACCTGACGGTGGACATCAGCGCGTTCTACGTGGACATCTCGAAGGACCGCCTCTACACGATGGGCCCGAGGTCGCGCGGCCGCCGCTCGGCCCAGACCGTGCTGCACGCGATCGCCGGGGGGGTCACCCGCCTGCTCGCGCCGATACTGCCGGTGACCTGCGACGAGCTGTGGCGCCACCTGCCGGGAACCGACGCCGAGAGCGTGCACCTCGCCGACTTCCCCGCCGACCCCGGGTCGCTCGTCGACCGCGACCTCATCGCGCGGTGGGACCGGCTGCTCCGCCTGCGCGACGCGGTGAACGGCGAGCTGGAGAGGCTGCGCCAGGACAAGGTGGTGGGGACGTCGCTCGAGGCGGCGGTGACCCTGACCGCGGAAGGCGGGCTCGCCGACCTCCTCGAGGCGCGCCGCGACGACCTCGCGACGCTGTTCATCACCTCGGGCGTGACGCTGCGCGCGGGCGCGCCCGCGGACGACGGCGGCGGCGCCGTGCACCGCGACGAGGACGGCTGCGCCCGCATCGAGGTCGGCCGCGCCGCCGGCGCCAAGTGCCCCCGGTGCTGGCGCTGGGTGATGCCCCCCGGCGCCGCCCCGGATCCGGCGGAGGCGGCGGTCTGCGACCGGTGCACGAACGCGCTGGCGGACATGGCCGCGACGGTGGCGTAGGTGAGCAGCACGGGTTTCCGGAGGGTCGGCAGGGGAACGGGCGGAGGCTCGGAAGCTTCGGGCCGGCGGAACTTCCAACGCGGGCGCGGAACGGAGTGCGCAGGAGTCTCGCGCCGGCGGAACCTCCAGCGCGGGCGCGGGACGGAGGACGCAGGAGTCTCGCGCCAGCGGAGCCTCCAGCGCGACCACGAGGTCGCGCCGCGACCGGTCGCGGGCGGGATGGGCCGATGACCACCGACAAGCCGCCGTCCGTGGCGACCGGCGCCGACCACGGGGCCCCCGGCTTCCCGAGCCGCAACGTCTTGGCCGGCGCCAGCGTGGTCATCGTGGTCCTCGACCAGGTCACCAAGCAAATGGTGCGGGCGGGCATCGCGCTGTACGACTCGGTCGAAGTGATACCGGGCCTGCTGAACCTCGTGCACGTGCGCAACACGGGGGCCGCCTTCGGCTTCCTGAACCTCGCCGACCTGCCCTACAAGCGGGCGCTGATGACGGGCATGGCCCTGCTGGCCCTCGCCGCCGTGGGCTGGTTCGCGTCGCAGGTCGGACCGCGGGCGACGCTCGCGCGGGTCGGCCTCGCCCTGATCGTCGGCGGCGCCGTCGGCAACCTCATCGACCGGGCGCTGGTCGGCCACGTCGTAGACTTCGTCGACGTCTACTGGGGAAACGTGCACTTCTGGGCGTTCAACGTGGCCGACTCCGCCATCACGGTCGGGGCCGGCCTGCTGATTCTGGACCTGATCCGGAGCCCCGACGATGTATCCACTGCTGTTTGAGCTCGGCCCCCTCAACATCTACAGCTACGGCGTGATCCTGGGCGGGTCGTACTTCCTGGCCCTGTGGTACGCCCTGCAGCGGGCCCGCCGCGCGGGGCTGAACGAGCAGCGGATCGTGGACCTCGGCATCGTCGGCATCGTCAGCGCCGTCGTCGGGGCCAAGCTGATGCTGGTGGTGGTGGACTTCGACCGGTACGCCGCCGACCCGTCCCAGTTGACGGCGCTGCTGATGGCGGGCGGGGTGTTCTACGGCGGGCTGCTGCTGGCGGTGCCGACGTGCTGGTGGTACATCCGCCGGAACGGCCTGCCCCTCTGGACCACCTGCGACCTGTTCGCGCCGGGCATCGCGCTGGCCCAGGGAGTGGGCCGGATGGGCTGCCTCCTCGCGGGGTGCTGCTTCGGGCGGCCGACGGAGGCGCCGTGGGGCATCACCTTCTCGAGCACGCTGGCCGCCGCGAACAGCGGCACGCCCCTGGGCGTGGCCCTGCACCCGAGCCAGATCTACGAGTCGCTCGCGGTCCTCCTGATCCTGGGGATGCTGCTCGCCGGCGAGCGCCGGTGGCGGGCGTTCCCGGGCCGGACGTTCTGGACCTACGTGCTGCTCTACGCGGTGGCCCGGATCGTCCTCGAGCTCTTCCGCGGCGACCCGCGGGGCATGGTGTTCGACACCCTGCCGACCTCGCAGTTCGTCTCGGCCCTGCTCGTGCCCGCGAGCATCGTCATGCTCGTCCGCCTCGGGCGGCAGGACGCGGCGGCCGAGGCCCCGGCGC
>JAJEEA010000439.1 GCA_022821235.1 Vicinamibacteria bacterium
GCCGCGGCACCGGGCGCGGCGACGCCGCGCGCCGCGGCGCCGGAGCAGTCGCTGGCGGCCGCCGTGCGCGAGGCGATGGGCCACCGCGGGTACGGCCTGCTGACCGCGGGCTTCTTCGTCTGCGGGTTCCACGTGGCGTTCATCACCGTCCACTTCCCCGCCTACGTCCTCGACCTCGGCCTGCCCGCCGCGGTCGGGGCCGGCGCCATCGCCGTCATCGGCCTGTTCAACATCGTCGGCTCGCTGGCGTCGGGGGCGGCCGGCCAGCGCTGGAGCCGCAAGTACGGGCTCAGCACCATCTACGCCCTGCGCGCGGTCGCCATCACCGCGCTGCTGCTCGCGCCGAAGACCACCGGGGTCATCTACGCGTTCTCCGCCGCGATGGGCCTGCTGTGGCTGTCGACGGTGCCCCTGACCACGGGCATCGTGGGCCGGATCTTCGGCCTGCGCTATCTCGCGACGCTGTTCGGCTTCGTCTTCCTGAGCCACCAGCTCGGCAGCTTCCTCGGGGTCTGGCTGGGGGGCCGGCTCTTCGACGCCACCGGTTCGTACGACGGCATCTGGTGGGCGGGGGTCGTCCTCGGCCTCGCCGCCGCGCTCATCCACCTGCCCATCGACGACCGGCCGATCGCGCGCGCGTGCCCGCCCGTCCCCGCCGCCTCCGGCATCGGCAGATGACCGCCGACATGGCGGCAAGCGGTGTTCGCGCTCCAGGGGGGGTGCGATGACGGACATCGACCGCTTGCTTCGATCCATCGGGAAGCGGTGTTTCCGGAACTGCCATGACACCGCAACCAGGCTGGGCGATTCCTTTGACGTCGACGACCTGCTCGCGTGCGACCCGGAGCTGGAAGGAACGTCGCTGAAGGCTCAGAGGGCCCGAGCCAGCAAGATCAGACGCGCCTGACGGGTCGCCGGCCCGGTGTCACCCCGACGCGCCGGGCCGGCCCTCGCGACGCTGGCGCGGCCCGGCAGCGACACCACCACGTCCGGCCGCCCGGAGGCTTCCCCGCCTGCCGTCGCCTGCTCCACGAAGTCGACGTGCCGCGTCAGGCCCGCCGCCTCGATGGCGTTCCTGAGGTGCTGCTCGCCCCAGGCGCCGCGCATCTTCGCGTTGCCGAGCACCCGCTGCAGCCGGCCGGTCTCCTCCGCCAGCCGCCCCACTTCCTGCGACGTCCGCGCCGAGCTCGCCGCCGCCGACCGCTGCAGGCGCTCCAACTGCTCGCGCACCGGGTCGACCAGGGCCTTGACGACGGCGCCCGCGCCCTCCGCCTGCCGGGCGGCCAGCCCGCGGCACTCGTCGACGAACGCCGCGCGGGTGGACTCGGTCACCTCGGCCGCGATGCCCTTGAACAGCAGGGCGAATCCCGCCGCCTGCTTCCGCCCGTACCAGGTCGCCACCGCGCCGCCGAGAGCGAACCCCACGATGAACCCGAGCAACGCCGCGGTCCCGCTGGTCATCCGAACTTTTCTGTCCCGCCCGTCAGCCTCCGCCGGCGACGACTTCCCGATAGATGGCGTGGGTCCGCCCGACGGACGCCGCCCACGAGAACGACCGCGCCCGCGCCAGGCCGCGCACCCGCAGCGTCTCGCGCAGCCCCGCGTCCTCGAGCGCCCTGCGAATGCCGTCGGCGATGTCGCGCGGTCGGCGCGGATCGACCAGGACCGCCCCGTCGCCGACCACCTCCGGCAACGAGGAGACGTTCGACACCACGGCCGGCGTGCCGCTGGCCATGGCTTCGAGCGGCGGCAGGCCGAACCCCTCGTACAGGGAGGGAAAGGCGAACACGTCGGCCAGCCGGTACAGCGCGGCGAGGGTCGTCACGGGCTGATAGCCGAGGAACCGGACGTGGGCGTGGAGGTCGTGCCGGTGCACGGCGCGCCGCAGCGACGAGTACCGCGAGCCGTCGCTGCCGGAGATGACGAGCTCGAGGTCGTCGCGGCCGCCGCGGCGCAGCAGCGCGAACGCCTCGACGAGGCGCTCGACGTTCTTGTGCGGCAGCACGTTGCCGCTGTACATCACGAAGCGGCGCTGCAGGCGGTAACGCTCGCGCACGCGCGCGAGCTCCGCCTCCGGCCTCTCCTCGAAGAACAGGTCGTCGACGGCGGCGTAGATGACGGTGACCCGGGAGGCCGGCACGTCGAAGAAGCGCAGGATGTCGCTCTTCGAGGCCTCCGAGTCCGTCAGGATGCGCCTGGCGCGGTGCACCGCGGACCGGAACATGGTCCGCGCGTAGACGTGGGCCAGGCGGCTCCGCAGGTACTGCGGGAACACCAGGTGGATGCAGTCGTGGATGGTGACCACGGCGCGGCACGGCACGAGCGGCGGCAGCACGTAGTGGGGCGCGTGGAAAAGGTCGGGCGACAGGCGCGCGAGATGGAACGGAACCGAGAGCTGCTCGCCGACGGAGTAGGGCTTCGCCGATACCGTGACGCGGCGGAAGTTGGGTCCCGGCGGCTCCGCGAGCCCCCGGTCGCCGGGCGCCTGCAGCAGGACGTACTCGGTGTCGCCGTCGATGCGCGCGAGCTGCCGCAGCAGGTTGCGCAGATAGGTGCCGATGCCGTAGTCGTGGAGCTTGCGGATGTCGATGGCCACGCGCATCTTGGTCTCACCGGGGCTCGGGGCCCGAACGCGGTCCGGCCGCGCCGCGCGCGCCCACGCTGGCGCGCACCGCCGCACGAGGGGAGTCTGCGGCCGTCGATGGCCACGCGCATCCCGGCTCCACCGGGACTCGGGGCCCGGCCGCGGTCCGGCCGCGCCGGCCGCGCGCACACCGGCGCGCACTATTGCACGAGGGATGCATACGCGTCCAGCGTCCGGCGCGCGGTGGCCTCCCACCGGAACTGCCCGGCCCGCGCGATGCCCGCGCCGCGCAGTCGATCGCGCAGCGCGTCGTCGCGCAGGACCCGCGCCATCGCGGCCGCGAGGCCGTCGACATCGCGGGGATCCACGAGCACGGCGGCGTCGCCGGCGACCTCGGGCATGGCGGAGACGTTGGACGTGACGACCGGCACGCCGCAGGCCATGGCCTCGAGCAGCGGCAGGCCGAACCCCTCGTACAGCGAGGCGAACACGAACAGCGCCGCCCCGCTGTACACGGCGGGCAGGTCGTCGTCGTCGACGAACCCCGCGAAGTGGACGACATCGCCCAGCCCGAGAGATTGAACCGTCTCGTAGATGGGCCCGTCGAGCCACCCGCGCGCGCCGACGAGCACGAGCCGCAGCCCCGGATCGACGCCCGCGCCTCGCCGCAGGCGGGCGAAGGCCCGCAGCAGGGTGGTCAGGTTCTTGCGGGGCTCGAGCGTGCCGACGGCCAGCACGTAGCGCGCCGGCAGGCCGTACCGGGCGAGGACCTCCGCGCACGGCGTCGGCCGGAACCGCGGCTCGCATCCCTCGGGCGTCACCACCACCCGGTCGCCGGAGAGGCCCAGCCGCCGCACGACGTCGCGCTCGACCGCGCGGGAGGGCACGATCACGAGGTCGGCCCGCCGGCGGACCATGGCGAGGGCGGTGCGGACGACGAGCCGGTGCCGCGGGGTGAAGGTCTCGGGCAGGATGAGCGCGATGACGTCGTGCACGGTGGCGACGTATCGGCCGGACCTGCCGACGAAGGGAACGCCCACGTGGTCCATGCCGTGGAAGACGTCGACGCCCACGCGGCGCAGGGCGGCGGGCACCAGCGCCAGCGACCGGATCACGCTGCTCTTCGCGCCCAGGAAGCACTCGTCGCACGCCCCCCGGAACTCCTCCATGACCTCGCGCGACGTCTGGGGACCGGTGAAGACGACGAACTCCACGTCGGGCCGCCGCGCCGCCTCCGCGAGCAGCGCCCGCGTCAGGTTGATCGCGTAGCGGCCGATGCCCCCGGCCCGGAGGGTCAGCACCTTGCCGTCGAGCCCGATTCTCACTCCACTCCCCCGCGCGGCCCATCGGCCGGCCGCAACCGGCGGACGGCCGCGCAAAGCCCCCTGGCGCCGCGCCGATCACGGCGGAGGCCCGCACCTGCCGGCGCCGCGCCCGATGCCGCCCCCCTGGCTTCAGTAGACGCCGAGCCGCTCGAACCGGACGTTCCCTTCCGCGTCGCCGGGGCGGGGGCGTTCCGAGGCCCGCACCAGCCGGCGCCGCGCCCGATGCCGCCCCCGGACTTCAGTAGACGCCGAGCCGCTCGAACCGGACGCTCCCTTCCGCGTCGTCGGTGCGGGGGTCGATGTAGAGGACCAGCCCGACGACGCGACGGCGGTCGAGCACGCGGTCGACGTTGGTGCCGGCCGGATGGAGGCGCTCGAAGGGGATGGCGTGGCGGCGCCACGCCGTCGACGTGCGGATCGACGTCTGCCACCAGTCCGGCTCGCCCCCGGGGTCCTCGTCCCGTTCCTCCCAGAGCCCGATCCAGACGCGGTACACGCCGTCGGCCCTGACGTCGAGCACGAGGCCGGCGTCGCCCGACAGGTCCCGGCGGGACCGATCGACCAGCGCGCCCCAGACCGCCGACGGATGCGGCCGCGGCTGCGTCAGGCGGAAGCGGAGCCGGGCCGCCGGTTCGCCGTGCGCGCGCTCGGCCGCTACCCGCACGTCGGGATCGACCCGGGTCCCCGGCAGCGACTCAGCCGCAAGCGCGGACCCGGCGGCGAAGGCGCCCAAGGTCCGGGCGGCGGCGGGGGTCGGGGGCGCGGC
>JAJEEA010000342.1 GCA_022821235.1 Vicinamibacteria bacterium
CCGCCGGGCCGGCGGGTGGCGGCGCGGAGCCGCAGCCGAACCCCGCGAGTACGCACCACAACACGATGGCGGGACGGCGCCGAGGATGGGCTCCGGGGGGGATGGGGGCCACGTCCCCGGAGGTTACCATGCGAGTCGGGATCTGCGGCTCCCTCGTCGAACCTGCCTCTACTGTCGCCCGCGGCCGCGCCGATCGTCCGCGCGGCGCGCTCGACGACGCACAACCGGCCCGATCGACCACGAGTCCGCGCATTCCGCCGCGCGCGATTTCCGGCTCGCCAATCGTCGCCTTCGGCTCTGCTCGGCGCACAATCAGCCCGACCGACAGGAGTCCGCGCCGTTCCGCTTGGCGAGATTCCCGCTGTGACGCCTGACTAGCGCGCGACGCCCGCCGACGCCACGAGCAGCAGCAACGCGCGCTGGGTGCCGACGTGGGCGTCGCGCGGGCTCCACCACTCGTCGACGGAGTGCGCGCCGCCGCCGACGCCGCCGCGGCCCAGGGTCACGGCGGGGATGCCACGGGCGATGGGCAGGTTGGCGTCGGTCGAGGCGGCGCCCAGGCGCGGCCGAAGGCCGAGAAAGCGGGTCGCCGCGAGGGCGCGGCGGACGAGGGGGGTCCGCGGATCGACGAGGCCGGACGGCCGGTCGCCGATCGGCTCGAACTCCGTGTCGAGCGGCGCCCCGCGGTGGCGGGTCCCGTTCTGCTCGTCGACGGCCCGCGCGACCGACGATCGCAGCACCGCGTCGAGCTGCTCCAGCCGTTCGGGGTCGGTGGACCGCATGTCGACCTCGGCCCAGGCCTGGCGGGGGACGGCGTTGACCGAGGTGCCCCCGCCGATGCGCCCCACGTTGTAGCTGGCCGACGTGCCGACCCCGTCGACGGCCGACGCGGCGCGCTCGAAGTAGTCGATGGCGCGGGCGAGGGCGTGGGCGGGGTTGGCGAGCCCGAAGTCGCCCCACGAGTGGCCGCCGGGTCCCGTCACCGCGACCCGGTACCGGCGGGAGCCCAAGGCCTGGTTGATCACGTCTTCGTCGGAACCGCCGTCGATGGCGATGAACTGGTCGATGCGCGGCCCCCCCGGCCGGAGCAGGTGGCGCACTCCGCGCAGGTCGCCGAGGCCCTCCTCGCCCACGCTGCCCACGAGGAGGACGTCGGCCCGCGTGCGCACGGCGGCCCGCTCCAGCGCCTCGGCGATGATCAGCAGGACCACCAGCCCCCGGGTGTCGTCGCCGATGCCGGGGGCGTAGAGGCGGTCCCCGCGCCGGTACACGGTCACGTCCGTGCCGGCTGGAAAGACGGTGTCGAGATGGGCGACGACGGCCACCGCCTCGGGGCCGGCCGTCCCCGCCCGCCGCGCGATGACGTTGCCCGGCTCGTCGATGGTCACGTCGGCGAGCCCTCTCGCCCGCAGCAGCTCCGCGAACCGCCGCCCGCGCTCGGCCTCCCCGAACGGCGGCGCGGGAATCTCCGTCAGCTCGATGAGCGGCGCTTCCGCCGTCCGCTCGAGCGTGCGGACGAGGGCGAGGGCGCGACGCACTTCGGACCTCGCCGCGAGGGCTCGAATGGCGGCGTCGTACACCGGGTCCGGCGACTGGGCGGGCGTGGGGCGGGGACTGCAGACGGCCAGGGCAATCCCCACCGCGATGGCGGAACTCTTCATGGCGTGCACCCCCCCGGGTGCCCCCCGCCGTGCGGTCGGCCCGGGAGCGTCGCCCGCCCCCGCCCGACCGCCCCTCGAGCGAATCGGCGCCCCCCGCGGGAGGGTGCCTCCTACTGCGACCGCCCGGCCCGCTCCTCGGCGCGATGGCCGGCGAGAATCCCGTCCATCCCGATGTTGCCCTCGTGACAGGCGTACTCGAACATCGGCTCGTCGCTCCGCATCAGGGGGATGCTGACCGTCCACGGCCGCGTCCACACCGTCGGGTCGGTGATGGTGACCTCGTACTCGAGGGTGCGGGGACCGACCCGGGTCAGCCGCTCCACCAGGTGGAGGCCGTCGGACGACCCGCGGAAGCTCGCGGTCGACGAGAAGTTCGTGGTCTCGACCACCAGGGTGTCTCCCTCCCAATAGCCCCGCGAGTCGCCGTGAAGCTGGCGGACGGACCCGGGCAGGTGGGGCTGGCCGGTCAGCGGAATCACCCGCGCGTCGTGGATCATCTCGTTGAGGATCACGACGTGGTCCCTGCTCTGGAAGACCTGATAGTAGTTGTTGTACCCCGCCCCGAGGCTCGGGACCCCGTAGGTCACGCACCGCTCCTGCAGCGGCCGGTCGGTATAGCTGTCGGCGGGGTGCTCGCGCCGGCGCTCGGCGGCGGCGCGGAACCGCTCCCGCGCCTCGGCGGTCACGGCGGGGATCCGGCCGTCCGGCGGATCGACGACCAGCGACGTGCGGTTGCTGAAGTCGCGCTCGACGATCCAGAACTGGTTGTAGTTGCCGGTCGTGGGGTCGTAGGAGGTCGCCTCCACCCCCTCGATGGCGGCCAGCACGAGCTGGTCGCCGAACAGGGCGTCGCCGTCACCGACCGCGTTGGCTGCCGCCACGCGCAGGGCGGCCAGCTCCTCGTCGCTGAGGGTCTCCCTCCCCGCCCACGCCTCGGGGCGCTGCAGCGGCGTGATGTTGTTGTTGGCCCAGACCCCCTGCAGGTCCGCGTGGCCGTCCGGCGTACGAGGCGCCACCCACCCGGCCCCGGCCGGCTGGGCGGCGGCCGGCGCCGGCGCGAACGCCCCGACGACCGCGAAAGCCGCGGCCAGACCCCATACCGTCATCCGTTTCACGCGCATGAATCTCACTCCTTCCGCCGTCCCGACGGCCGCCTCGCGGCGCGACATCCTCGACCGGCCTCCGAGTACCCGCCCGCTTCCACCGCGCTCTCCGGTCCGGGCGGCCCCGGCCGCCGCCTGCCGACCTCGTCGCCGGCGCCGCGGACGTGCGGTGGGTCATTCTAAATCAGCCGGCGCTCCCGCGATCGCCCCATTCCGGTGAAGGCTCCCGTACCGTCCCCGAACGAGCGGTCCTGCGGCCGGTCCCGCTCGGCGAAGGCGCATCCCCCGGCCGGCGGCCGCCGCCGGGCCCGCGCCGCAAGCGCGCACCCGGCTGCATGCGTATCAAGCGCGCACCCGGCTGCATGCGTATAATGGGCGGCGGTTCCCGTGCGCCTCGGGGTCCGGCCGCCCGGCCGGGGCCTCTGGCGGACCGGAGGTGCGGCCCGCGCCGGGCCGAGCGTATCGCTGACGGAGTTCACATGCCTGAGACGCAACAGTTGGGACTGGCCGGACGCATGCTCATGTGGGTGCTGGGCACCGCGATCTTCGTGGTCATCGCGCTCCTGCCCTACGCCCTGTTCATGCGGTTCGCCACCGACTACGTCGTTCATGTCACGATCCTGAGCTGCGTGGGCGTCATCCTCCTGGTGCTCGTGGTCGGCACCATCTTCGGCCCCCTGCGGACCGAGCCGCTGTCGGCGGACCCCGACACCGGCGGGGGGGTCCGTTTCCTCGCCCTCATCTCGAACGCGGTGTTCATCGGGCTGCAGGTGGTGCTGGTCCCGCTGGTCGTGATCGAGATCATCCTGAGGCTCGCCGGAAGCTCCCTGCTCTTCTAGCCGGACGGGCCCCTCACGCCCGCCGGCCGCTCGCCCGTCAGGGCTCGACCAGCGTCGCCCCCGCGAGCTGTGCGATCGCGGCCAGAGTGGTCTGGGCCGCGTTGAGGCCGAGGCGGAAGTCGTCGTCGCTGAAGGTGTCGTAGCGGTCGGTGGGCTGGTGCCAGTGCGGGTCCCAGCCCGCCCCGATGTGCATGCCCCGCTCGTTCTCCCGCAGGCTGATCGACGGCGTGACGTTCATGAACGGGGTCGAGTCGGTGTTGGTCATGTGCGGCCCGACCATCGCGGGATAGTCGGTAGCGTAGGCGTCGTTGGCGGCCTTGAAGACGAAGGCGAGGTCGCGCGACTCGTCGGCGAGCTCCGAGTTCGACTGGAACTCGATGTTCACGTCGGCCTCCCGCCGCTGCACGGGGCTCACCTCCCCGTCGGGGCCGGGGGCCCCGTGGTCGAACAGCATCATGTCGTGCTGGATCATCCCCAGCCAGCGCGGCTCGGGGTAGCGGCCCGACCCCGGCGGGTCCTCGACGCCCTGCCGCTCGCGGCGCTGCTCGACGTAGGCCCGGCTGCCGTTCAGGCCGGTCTCCTCGTTGTTCCAGAGGGCGAAGCGGATCGACCGCTCGGTGCGAACGTCGGGGGCGCTGAGGATGCGCGCCAGCTCCATGACCAGCGCCGTCCCCGAGCCGTCGTCGTTCGCGGCCTCGCCGAAGCCGTGCCCGTCCATGTGGGCGCCGAGGATGTACATCTCGTCGGGGCGGGTCGAGCCGATCTTCGTGCAGTAGACCTGCGAGCGCGCGCCGTCCTCCGGCTCCTCCATGTTCAGGGCCCGCAGCGCCTCGTCGGGCTGCAGCATCGGGTCGCGGACGACGCCGGTGCGGCGGCGGTAGCCGAAGATCGAGCTGCCCCCGGGGCCGCTGCCGTTGCGGCCGATGCGGCCGCCGGTGGGCGTCGGCCCGGTCGGGTTCAGGGGCGGCGGCGTCCCGCGCGTGCTCGGGTTCCGCACCAACCGCCCCGGCCGGGGCGCGTAGTAGCTGTAGAGGACACGCTCGGTGGTCGTGCAGCCCACCTCCTCGAGCCACGCCTCGATCCAGTCGACGGCGTCCCGGTTGCGCTGGGTCCCCTGCCGGCGGTCCCCGAACTGGGTGAGGCCCTTGATGGTGGCCTTGTACCGCTCCAGGTCGAGACGGCCGACGAGCTCCGCGACGGGGTCGACGGCCTCGCCGGCGGGCGGCTGGGCGGACGCCCCGTCCACCCCGGCCGCGAGCACGAGCCCCACGACAACCAGCAACAAGATTCCTCTGCGCATCGCCTTCCCTTTCCTGTTCGCCGGCATCGGCTCAGTCGCCGCTCTCCGCGATCCGGTAGAGGCCCGACGCGGTGCGGATGAGCAGGCTGCCGCGGGCCACCGCCGGGGTCGCCAGGGTCATCTCGTCGAGCGCGTTGCGTGCCAGCACCTCGAACTCCTCGCCCGCCTGCATGACGAAGGTGTCGCCGTCCTCGCTGAGGGCGAAGATCTTCCCGTTGTACGCCCAGGGCGAAGCGCTGAAGAGCGTCCCCGCGGTGATGCGCCGGCGGCGGTAGACCTCCTCGCCGGTGCCGGCGTCGTAGGCCATCAGGATGCCCCGGTCGAGCAGCGTGTAGTGGGTGCCGCCGTAGACGAGCGACGATGGGTTGTAGGACCCGAGCTGCGGGTGCGACCAGACGATGTAGTCGTTGCTGGTGGCGCCCTCGGGCAGCGTGATGTCGCCGCTCGCGCCGGCCCGGACGGCGTACACCGGCCGGTTCCGGTCGGCCACGTACCCCGAGTTGATGTAGAGGAGGCCGTTCTCGGAGAACGGCGTCGGGATGACCAGCGACGACATCCCGCTGAGCTGCCACAGGAGCCGGCCGTCGAGCCCGTAGGACTTCACGCCGCCCTGGCCCGTGGTCACCAGCTCGGTCCGCACATCGTTCTCCCACACGAACGGCGTCGACCAGTTCGACCGCTCGTCCCGCTCGGTCCGCCAAAGCTCGTCGCCGGTGGCGGCGTCGAAGGCGGCGACCCACGACGCCTCCTCGTTGTCGTTGACCACGTAGAGCCGGCCGTCGTGCAGCACCGGCGAGCTCGCGGCCCCCCACTGGCGGCGCGGCAGCCAGTCGAGCGGCGCCGACCACGCCAGCTCGCCCGCGAAGTCGACCGCGAACAGCCCGATGTCGGCGAGGTACACGTAGACCCGCTCGCCGTCGGTGACAGGGGTCTCCGACGCGAAGGTGCTCTTCTGGTGGGCCGGCATCTCGGGCACTCCGGTGTGCAGGGTGTGCTCCCAGCGCGTCTCCCCCGTCTCGAAGTCGATGTCGAGGAGCACCCAGCGCAGGGGCCGATCCATCTCGGTGATGAAGGCGGCGGTCATCGTGCCGCCGAGCGAGCGCGCCCGGTAGTTCTCGATGGGCTGGATGGGCACCTCGTCGCCCTCGACCGCCGTCGACGTCAGCACGAAGACATGGTCGCCCCAGACGATGGGCGACGCCCAGCCGCGACCCGGCACGTCGACCCGCCAGACCACGTTCTCGTCCGGTCCCCAGCGCTCGGGCAGGGCGGGATCGTCGGCCACCACCCCCGCCGTCTCGCCGCGGAACTGCGGCCAGTTGGTCTGGGCCGCCCCCGGGGAAGCGCTCAGCAGGAAGACGCAGACGCCGAGCGCGCTCAATCGCATGTTCATCATCGACTCCTCGAAGCTCTCCGAACCGTTGCCGCCAAGGGTCGGCGGTATTCTAGCCCGCCCATCGTCGCCTGAGGGCTCTGCCGGGCGCCCCACCGATCCTACAGGAGTCCGCGTCGTTCTACGGCAGACACGAGCAGACACGGCAGACTCCCGCCCCGGACCGCGTTTGCGGTGCGACGCAGCCCATCGCCGGACGCCCCCCGGACGCCATCGCCACCGCCGCCGGCCACCCCGCGGAACTCCGAGCCGGACGCCGACTCCTGTTAGACTGACGCGCACAACCGAGAGCCACCGGAGGAACGATAGATGCCCCCAGTCGCGCAAGACGAGAGCCCCCAGGCAACGGACCGGTCCCCTCGGGGTCGTCGCCATGCCGTTCGAAGCCGCCCCCACGGCGCCCTCGTCGCCGCTTCCACGCTGCTGCTGACGGCCGCGTGGGCGGGCGCCCCCGGCTCAGCCGCCGCCCAGGACGCCGACCACTTCGTGCCGTCGCGGCCCGAGACGGTGAGCTGGGGCTGGTTCCCCCTCGACAAGCCGCCGGTGCTGACCATCGACTCCGGGGACACCGTGCGCATCGACACCCTGTCGCACGCCGGGGCCACGCAGAACGACCATCCCGACCTGTCGCTGGGCCTCCTCGGGGTGACGCCGGACGAGATCCTGCCCGACGTGCTCGACTTCTGGGGGTCGCGGGCGGGGCGCCCGCGGGAGGGCCGGAGCGGCCACGTCATCACCGGGCCGATCGCGATCCGGGGGGCCGAGCCGGGGGACGTCCTCGAGATCCAGGTGCTGGAGATCGCCACCCGCGTCCCCTACGGCATCAACAACACGAGCCCGACCGGGGGCGTCTTCTCGCCCGCCTATCCTGGCTCCCGGCCCGACGACGCCCGGCGCGACATCGCGGCGGGCCGGCACCTCATCCGCACCGCGGTGGTGAACAGCCGCGAGGTCGCCCTCTTCGGCGACGGCATCCACGTGCCCCTCGCCCCGTTCATGGGCATCATGGCCGTCGCCCCCGACCCCGTCGTCGGCGAGCCCGGGGTCACCGTGCCCGGCGTCCAGGCGTCGCGGCCGCCCGGCCGCTTCGGCGGCAACCTCGACGTCAAGGACCTCACCGCCGGCAGCACGCTCTATCTGCCGGTGCTCCAGCCCGACGCCCTGTTCTACGTCGGCGACCCCCACTCCGCGCAAGGAGACGGCGAGGTCAGCGGCACCGCCATCGAGCAGTCGCTGACCGGCACGTTCCGCTTCGTGCTGCACGAGGACCGCGAGCTGACCGCGCCGCGGGCCGAGACCGCCACCCACTACGTCCTGATGGGCATCGACCTCGACCTCGACCGCGCGCTGCAGAAGGCAGTCGAGGAGGTGGTGGCGTTCCTCGTGGCCGAGCACAGCCTCAGCCCCGACCGGGCGCTGTCGCTGGCCAGCATCGCCGTCGACTTCCAGGTCGCCGAGGCCGTCGACCTGACCCAGGTGGTCACCGGGCGGATTCCGAAGAGCCTGTTCGGCCGGTGAGCAAGATCCGCGGGTCGAGAGAGAGCGGCGGCTGAGGGTGAGTAGATGCCGGAAATCAGCCGGTTCTTCGGCATCGTGATCAAGATGTTCTTCGCCGACCATGCGCCGCCGCATTTCCATGCCGAGTACTCGGGACACGAGGCACTCATCATGATCGAGACGCTCGAGGTGCTGCGGGGCAGTCTGCCGCGCCGGGCGCTCGCCCTGGTGCTCGAATGGGCCGCCGCCCACCGCGGGGAGCTGCGGGCGAATTGGGATCGCGCTCGGTCCGATCGGACGCTTGCGCCCATTCCGCCACTCGAGTGAGGAATCCATGGCGCTGCTCCGCATCGCAGAGGTCGCCCCACTACCGGGACATCGCCTCAGGCTCCGTCTGACGGACGGCGCGACAATCGAGCGCGACGTCGGTCCATTGCTGGCCGGTCCCGTCTTCGATCCGATCCGGGAAGAGCCGCAGATGTTCGCCCGGGTCAGGATCGACGGCGGCACCGTGTCGTGGCCGAATGGCGCCGACCTGTGTCCGGACGTTCTCATCTGGGGCGGCATCCCTCCCTCCGATCCGGCCGTCCGCCCCGAGTATCGTCTTTCGGCCGAAGGCACCGAGCGCGCAAGCGCGGACGGTGCGCGACGCCGGTCGGCGCGGCCCCGCCCCCCTCGACGATGACGAAGGAAGCGTTCCTCGCCGATCCCCACTTCAAGGCAATGCAGCCCTGGGTTGCGGATCGCTTCGACAAGACTTCAGGATGGAGACATACCTACGTCGATCGCAGGACCCACTATCCGTGGTCCTGCAACGGCCTGACGGACGCGTTCGGACAGTACCGCTGGAACCGCAAGCAGTGGCCCGAGAACAAGACGGAACTCGACGGGTACCGGCACGAGCTCCGGCGGGCCGTTGCAGAAGAGGACATCGGTCGCGCCGCCGAGACGTGCAGGCACATTCTGAGATGGGGCGGCGTATTACCGCACAACGGGTCCTACTTGCGAGAGCGGCGGTCCGACCTGCTCGCCGAGCTTCGACACCTGCGTGCAGTGATCGACGGGGACCACACGCCGACGAAGAGCGAGATGCACAGGGATCCGTCGGCCGCAGACACGGAATGCCGCATGAATGCGGGCTTCGTCAAGATCTACAGCCTGCTCTGTGACTACTGCGTCATGTATGACGGACGGCTGGGCGCGGCCCTGGGACTTCTGGTCCGACAGTTCTGCGAAGACACGGGCCGCACCACCGTTCCTCCCTGCCTGACCTTCGCGTTCGGAAGCCCGAAAGAGGCCCCGAACGCCCGCTGCCCCAAGCTCCGAGACCCCAGCCGGAACGAGCTCCGGTTTCCCCGACTCCGGCCGAACCCGCGGTTTCACACCGCTCAGGTATGCGGGCGAATTGGTTTCTGCGCGGCGTTTTGGCCACCGGCGCATGGCCATGCAGCCCAGGAGAGGACGGATTCCACGAGCTGGCGGCCGGGTTGTTCATGGTCGGCTACGACCTGCGGGACGCGTCCTGAAGCATGCGACCGCCAGCGCCGGCCGCCAGACTGCACACGCACCATCCGGCGTCGATCCGGCTTGGGGCGGCGTTCGGTCGGTAAGCATCTTTGAGAACAGCAACTTGCTTGCCGTACGATGGGCAGACGCCCGACATGCTCGCGCAGAGCACATCGCCTGCGGCGGCCTTCCTTACCGCGGAGCAGCTCGGTGACTCCGAGACCATCCGCTATGAGATCCAGTCGGATGCCGACCTCGTCCGTGGGTCGAACACGGCCTCCCGACCGCCGCGATCGACGCGTTGGGGAAGCGGGAGTCACGGAACGCGACATCGCGGCCCTCGCCATGTGTGTCCAGCGGGCACGCCGGCGCACGTGGAGCGCATCGCCCGCGCGTGTCGCCGCATCGACCGGAACGCGGATCAGGCGGACCGGCTGCGGCATACGGGCCGCGAACTGCGGACGTGGGTGGGCGAGGGCGGGACGGGCGGGACGGTGGTCGTCCGCCGGCAATTCACCCCAACCGATTCGCGGGATTCGCTGAGTCTGCTTGGAACGTGTCAGGACTCGGCTACCCCTTCTCGGGCCGGAACGTAACGGCGCGCCAGACGCTATCCTCGTCTGTCAGCATCTCAACGCTCGGGATATCGCCAGCAACAACCTGTTGAGCGCTGTACGTCTCGTCGCCAATTTCGGCGCGCCAGTCGCCGCCTTCGTTCCTGACCATCCTCACCGGCCCGGCCAGTCGGCCAATACGCTCGTACTTTGACAGTTGGCCGATTTGCTTGCCGTCCATTAAATCCAGATCGAAACACATCACGTCCGCGTTCAGCTTCATGCGGTAGATGCTCGTGTCTGGCATGATCACTGCTCGTCCGTCCGTCATTGCCTCTTGCCCTTCCATCCTTCCGCCCGTTCTAGGAACGCGATATGCGTCGATCTCATTGGAACACCACGCCCCGGCATGCGTCCCGAGCTTCACCGGCCGGGAAACATCCGCGAGAACATCCCGTCTGTGATCTCTGATCCCGACTCTCGCCACAGGTTGATCACCGTTGGCTGGTGAGTCTGGCCGTCGGGATTGGTTACTCGTACAGGCGAATTACTGCAATTACTGCACACGAGCTCTGCCCTGTTCCGTAATCTCCCATATTCCTCTCGGGCTCCTCTTCTTCAGCATCCCGCTGTCGACCAACATCAACCGCGCGAAGCGGGCGGTAGTCTCCCACCTCGGACGTTTCGTGGAGGCGAGGTGCTCGTTGTCGACCTCGCGCAGCACACCGGCCATGCGCCTGTGGACCCCACGCAGGATCTGGTGCACCTGCCCTGCGCCCCCGAGTTCCACCAGGGTCTTGAGGATGGGCCGGAAGAAGACAGACTTGGGAGTCCGCATACCCCGCGGCAGTCGCTTCCGCGGCGGCCCTGGCTCCTCAGTTCCGTCCTCTTCGGCCCCGTCCTCTTCGGTCCCGCCCTCTTCGGTCCCGTCCTCTTCGGTCCCGTCCTCTTCGGTGTCCTCCCATTCCTGCCGCAGTCCGTTGAGCCTCTTTTGAATTCCGCGCAACGACTCGACGTTTCGACTCGCGTCTACAGCCTCATAGAAGGCTTCTGACCTATAGCGCTGCGCTCCATCCTCTATGACCCTGCTGATTTCCTCCTCGATAAGCCTGTTGAGCTCGTCAAAGGCGCTCATGATGTCCCTATATCTCTTGAAGCTGTCGACCTCCCTGATCATCCACGGTTCCCCCCGTCACCGGCCCTCTCCCGCTCCGCCCCGGCAGAAACGGCTGCGGCTTTGACGCCAGCGCCGCCCCTCGCTCGCCGACACCGGCCCTCTCGTCGGTTCGCGCCGCCGCCCGACAGCAACAGGCCATGGACGCCATCGCGCCCCATGGACGCGAAAGGCGCGCCCACAGGGAGCCTTGGAGAACCATGCGAGGCGCGGCTTTCCACCGGCACTACAACCACCATCTTCTTCGTCTTCCGCGAGATCCGCAAGGGAAGGTTCGGCCCGACGGCACCAGACGCGGATGCCGCCGCAATGGAGGCCGGCCAGTGTCGATGGTCGGTCACGCCGTACGTCCAGGGGTCGAGAGGGCGGAGCCCGCCTCCAGTTCCTTGCGTGTACAAGGAGGTATGCTGACTCATGATCGGGGTTCCGCGCGTTCATCCCCAAAGTCCCAGGAAGCGGTCGCGGAGCGAACACCCCCGGTCTGCGGTACAATTGCGGCCGGGTTTTTCGCCGAAGTCTTGGCCCCCACTGTCGAGGATCCGTTCCGATGCCCGTCTCCGTCCGTGACCGAACTCGGTCGTCCCCGGACACGGCGTCCTGCCTCGTCCTCGCGGCCATCCACCATCCCGGTCCGTGTCTGGGCTGCGCACGGCCTCCCGCGCACTGCGTGTGCGGGCGGGTGATCGCTGCAGGTCTCGGGTGGAGCGACCTCGCGCTTCTCGACACGGATTCGACCCTGGACGTGATCATCGTCGTCCCCCCGGCCCCGGTCGACGAGGGCTTGATGGGAAGCGACTGGGCCATCTGCCGGATTCCGGGTGCCCCGGAGGCGTCGAACGCCTCGACGTGGGCCACGCCCGGCGATCCATCCTCCGGACCGTGCTTTACGGATCGATTCCGGCTTCCGGCACCCGCCGTCGCCGGCTTTCGCGTCGGACTTCTCCCGGCGACGCGGCGCGCGTTGTCCTACGCCCGGGCGCTCGTAGTCGGACTCGATGGCGGCGGTCCAGCGATCCGCCGGTTCTACCGGGCGGGGCTCCGGTCGGGTCGGCGCACCCGCGTCGAAGCACGCGCCGTCTATGACTCGCTGCCGGCGCGGCTCCGCATGCTCGGACCCCGGGAGGCCGTTCGGAACCTCCGGGGCTTCGATTGGTCGCACCGAGTGCCGCACGCGGCGGGCGGTACCGGGACCGCCACCAACGGGATTTTCGAGCGGGCCGGGTTCAATCGGAAGCGCGGAGCCGTACCCATGACGGCGGTCGAGGTCGAGTCCGCTTCCAGGGACTTGGCCCGCGTCGGCCTCGCGGCCTCGCTCCGGTCACTCGGACGTGCCGGCGTCGTGGCGGCGGCGTCCGCCGCGGTCGTCGAGTCGGTCTTCTCGACCGTCGACCACGGCACGCGGTGTCGCCGGGGCGAAGTCACGGCCCGCCAGGCGGTGGGCTCCGTCGCCCGCGACACGGTGTCGGCGGCGGCGGGCGCGGCACTCGCCAGCGCCGCGGTGGTGGGCACGTGCGTCGTGTTTCCGCCGACGGCGGCGGTCCTCGGGGGCAAAGCCGGCCTCGCCCTCGGCGCCGTGGGCGTGGTGGGCACGGCCCGACGCGCTGCTGGACTGGTGTCGAAGCTGTTACGCCGATAACTGAACCCCGCTTGGCCCGGGGCGCACCCGCAGTCCCGTGGCCCGCGGGTTCCCACTCGGAAGTCAGGTACGGGGCGCGAGCCGCGCGAACACATTGGCAATGCCTCGCCCCGGGATTGCGATGCCGATTCCTCAAGCGCAACCGGCGGTTCCATCTTCATGGTTTGGGGCACTTCAGCCCCGTTCTTCACGGCGCAGCCCCCGCCGGCCCGTTCGACGGGGTGCCGCTGCAGCCTTCCTTTCAATTGCCCTCCTCGCGACCGCGACGACCGCCCATAGCCAATCCGCGGGCCCCGTGATGGCCTCGGCCGCGGAACTCGGCATCAGCCACGCCGACGCCGTCGCGTTGGAGCGTCAGTGGGACCTCCTTGAACAACGAACGCGCAACAGGATCCGCTGCGCCGGCACCCGCGGGCGTTGCCGGACGTGGATCGAGGCCCTCCGGATATTCCGATCCACGATCCCGCCGGACGTCCGCGCCGGCGGGGCGTCGACCGTCTCGAGCTTCCTCCGGGGAAAGGACTGGAGCCACATCATTCCCCGGTCGATGGGCGGCAGCGACCTGGCGTCGAACGGCCGGTGGGAACCGGCCGCGGCCAACCGGCTCCGCGGGGCGAGGCCCATGACCCCCGGCGAGATCGCCGCCGCCGACCGGGCGGCGACCTCCGCGGGCCTCCGGGTGCGCGTCCGCACGCTGGCCCGCCGCGGGGTCCGCGGAGGCGCGATCGGCGCCGTCGTCGTCGGCACGCTGGCCGTGCTGAACCATGGCCTCGACCTGCAGCGCGGCCGGATCACCGAAGAGGAGTTTTGGTCTCTGGTGACGGACGTCGTCGCCCGCGACGCGGCCGTCGGCGTGGCGGTGGGTGCTCTCGCGTGCGTCGCCGCCGTGGAGTTTCCCATACTGGCACCGGTGTTGGCGCCGGTGGTGGCGGTCGCGGCGAGCGAACTGTTGGCCCAGTACGGGGACGCCATGAGATACGCGGTGACCGAAAGGGCACTGTCGCTCTGGACCCGGGTGCCGGACACCGCCGTCCTGCGCCGGAAGCTCATCGAACTCACGCGGCCGCCGCTGTTCGGGAGGAACCCGTACTCTCCATACGGGTTGACGGCGACGTACATCCCGCGCGTCCGCAAGACGGCCACGAGCGGTACCCTCTACGCCCCGCCGTTCGCGGATCCCGAAGAGGTTGTCTCCTTCATCGAGCGGCAGCTCCGTCCATGACGGTACCGCCGAGCCCGTTTCATGGCCGCTACGGGACCGCTCAAGTGAGGCGAACCGCGCCGCGCTCATGGCCGGTCGCCTTGAACGGCCTCCTTTGACCACCGCAACCTGCAGCCATAAAATGAGCAAGTGACTGCTTCGATCGCCCACGACACGGTGCCTCCGCCCGCGGCCTTACTCACCGCCGAGCAGCTCGGCGGCTCCAAGACCATCGGCCGGCAGGTCCGATCGGATTCCGACCTTGCCCGAGCGGTGGAACCGGCTTCCCGATCGCCATCATCGACGCGCTCCGGAAGCGGGGCGCCACGGATCGCGACATCGCGGCGGTCATCATCAAGCCCCGCACACTGTCGCACCGGCGCGCGCAACGCAGCCGGCTGACGGTGGACGAATCCGACCGCGCGGTCAGGCTCGCCCGCGTGAAGGCGCTCGCCGAGGAGACCTTTGCCGACGGTCTCAAGGCCAACCGCTGGCTCCACCGGGAACTGCCACTGCTGGATGGACGGCGCCCGATCGATCTGATTCGTACGCAGGTCGGCGCCCGGATGGTCGAGGATCTGCTGGCGGACATCGCCTGGGGCGCCACCCTCTGAGCTCCGGCCTGGACACGCGACCGCGACATGGCAGAGCACGAGAGCAACAGGATTTCATTCACGTCCGAACAGGCCCGATTCCTGACCTCGCTTGTCAATCGGGGGAGATACAGGTCAGTCAGCGAGGCGGTGCGAGCGGCGGTACGGCTATTCCAGCAGCGGCAGGCGATGCTGGGCGCTGAGATCGACCGCGCGCGGAGCGACATCGAGGCCGGCTCCGACCAACTGGACCGGGGCCGCGGCGTGGACGGCGGCACCTTCTTCGCGGAATGGGATGCCGAGCTGGAGGATCTGGAGAAGCTCGAGAACACCTTCGGCGCGGCCCCCGGCGCGTCGTTCCCGGGACGCGGCGAATGGGAGGCGCGAACCCGACGCCTGAGAACCCGCTGGTGATCCGGTGGCCGATCTCCCGGTCGCCCCAGCCCGGCGCGCGGGCGCGGCATCACACCACCTCGCCCCAACGCACGGTGAACACGCCCGCCTCGCGCCAGCGACGAGTTGCCCCCTTCACTCTGCCCCGTCCCTGAAGAACGGCAGAACGAACGGCAGCAGCCACAGCAGCACGACGACGATGGCGAGCACCGTGAAGACGTCGAAGCGGCGCGGGGGCGGGGGCCGGTTGACGGCCACCCGCACGCGGTCGAGCATCAGCCGGCCGACCCACCCCAGCACCGTCGCGAGGACGATCCACTTCAGCATCGCGGCTCAGTCGACGATCGCCTGAGTTTCCTTCCGCCTCTCGGCTCGGTCGGCAAATCGCCGGGTCCCTTCCGCCTCTCGGCCCGGTCGGCGATCGTCTGGTCCCTTCAGTCTCTCGGCTCAGTCGACTATCGCCTGGTAGGTCATCGTCGCGAGGTCCGGCCGGACGTTGAGGTGGGTGTAGGGCCGGATCTGCTCCATCAGGATGCCGATGAGCTCCTCGGACGGGTCGACCCAGAAGATGGTGCCGAAGGCGCCGCCCCAGTAGTAGGAGCCCTCGGAGCGCGGGGTGCCGGACGGGCCGAGGTCGGTGACCACCGCGTAGCCGAGGCCGAACCCGTAGCCGGGGCCGGCGAGCCAGATGCCCTTGTCGCCGGTGTGGTTGGCGGTCATCAGCTCGACCGTCTTGCGGCCGAGGATGCGGGCGCCGTCGAGCTCGCCGCCGTTGAGCATCATCTGGTGGAAGCGGAAGTAGTCGCGGGCGGTCGACACGAGGCCGCCGGCGCCGCTGAAGTAGGTGTGGGGCTCGGCCACGAAGCGGCTCTCGGCCGTGGGGGCCTCGGCCAGCTCGATCTTGCCGTCGGCGTCGGGGCGGTAGAGGGCGGCGAACCGGCCGAGCTTCGACTTCGGCAGATAGAAGTGGGTGTCCCTCATGTCGAGGGGCTCGAAGATGCGCTCCTTCAGGAACGCGTCCAGGGTCTGGCCCGACATCACCTCCACGAGCCGGCCCACGACGTCGGTGGCGCGGCCGTACTCCCAGTGGTCGCCGGGGTGGAAGTTGAGGGGCAGGGTGGCGAGACGCTTGAGCATGTCGCCCACCGTGTCGCCGGGCTCGCGCGGGGCCACCACCCGCTGGAACTCGGGCTGGGTGATGCCGCGGTAGGTGTTGGCGAGGCCCGCGGTGTGGGTCAGGACCTGCTGGACGGTGATGGGCCGGACCGCCGGCACCGTCTTGTAGCGCCCGGTCAGCCGCTCCTGCGGCGGGGCGGGGATGGCTACCCGCATGTCCGCGAACTCGGGCAGCCACTTGGCGATGGGGTCGCGAAGCTGGAAGCGGCCCTCCTCGTAGAGCATCATCAGCGCCACCGACGCGATGGGCTTGGTCATCGACGCGATGCGGAAGATGGTGTCGTGGGTCATCGGCGCGCCGGCCTCGACGTCGCGCTTGCCGAGGGCCGAGAAGTGCACGACCTTGCCCCGGCGGGCCACCAGGGTGACGACCCCGGCCACCTCGTTGCGGTCGATGTAGCCCTGCATGACCTGGTCGAGCCGCTCGAGCCGGGCCGACGACATTCCCACCGCCTCGGCCTCGGCCGCCGGCACCCCGGGCATGTCGGGCACGTCGCCCGGCGCGTTCGCGCTCCCCGCGCCGACCGCCGCCGCCAGCACCGCGGCCAGCACCCACCACTTCGTCGTCGCTCTCGTCATGGCTCTCTCCTTGGGAGGTCGGTCGAACCGCCGGTGCGGGTCCCGACCGCAGCATTATAGGCTGCATGCTCCGGACGGCCCCCGGGCCGCCCCCGGCAGGGATCTACGGCCGGATCGGCTATCCTTGAACGAGACCGCGATGCACGACATGAACACGATCGCGTCGCCCCGCGAGCGCGCCTTCACCGTCAGCGAGTACCACGGGCTGGCCCACCACGGCATCCTGAAGGAGAACGACCGGGTCGAGCTGCTCGACGGCAGGATCTACGAGATGAACCCCATCGGCAGCCGGCACGCCCAGTGCGTGCGTCGCCTGACGGAGCTCCTCGTGCTCAAGATCACGCCGAGGGCGCTCGTCAGCATACAGAACCCGGTGCGCCTGGACGATCGCTCGGAGCCGGAGCCCGACGTGGCCCTGCTCGAGCCGAAGGAGGTGTACGGCAGCCGGCATCCGCGCCCGGATGACGTGCTCCTGCTGATCGAAGTGGCCGACACGACGCTCGACTTCGATCGGGGCGTAAAGGCCCTTCTCTATGCCCGGGCCGGCGTTCGCGAGCTCTGGGTGCTCGCCCTGGAAGAGGAACGGGTGCACGTGTACCGCCGGCCCGGCGCGAACGGCTACGGCGAGTATAGGGTCGTCGAACGCGGCGCCGCGGTGGACATCACCGCGCTTCCCGAGGTCGGTGCCATCCCGGTGGCCGCGATGCTCGACTGAAAGGGCCCCCTCTGCCCTGTCCCGACCTCGGTCTCTCCATCCTGGAATCGTAGCCGCGCGACTCGGACCGCCGCTCGGGTCACGTTACGGAGCCCGCGCCGCGCCTATGGCGCAGACGCCGGGTCCGAGATGCCCCGCCCGCACCGGGACCCCATCGCCCAACTTCCGTCCTCGGCCTGACGCCAGTAGCGCAGCACCGGTGGCGCGGGCCGCTCCGAATAGGGCTCGATCTGCACGAAGCTGTAGCAGGGCGGCAGCTGCTCGGGCCGCATCGACTCCAGCAGCTCGGCCTCCGACACCCCCAGGCGCCGACGGTGCTCGCCGAGCTGCCGGGGAGTCACGGTTCGCTGCCAAGCGCCCCCGTTGATGACGACCGGGGTCGCGGCCCCCCGCACCGGCGAGAAGCCGTCGACGACGTAGGTCAGGCCGGCCTCGACGCGGGTGAAGTTCCCCTGGCGGTAGTCGGCGAGATGGGTGTGCCCGTGGACCATGACGGCCACCGGCCGGGGGTCCGCCAACTGCTCCAGATGACGGCCGAACACCCGGTCGCGCGACATCCAGAAGTACTCGAAGCGCGGCGCGGCGGTCTCCGGCGTGCGCGGGCACTCGGTCAACGGCGGGCCGGTCGGGTCGAGCTGGGTCAGGATGCGCTCGAATCGGCGCCGGGCTCGGCGGAGGGCGGCGCGGTGGTCGCAGATCGCGGTCAGCTCGTCGTCGCTCAGGCCGTCCATGAGGGCGGTCAGCCGGCCGTCGTCGAGGGCCCTTGCGGCGAGCGGCTTGAACCGGTCGTCGTCGGCCAGCGAGTCGACGAGAAACGCCGGTCCGGCCTCCCGCACCCGGGCGAGGTCCCAGACCGGCGGCTCGACGTCGCCCCGGTCCAGGTCCATCCGGAACTGCTGCCAGGACATCCGGAAGAGCAGGAACCGCAGCAGGTCGGGCGCCTGCTCCCCCGCGTCGTCCACCCCGGCCGCGGCCAGCGCCTCGCGCAGGCCGGCGCCGTCGTCGGCGAGGTTGTCCACGATGGGGAACCGCGGCTCGTAGCGGTCGTAGAGCGCCTGTACCACCGACTGCCCCCAGGGTCGCGTCAGGTGCCGCTCTCCGGAGCGGGTCGCGAACGGGGCCGGCCAGTCGTCGAAGCGGTCGGCCCGGTACTCGATCTGGTGTCCGTGCTCGGCGTGAATCAGCCCGTCCGCCGAGCGCCAGAACCCGTCCCCGGCCACGCTCACCCGCCCCGCCCCGGCCCCGAACGCCTCGACGGCGCGCTGCGCCACCGACGGGAACAGCAGGGCGGCGTCGTGGTCGCCGGGCACGAGCACCAGCCGGTTGTCGCCAGCGGCGGCGAACGCCGCGAGGGTGGCGATCTCCTCGCGGTGCGCCGCGAGCACGCGCTCGAGGCGGGCCAGCGCCTCCGGTTCGCTGCAACCCAGGGCCGGATCGTCGTAGGCGCAGGCGCCGTCGCTCGCCTGCAGCAGCTCGAAGGTGTCGCCGTTCAGCACGAGATCGGTCGGCCCGCCCTCGGCCGCCAGGGCGGCGAGAAAGCCCGCGAGATCGTCCGCCCACCGGAAGTCCTCGTACGGCGACCACGCGCCGTCCGGCCCGCGGCCCTCGCCCAGGTGCAGGTCGCCCATCACCACGACCCGGCGGGGCGCGTCGCCCGCGGGCTGGGCGTGCGCCAGGGGCGCCGTCGCCGCACCAGCGAAAAGAAGAAGGCAAGCCAGCCCCCGAATCGTGGCCAGGCGGCTCCCCTCGCCGGCCGGCCGGCGCGCCGCCGGTTCTCCGCGCGGGAAGCGTCTTCGCCCAAGGTCGTTCCGGTTCGGGCGGCTTCCATGGCCGGCCGCATCAGGTCCACCGCTACGTCGCGGCGACATGCGCTCGTACGGAACACGGCACGCGAGCCAGCGCCATTCCAGGGTGAGGGCGGCTGCCACGAGCCGGCACATGGCGTTCATCCCCCCTACTCCTCCTTGGCCAGGGAGAGCCGCACGATCTCCCGGTCGTTGCGCACGACCACGTGGCGGTTCGCATAGGCGGGGTGCGACCAGTTGACGGCGCGGCCTGACAGCCGCCGCCGCACGTAGGGATGGGTGGGCTCGATGAGCGGCGTCCGGCTGACCTCGTCGTAGCCGTCCGGCGAGAACCGGGCGATGACGAGGTCGCCGGTGTCGGTGTTGACGAAGTAGCGGTCGCCGTTGCGCACGAAGAAGGCCGTCGCCCAGTTGGTGCTCTCGCCGATCAGGGCCTCGGTCTCCCACAACCGGCGGCCGGTCGCCGCCTCGAGGCAGCGGAGGACGCCGTGGCCGTCCACGCCGTAGACGTGGTCCCCGTGGATGAGCGGGGTGCTGATGACCGAGTTCAGGGTGTTGAAGTCGAAGCCGTAGTCGGGGTCGCTCTCGCCCACCCCCTCCCAGAGCACCTCCGCCCCGGGGCGGTCCTCGTCGAGCAGCAGCATGCGGGCCCCGCCGTACTGCGACGTGAAGAACAGGTAGCGGCCGCTGTGGACGGCGGTCGCGGGGTTGATGCCCATGTCGACGATGTGTCGTATCTCCCAGTACACCTCGCCGGTCTCGGGGTCGAGGGAGCTGATGTCGCGCGGGTGCCACGCGATGAGCTGCCGCGCGCCGCCCGCCTCGATGATGATGGGCTGGCTGTAGCCGGGCTCCCAGTCCGACGACAGGGCCCGCCAGATCTCCTCGCCGGTGTGCTTGTCGAACGCCATCATCTTGGCGTCGGGCTCGCCGCCGACGAGGCAGATGAGCCGGTCGCCGTCGACGAGCGGCGCCCCCGACATGCCCCACGACGGCACCTCGGTGCCGAAGTCGGCGGGGAAGTCCCTCTCCCACCGCACCGTCCCGTCGGCGACGTCGAGGGCGAGCAGCCGGCCCATCGCCCCGAGCACGTAGACGCGGTCGCCGTCGACGGTGGGCGTGGCCCGCGGGCCGATGGCGTACACGAGCTGCAGCCCCGCGTAGTCGGTCTCCCACTCGTGCGTCCACAGCACCTCGCCGGTCTCCTCGTCGAGGGCGACGGCCCGCTCGACGACCGCCGTCGACCGCGGGTCGGGGCGGCGGGCGTCGGTGACGAAGACCCGCCCGTCCGCCACCGCGGGGCCGGCGTAGCCGCCGTGGACGGGCGTGCGCCACGCCACCGGCAGGCCGTCCTCGGGGAAGGTCTCGACGAGGCCGGTCTCGTGGAGGACGCCCCCCCGGCCCGCCCCGCGCCATTCGGGCCAGTCGTCGGCGTGGGCCGCCGGCGCGAGGCCGGCGGCCATCATTAGCAGCGACAGCAATCCGGAGACGAAACGCGGCATCCTCACGTCCTGCGACGCCGAATCGGCGAGTCGCGCTACTCGTCGGACTGGTATCGTGGCAGGGCAGTTTCCGTCACTGTCCTCACTTACCATTGCACAAACCTCCCTGAACGTCCGGCCTCCACCCGCTACGCGGAGGACGGCGAGGGCGGGCGGGGCGCGTGGGCATCATTCGACCCCTCTTCCGTCGCGAGGTCTCAAGCGACGAAACGGCGAAGTCAAGGCTGTTCAACGGTCCCCAAGCTTCCCGCTCCTGCACAACGCGGTCGCGGACCAGACGATCATGGAGTCTGGCGACCGATGCTCGGGCCTGCCGGACATGCTTCAGCGCCACTTCCCAGGCCGCCAGCTCATCCTTGCTCATCTCATCCTCCGCGGGCCGCCCGTGGAACCGCCGCCATCGGCCCTCCGTCAGATGCGGGTAGAACCATGACCAAGTTCCTGCTCTGGTGCATCCTCCTCGTGCTGTGCTGGCCGTTGGCGCTCCTGGCGCTGCTGCTCTACCCCATCGTCTGGGTGCTGCTGCTGCCGTTCCGCCTGCTCGGCATCGCGGTGACCGGGGTCTTCGCGCTGCTCACCGCCATCATCATGTTCCCCGCCCGCGTGCTCGCCGGTCCGAGAGCATTCTAGAGGTCGGCTACGGCAACTCGTTGTAGATCACCCGGATCGCCGCCTCGACGCGGGTCGAGTCGTAGTGCGGATAACCGCTCGCCAGGCTGACGCCCGTCGCCGCCTGGTCCTCGCTCAGGCCCGCGCCCTTGGCTGTCCGCACCGCGTCCAGGAGGTCGGCGTTGTAGCGCTGGAACTCCTGGAAGCTCTCCCACGTCGTCACCGGGATGTGACCCGGCACCACCACGTCGACGCCTTCGATGCCGGCGATGGCCGCGGCCAGCGTCTGGGGCATGGCGAGCCCGCTGCCGCCGTTGCTCGTGTCGAGGAACGGCGCGTCCCGCCACGGGAACATGTCGCCGGTCTGCAGCACCCCGAGGGCGGGATAGACGATGAACGTGTCGCCGTCGGTGTGGCCGGCCCCGAAGTGGTACAGGTCGATGCGATCGTCGCCCGAGCCGAGGCTCATCCGGTCGGAGTAGGTGGCGGCGGGCAGGAACCGGGCGTTGCCGCCCTGGAAGTTGTCCATGCGCTCCATGTTGGCCTTGGTGTTCTCGTGGGCCACGATGCGCGCCGCGTCGAAGAACTCGTTGCTGCCCACGTGGTCGCCGTGGGTGTGGGTGTTGACGATGGTGACGACGGGCTTGGCGGTCACCGAGCGGATGCGCTCGAGGATCACCGGCCCCCAGCCCGGCAGCTTGGTGTCGACGATGGCCACCCCGTCCTCCATCACGAAGACCCCGACGTTGCCGCCGCTGAACAGCGACCGGTCGACCGTCGACGATCCGGTGATGACGTAGAGGTTGTCCCTGACCTGCTCGATGACGGCCGCGTCCACCGCGTCCGGATCGAGCTGCTGGAACCCGTTGACCCCGACCGACAGAACGCCGACCGCCACCACCGCGCCGAGCGTGATGCTGCGTCTCATCTCCGTTCACTCCCCTGCGTTCGATTCCCTGGCGGGCATCCCCCGACGGGCTGCGCCCCGGTGGATAGGTGTATCACAACGGGTCGACGTACGCCGATGACGGCCGTCGCGTTGAGCTGCCGCTCCAGTCTCGTCGCCGGCACCCCTACGCGGAGCGGCCGTCAGCGTCCGCCTCCGATGTGTGCGGGCCCGGCGTGCCGCCGCCGGCTCCTCTATTCGAGCCGGTCGTCCGAGTCCGGGGGCTGGCCGCCTTGTCGGCGCAGCAGCCGGCGCGCCGCGGCGACGTCGGCCCGGGCCGCCCGGTCGCTGAAGAACGCGGCGGTCCGGAGGGCCGAGACCTTCTCTGCCACGGCGGTCGCCACGAACTGGTTGATGCTCGTGCCGTCGGCCCTGCTGATCTCGGCCACGGCCGTCTTCAACGACGTGGGAAGCCGCAACGGATAGGTGCTGAGCTGCTTCTTCATGCCGGCAGCCTCCTCGATGCCTCCTGGGGTGACAGCACCGTGATGCCGAACCGGGCGGGCGCCTGCCCGAAGTCCTGCCGGTTGAAGGTCACCAGGGCGTCGGCCACGCCGTTGATGGCGGCCTCGAGCACCATCTCGTCCGCCGGGTCGTGGAGCTGTGGACGCCACAGGAACCGGGCTTCGACGGGCTCGGCGATAGCGCACAACGCCGTGACGAGTGTATCGACCTCGACCTCGCTCAGGCCCGAGGCGATCCGCTGCGCCGGATCGCGGCAGACTGCCTCGTACTCCAGTGCCAGCGCCACCGACAGCACCAGCACGAACGACTTGTCGAGGGCGCGGTCGAGCAACGCCGCCGACGCGCCGGCCGGGCTCCGAAGACCGGCGACGATGACGTTGGTGTCCAGCACCAATCGCATCACCCGAGATATGATATCTCACCACTGCCTCAGGGAGGATCCGCCATGCCGGAGCGATCGGTCTCACGCAAGCGTCCCCACGCGGCGCTCCCCTGCGCCGGCGTGCTGCTGCTGGCCGCGGCCGCCGGCGCAGCCGGCCAGGACGTCGAGTGGCGCGCCTACGCCGCCGACGCGGCCAGCAGCAAGTACGTTCCCCTCGACGAGATCGACGCCGAGTCGGTCCACGACCTGGAGATCGTCTGGCGTCAGTCGACCATCCCCGACGCCACGCGCGGCGGCAACGACCTGCGCGCGCCCGCCGCGTCGCAGAACACCCCCCTGATGGCAGGGGGACGGCTGTACATCAGCACCGGGCTCGGCATGGTCGCGGCCCTCGACGCCGCCACCGGCGAGGTGGTCTGGTACGACGACCCGCCGGCGCCCGAGGGCGTGGAACGTCAGCGCGGCCGGCCGACGCGCGGCCTCGGCTACTGGACGGACGGGGACGACGCCCGCGTGGTGGCCATCCTCGGGGACCGGCTGGTCGCCCTGAATGCGGAGACGGGACAGCGCTACCCCGACTTCGGCGACGACGGCGCGGTCGACCTGACCGAGGGCTACGACGACCCGAGGGTCGACAGCTTCCGCTGGCAGTCGGCGCCCCTCGTCGTGAACGACGTCATCGTCGTCGGCTCGCTCATCGGCGACATCGTCAGCCACACCATGCCCGCCCTCAAGGAGATGCCGCCGGGCGACGTGCGCGGCTTCGACGTGCGCACCGGCGAGCAGCGCTGGATCTTCCGCACCGTCCCGCGCGAGGGCGAGCCCGGCAACGAGACTTGGCTGACCGCCTTGAACGAGGACCGGGCGTCGTGGGAGTACACCGGCAACACCAACATGTGGGCGTCGCCAAGCGCCGACGAGGAGCTGGGCTACGTCTACCTGCCCCTCTCGACCCCGACCAGCGACTACTACGGCGGGCACCGGCCCGGCGACAACTTGTTCGCCGAGAGCCTGGTGTGCCTCGACGCGGCGACGGGCGAGCTCGTCTGGTACTTTCAGGCGGTGCACCACGGGCTGTGGGACTACGACTTCCCCGCCGCCCCGACCCTGGTCGACGTCACCGTCGACGGCCGCGAGATCAAGGCGGTCGCGATCACGAGCAAGCAGGCCCACCCCTACGTCTTCGACCTGGTCACCGTCGAGCCGGTGTGGCCCATCGAGGAACGGCCGGTGCCGGCCGGCGACGTGCCGGGCGAGTGGTACGCGCCGACCCAGCCGTTTCCCACGAAGCCGCCGGCCTACGACCAGCAGGGGGTGAGCGTCGACGACCTCATCGACTTCACGCCGGAGCTGCGGGCCGAGGCCCTCGCCATGCTCGACGACTACGTGTGGGGGCCGTTCTTCACCCCGCCGTCGCTGATCGACGACCGGCCCGGCGGCACGCAGGGCACGCTGGTGGTGCCCGGCCTGGTCGGGGGCACCGACTGGAACGGGGCCGGGGTCGACCCCGAGACCGGCATCCTCTACGTCCCCTCGGTCCACAGCGGCACCGTGGTGGGGCTCAGCCGGTCGGAGCACCCCCGCTCGGACGTCGACTGGGTCATGCGGGGCGCCCGGCACATCCCCGGACCGCAAGGCCTTCCCCTGTTCAAGCCGCCCTACGGCCGCCTCGTCGCCATCGACCTCAACCGCGGTGAGATCCTCTGGACGGCGGCCAACGGCGACGGACCGCCGCGACCATCCCGCCATCGCCCATCTCGACCTGCCGCCCCTCGGCCAGGGCGGCCGCGCGGCGCCCCTCGTCACCCGCAGCCTGGTGTTCCTCGGCGAGGGCGCCAACGTCGGCGCCGCCTTCCTGCCGCCGGGCAGCGGGGGGAAGATGTTCCGCGCCTTCGACAAGCGGACGGGCGACATCGTCTGGGAGATGGAATTGCCCGGCGGCACGACCGCCGCCCCGATCAGCTACAGGCTCGACGGCCGGCAGTACATCGTGGCGACCGTCGGCTGGGACGACATGAGCAGCGAGTACGTGGCCCTCGCGCTGCCGGAGACGGCGCAGCCGTGAACCATCGAACCGCTCGACACGGGCTGCCCGATGCTTCGGTTCCCACTGCCGCTGTCCGGGCGTTGACCCGCTCGACCCCGGGGGCTACTCTTGACGGGCGCGGCGTTCGTCCGTCGTCGGAGGACGCGGTGAGCGCCCGCCGCCGGAGCGTCGGAGGTGAATTCTCGTCGGCGCTACATGCGTGAAACGGCAGACGGTGGACCCAATGTCGACTTGCCCTCGACGGCGAGGGGCATCGTGAACCCGGCGGGATGTCAAGGAGGTCGGAGATGAGGCAGAGACAGATCGTAGCGCTCGGCGTCCTCGTCGCCGTCGTGGCGACGGCAGGCCTGGCCCCGCCGGCGGCGGCCCAGGACGGGCCGCGCACGGCGTGGGGCGCCCCGGACTTGCAGGGCGTGTGGGACTTCCGCACCATCACCCCCCTGCAGCGCCCCGAACGGTACGGCGACCGCGAGTTTCTGACGCAGGAGGAGGCGGCCACCCTCGAGCAGGGCGCCGTCGACCGCGAC
>JAJEEA010000340.1 GCA_022821235.1 Vicinamibacteria bacterium
GTTCACCCCGCCCCAGCCCGTCGTCACGCTCACCACCCCGCGCATGATGCCCTTCGTGACGTGCGCCATCGCCTCGATCTCGCCGCGGTCGTTGAAGACGCGGATGCGCGCGCCGTCCTCGATGCCGCGCGGCCGCGCGTCGTCGGGGTGGATCTGCAGCACCTGGCCGGCCCAGATCTCGGTCAGGAAGGCGTGGTGGTGGAAGCTCGAGTTGACGTGGTTGTGGTTCTTGCGGTTGATGAGCTGCAGCGGGTAGCGCGCGGCGCGCGCGGTGTCCACCCAGGGCGCCTCGACCGGGTGCAGGTACTCGAGCAGGGGGTCGAAGCCCCGCTCCTGCAGGTACAGCGAGAAGAGCTCGATGCGGCCCGACGGCGTGTTGAACTTCTTGTCCGCGAACGGGACCCACGGGTCGGGCATGGGGTTGACGGGGCCCTCCTCCAACTGCTCCAGGGTCACCCCGGTCGGCTCGAGCACGTGCCGCAGGAGCTCGTCGTCGGGCTTGTCGAAGTCGTCGCCGAAGCCCAGCCGCTTCGCCAGCTCGGTCATGATCCAGCGGTCGGAGCGCGACTCGAAGAGCGGCTCGATGGCCTGCTCCATGAGCTGGATGTAGCGGCTGCGGATGCCCGCGAGCAGGTTGCGGGTCTCGAAGAGGGTGGTCACCGGCAGGACGAAGTCGGCGTAGCGCGCCGTCGTCGTCATGAAGATGTCCTGCACCACCATCAGGTCGATGTTGTCGAGCCCGGCGATGATCTTGCGCGTGTTCGGGTACTGCGTCAGCACTCCCGTCCCCGCGACGTGTATCGCGCGGATGGGATGCGGCTTGCGCTCTACCAGGTACTCGCCGAGCTTGGTGGCGGGAATGCCGTCGATGCGCGGGTTGCGCTGCAGCGGCACCGGCGGGTTGACGGTCCCGCCCTCGCTCAGGTAGCCGCCGTTGTCGTTGACACCGCCGCCGAGAAGGCCCACGTTTCCGGTGAGCGACGCGAGGTAGAGGTGGCCGATGACGGTCAGCGTGCCGTGGTCGGTGCGCTGCGCGCCGGCCATGTTCTGGATGATGGCGGCGGGCCTCACCGACGCGTACTCGCGCGCCACCGCGGCGACCGAGTCGGGCGGCGCGCCCGTGATGCGCTGCACGACCTCGGGCGTGTAGCGCGCGGCGATTGCGCGCACCCACTCGAGGACCGGCTGATAGCGAACACCGTCGATGGTGTAGCTGCCGTGCAGGGCCGGCTGCGCGCCCGGGGTGTCGGCGGGGACGGGCCCGCTGGCGCGCTCGTCCCAGACGACGAAGCTCCCCGCGCCGCTGCCGCCGTTCGTCAGCAGCTTCAGGTCGCGCAGGTCGACCGGCAGCGTCTCGCCGCCCGCCGGCCAGCCGCGCGACGCCGCATCGAGGTCGTAGCCGCCCTCGCCGAGCCGCACCAGGAAAGGCGCGTTGGTGTACCGCCGGACGTACTCCTCGTCGAACAGCCCCTCGTCGAGCAGCACCTTGATCATGCCGAGGGCGAACGCGGCGTCCGTCCCCGGCCGGATCTGGACCCAGCGGTCGGAGAGGGCCGCCGTCTCGCTCAGCCGCGGGTCGATGGTCACCAGCCGCGCGCCGTGCTCCTCGCGCGCCTGGAACAGGTTCTTCATGTAGCCCTGGTTGGAGACCGCCGGGTTGTTGCCCCAGGCCAGGAAGAAGCGGCTGTACACCCACTCGTCGCGGAACTCCGACCGCCCGCCCCCGAAGATCGCGTTGAACCCCGAGCTGACCGAGGCGCAGCAGAGCTGGGAGATGATCGGCGTCGCGCCCCCGAAGCGGTTCCACCAGGCCGAGTAGAGCCCCCGCACCCCCGTCGACAGCGTCGACCAGTTGCCGGTCCCCCCGAACGCGAGGAACGCCTGGTTGCCGTCCTCCTCGAGAATCCGGCGATAGCGCTCGGCGATGGTGTCGAGGGCCTCCTCCCAGCTCACGCGCTCCCACCGGTCCTCGCCCCGCCGGCCCGCCCGGCGCATGGGGTACTTCAGGCGATGGGGGCTGTAGAGCTGGCGGATGCGCGAGATGCCGCGGGCGCAGGCGAGGACGTTGAAGTCGGGGTCGCCGGTCACCTTGACGAGGCGCCCGTCCTCGACGTGGGCGAGGAGCGCGCAGTGCAGGCACTCGGGGGTGTTCGCGGTGCGGAAGACGCGGGTTGCGGCAGCCGCGGCGCCGGCGGTGGAAACGCCGGCCGGCGCCCCGCCGGTCGGGTACCGGGACAGGAGCAACCCGCCCCCGCCGAGGGTCGTCGCGCCCCCGACGAGGGCGCTCCACTTCAGAAAGCTCCGCCGCGACGCCGAGAAGGCGTCGTCCGGGCCGGCGGCATCACGCTTCGGTGGCATCGGCGCGACCTCCCGTACGGGGAGTATAGTCCACCGTGCCGGGGGCGACTACCATGCCATGGGATTGGGTATCCGGGCGGACAACGTTCCCCGCGGGAATGAGGCGGGGCCGATTCGGGATCGGACCCCGAGTCACGGTGGGCGACAACGGCCGCGGTCAACGACAAGCGCATCGAGTTCGACCGCGATCGTATGGTGGGTACGCTCAAGCGGGTCGGAAAGCGGCGGTCGACGGTGTGCACGCGGCGCCGTCGTGCAGTATGGTGAACGTCATGCGCAAGGTGTTTCTCGCCGTTCTCGTGCTGTCCTCGCCGGCCTCGGCGCTGGCGCAGGGGGCGGATGCGCCGCTCACGCCCTGGGGCGTCCCCGACCTGAGCGGCTACTGGGAGTACCGCAGCACGACGCCGCTCGAGCGGCCGGCCGCCCTCGCGGGCCGGGAGGTGCTGACGCCCGAGGAGGAGGCGGAGTACCTGGTCGGGCGCCATGCCGCCATCGGGCGCGAACGCGACCTGCAGCTCAACGCCGACTGGTGGCAGCCGGGCGGCCTGACCGACGGCCGCACGTCGCTGATCGTCGACCCGCCCGACGGCCGGCTGCCGGTGCGGACCGCGGCGGGCCTCGAGCGGGCGCGCACGCTGGGCATCGCCATCCGGCTGCGGTCGGCCGACGGCCCCGAGGACCGCGAGCGTTACGAGCGCTGCATCATGGGGCGCACGGTGCCGCTGCTGGCGGTGTCGCCCAACCGGCTCGCGCAGATCTTCCAGACGCCGGACTACGTGGCCATCCTGCACGAGCAGAACTCCGACCTGCGCATCATTCCTCTGGACGGGCGGCCCCAGCTCCCCGCCGGGGTCCGCCAGTGGCAGGGCAGCTCGCGCGGCCGCTGGGAGGGCGACACCCTCGTCGTCGAGACGGCCGGCTTCAATGGGGTGTGGACGATCCAGGGTACGGGGCCGAACGCGCGCTACGTCGAACGCATCCGGCTCGCCGGCCCCGACCGGCTGCACTACGAGTTCACGGCGCACGACCCCGAGTCGTTCGCCGGCCCGTGGACGGTGACGTTCCCCATCACCCGCGCCGGCGGCCCCGTCTTCGAGAACGCCTGCCACGAGGGCAACTACAGCATGCCCCTCATCCTCGGCGGCGCCCGCGCCGAGGAACGCCGTTAACCTCCCCGCTGCATCGTTGAAGCGGTTTCCGGCATAGACTAACGGTATCCCGAGGTGCCGGGCGGCGACGGCGGCCGCGCCATGCTCCCGAACCCGGCGCGACGGCACCGTCGGCGACAGAGGACAAGCGATGACCGATTCCCTCCACGTCGATTCGTTGCTCCAGCGTCGGCTGGACCGTCGCGATCTGCTGACCGGCGGCCTGGCTCTGCTCGGGCTCGCGGCCGCCCGTCGCACCTCGGGCGGATCTCTCTTCCAGCCCTCGGCGTTCCCGCTCGGCGTCGCGTCGGGCGACCCGACGCCGGACGGCGTCGTCCTCTGGACGCGCCTCGCCCTGGATCCGCTGAACGGCGGCGGCATGCCCCCCGAGGACGTGGAGGTCGTCTGGGAGGTGGCGCGCGACGAGGGGATGGCCGACGTGGTTCGACGCGGGACGAGCGTCGCCCGCGAGGGGCTCGGCCACAGCGTGCACGTCGAGGTGGACGGGCTCGAGCCCGGGCGCTGGTACTGGTACCGCTTCCGCGCCGGCGCCGACGAGAGCCCCGTCGGCCGGACCCGCACGCTGCCGGCCGCGGGCGCGCGCGCCGACCGGCTGCGGTTCGCCTTCGCCTCGTGCCAGCACTACGAGCAGGGGTACTACACGGCGTACCGTCACATGGCCGAGGACGACCTCGACCTGGTCTTCCACCTCGGCGACTACATCTACGAGTACGAGGGGCGCGACGGGCGGGTGCGCCGGCACACCGGCGACGAGATCGAGCTGCTTGACGACTACCGCAACCGGTACGCGCTCTATCGCAGCGACCCCGACCTGCAGGCCGCGCACGCGGCGTTCCCGTGGGTGGTCACGTGGGACGACCACGAGGTCGACAACAACTACGCGAACCTCGTGTCCGAGGAGGAGGGGCTGCCGGCCGAGCTGTTCCGGCGCCGCCGCGCCGCCGCGTACCAGGCGTACTACGAGCACATGCCGCTGCGCCGGTCGTCCCTGCCGAACGGCCCCGACCTGCAGCTCTACCGCGCCTTCGCCTGGGGCGACCTCGCCTCGTTCCACGTCCTCGACACGCGGCAGTACCGCACCGACCAGCCCTGCGGCGACGGGCGCGGCGTCTGCGACGGCGTCTACGACCCCGCCGCGACACCCCTCGGCGAGACGCAGGAGCGCTGGCTGATGGACGGGCTCGACGGCTCGACCGCGCGCTGGAGCGTCATCCCGCAGCAGATCATGATGGCGCGCGTCGACTACACGCCGGGCGACGACGAGTCCTACGCGCTCGACATGTGGGGGGGCTACGAGGTCGCGCGGCGGCGGCTGATGGAGTTCCTCGCGACCCGGCGGCCCGCCAACCCGGTTGTCCTGACCGGCGACATCCACAGCAACTGGGTCAACGACCTCAAGGTCGACTACCGCGACCCCGCCGCGCCGGTGGTCGGCACCGAGCTCGTCGTCACCTCCATCAGCTCGGGCGGCGACGGCGTCGACACCCGCGACACCACCGCCGCGCTGCTCGCGGAGAACCCGGCGGTCCGGTTCTTCAACGGCCAGCGCGGGTACGCGCGCTGCGACGTGACGCCGGAACGGTGCCGGGCCGACTACCAGGTCGTGGAGTACGTCACCCGGCCGGGAAGCCCGATTTCCACGCGGGCCTCGTTCCTCGTCGAGGACGGGCGGCCCGGCGCGCAACGGCTCTGAATCGGCTTCGGCGGCGCGGCGCCGCGCTGGTGCCGCCCGCTCCGTTGCTGGTACGGCGGTCTGTCCAGACCTCCCTTGCCGTCGGCGAATCGATCCGGCGGCTTGCACGGTGCCTTGCTCGGCGGCCGCTTGATGCTCCGGTCGCATGCGCTTCCGTTGCGCGAACCGGATGTGGCGCCCGTCGCGGGGTCGCGGCCGGCTTCGCGATGCGCCGCGACGCGGGCTCGTCGACGAGCGGGATGCCGGTGCCGTTGTCGACGTGCCACGTCCGCAGCCTGGAGTCGCGTCGGTCGCCGCCGGCGAGCGCGCCCATCTCCATTGTCGCGACCACGTAGTCGCCGTCCGGCAGCCAGTCCGGCGACTCGTGGTTGTCGGCCGGCGTATCGGTCATTCCACCGGGTTCCAGACCCGATCGAAGCCAAGGCTCCTGAAGTCCTTGACGTTGGCGGTGGCGAACTCGGTGACGCCCTGTCTCCGCAACGACAAGGCCAGGCGCGCGTCGTAGACCCGGCGCCGGGCGAAGCGGGCCTTGGCGGCGAGCCGCCACAGCTCGTCGTGCAGCGTGGCGCCGTCGGTGTCGAACCCGACGAGCATCCACCGTGGATGGCGACGGTAGCTCTGCACGACCTCGACCGCCGCCGCGGCCGAGAGGGGTCGGAGGAGCACCGCCGGATTCCTCAGTAGCGTATAGAACTCCACCAGCACCAACTCGGAGACGGCGACGTCGTCGTGGGGGGTGAGGTCTTCCAGGAAGACGCGGGCACGGTCGTGAAAGGGGCTGGCGCGGCTGAAGGCGTAGAGCAGGATGTTCGTGTCGAACGACGTCACCGTCGACGCCTCCCTTGCCGGTCGGCCTTTCCGTGCGCCTCGACGGTCCGCGCCTCGATGTCGTCGAGCGCGGCTTGGCGAACCGCTTCGTGGCTCAGTCCGCGCCAGCCGACCCTGTCCGACACCGGTGGTCGCCAGGGCGACGACGGGGGCGTCACGACGGGATGCCTGGCGAGGAACTGTTCGGCCGCCCGCCGCATGGTTTCCGCCAGCGACCATTCCCGGGAGGCGGCCAGCCGCTTGATGTCACGATACAGCGCGTCCGGGAGCTGAATCTGCGTCTTGATCACGCCATCGTTTATACATCGCCATCGAAACCATGGCAATCCGCGTCATCGCGGGGGGCCGCGCCGGAACAGGCGCGACGGAGACTGTCCGTCGAGCACGTCGTCCGCGGCCGCGAGCAGGCGGTCCCGGTCCGCGAGGTTGCGGTCGGCCATCGCTTCCAGGAAGTCGACGACGGCGGTCCGCTCGCCGGCGTCCACGAGGTCGAGCAGGACGCGCCACGCGGCCGCCCCATGACCGTAGGTCAGCCCCTCGGCGGGAGGCGCCAGGGAGGCGCTACGGAGCGCGTCGACGGCCGCGCCGACGTCGCCGTCGAGCATGGCCGCCGAGGCGAGCGTCATGTGCGCCTGGTAGATGAACAGGCCGGCGTCCGGCACGCCCGCGAAGCGGGGCGCGAGGTCGAGCACGTCGCGTGCGAAGCGGCGCGCGTTGGCGGTCTTCACCGCGATGTAACCCGCCAGATTGCGGTCGTTGTGTCGCGCGGCCCCGCGGACGCCCTGCAGCGCGTCGACCGCGGCCTCGGCCATCGCCTCGAAGCGGTCGGCTTCGGGCAGGGCGGCCAGCGCATCGTACTGCTCGACCGGGGCCACGGTGCGGTCCCGTAGCCATGCGGTGCGGCTTCGCTCGCTCGCAACCAGGTCCGCCAGCATCGCCCGGGTCCGCACCGACTCCGGATCGAGCCGCGCGGCGCGTTCGAGGCAGTCCCTCGCCAGGAGAACGTCTTCCGCGAACATGTTCGAGTTGTAGCGCGGCGCGTTGAGCACGTACTCGGCAGCGGCCGTCAGCAGGACCGGATCGCTCGACGCGGCCAGGCGGGTGCGCGCATGGGCGGCGAACGCGCCGTCCGGGTCGAAATCGGTCACCTCCACGAGCGGGCCGCCGTCGGTGATGCGCACCCGGTATCCGGTCGCGGCGGCGGCGTAGAACCGGCCCAGGCGGGCCGACCACGGTCCCGTCGGATCTTCCGACCGGCGCTCGAGGAGGATCTTCTCGGCGCGGGGCCGGTCGCCCTGCGCCACCGCGACCTCGGTGTCGGGGAAGTCGTCGATGAGCCGTTCGAGGGGCCAGCTCGCGACGGTGGCGGTGTCGATTTGCCGTTGGATGTCGAGGAGCGGATTCCCTGTCCCGTTTCCGGCGGGGCGGCACGCGGCGACCGCGACCGCGATCAGGCAGCAGCCGGCGCCGAGGGCGGCCCTGGAGAACGGTGACGCGGCGCGCCGGGGCGCCGGCCGTCGGATGTGCGCGATTCGCCGAGTCAGCGACGGGCTTCCAAGCATGCCGACACCCTCCCACGAGTAGCGGCCGCCCCGCGCGCGGACGGCGGCGGCCATCGACCTCAGCACCTCGATGTAGGCCTGCGGCGCGCCCACCGTGCGCACGGCCGCCTCGTCGCACGCCTGCTCGGCGGTCAGCGCGAGCGTGCGCCGCAGCCACCACGCGAGGGGATGGAACCAGAACAGGCAGCGGTTCAGCGAGGCGAGCCCGGCGACGAGGGGGTCGCGCCTCGCGACGTGCGCGCGCTCGTGCGCGACCACCGCGCGGAGCGTGGCCCCGGGCCACCGTTCCCAGCCGAGCGGCAGCACCACGATCGGCCGGAAGAAGCCCACCGTGACCGGCACCGCGACGCGGTCCGACTCGCGGATCGGGATGGGGAGGGCGCCGAGCCGGCGGCGGGCCGTCAGGTTCACGGCCCCCGCCGCCGGCTCGGGCGAACCCTCGATCGGGCGCGCGCCGCGCGCGAGCCGCCGCGAGCCCCACAGCCCGAGCACGAGTCGCAGCAGCATCGACGCCAAGCCCGCGGCGTAGAGGGCGAGGGCGGTCGCCGGCCACGGCCACCCGCTCGCGGTCGACGGCCACGCGCCTGCCGCGGACGGCCACGCGCTTGCGGCCCACG
>JAJEEA010000335.1 GCA_022821235.1 Vicinamibacteria bacterium
GCGCCGGCGGCGCCGGCCGCCGCCCACAGGGCGAGGGCGGCCGTCGCCCGCCGTACGCGGGGCGTCGGCGACCCGGGGAGGGCGACGGCGGGTCCCGGGCGGCGAGATCGGTCTGGGGTGGACATGGGCCGCTATTCTGACGCCTTCCCGGCCGCGCGACAACCGCGGCGGCGCCCGGGTCGACCCCGGCCCGCCGATCGTCGACCGGCGGCTGCCGCAGCGCGGTGCAGCGCGGGTGGCGCGGCCCTCCGAACCGGGGAACCGGGACGGCCACGCCGACGTTCCCGGTCCGGGATCACCGAGGGTCGGCGGGACGTTCGGGTGGCGCGGTGGGAGGGGGTGAAGAGGCCGAGCCTCGGGCTGGGCCAGGCTCCTCTCCCGGCGGCTCCGCCCTCGGCAGGTCGTCCGACGGGTCGGGGAAGTAGACGCGCGACAGGTAGTTCAGGGCCACCGCGATGCCCTGCCGTTGCGGCATGGTCGCCACCAGGGGGACCGCCATGGCCGCGAAGAAGAGCAACGCCTGCGGCCACGTAGGGGTGTGAAGGCCGAAGAAGACGATCAGGACCAGCCCGACCGCGATGGGGATGCGGTCCATCACGATCCAGTAGAGCCAGGTGTCGCCCTGGTTCCGCAGGTACTGCAGGCCGCAGACCCGGCACCGTTCGTGCAGCGTGATCCAGCGGACGAAGAGCGCTCCCCGCCCGCAATGGGGGCAGCGCCGCCGCGCGCCGCGCCGGAGCGTGCGGCGAATTCCCGGGGGCCTCGTCTCGGGTCCCGGCGAGGCCGGGAACCCACGACCTCCGGCCGGGGCCGATCCGTCGGGTCGCGTGGTCATGGCCGGTTATAGTGGAAGTCCGCGTTCGCGGTCGAGAGCCATCAGTGGTCACCCCCCCACCCGACGCCGGCCCGCGCGCGACCGTCGTGGCGACGCCGTACCGGCTGGTGCGGGCGACGGCGCTGGTCCTGGGCCTGTTCGTCGCCGGCGCCGCCGGCTACACGCTCGTCGAGGGGGTGCCGTGGTGGGACGCGTTCTACATGACCGTCATCACCATCACCACCGTCGGGTTCGGCCACGTGTTCCCGCTCTCGCCGGCCGGCCAGGTGCTGACGGTGGCTCTGCTCGGGGCCGGCATCGGCGTCTTCCTGTTCCTGGCCTCCGAGGTCGGCCGGTCCATCATGGAGGGCGAGCTGCAGCGCTATCTGGGGCATGTCCGGAGGGTCCGCATGATCGAGAGGATGAGCGGCCACGACGTCGTCTGCGGCTACGGGCGCATGGGCCGCGCCGCCGTCGACGCCCTCCGCCGGGCCGGCCGGCGGGTCGTGGTGGTCGAGGCGAGAAGAGAGCTCACCGGGGACCTGGCCGAGGCGGGCTGCCCGGTGGTGACCGGCGACGCCACCCGGGAGGCGTCGCTGCGCGCCGCCAACGTCGAGCACGCCGCCGGCCTGGTCTGCTGCCTGGCCGACGACGCCAACAACCTCTATACGGTGCTGACCGCGCGGTCGCTGAACCCCGGCCTCGTCATCGCGGCGCGGGCCGTCGGCGAGGGCGCCGAGCAGCGCATCATGCAGGCCGGCGCCGACGAGGTCGTGAATCCCTATCAGCTCGGGGGGGAGCGTCTTGCCCATCTGCTGTTCGAGCCGGCGGGTGCTCAGAGCGCCTCCTCCACCGCGTCCCTCGCGCCGGCCGGCCCGTCCGGGCCGGCGAGCGGCCGGGGCGGCGCCTCGGGGGCCGCTCCCGACCGCGCCTCGTTGAGCGAGCCCCGACGGTAGCCCCGGGGGTCGACCGTCACGCGGGCGAAGCCGGCGTCGCGGAACCGCCGCACGACCTCGCCCCGCACCCCGGCGCTCCGGAGCCGGGGAATCTCGTGCGGCTCCACCTCGATGCGGGCCGTGGCGCCGTGGAACCGCACCCGGCACACCCGGAACCCCAGCTCGCGCAGGGAGCGCTCGCCGGCGGCGACGCGGGCCAGCCGCTCGGGCGTGATCGCGGTGCCGTAGGGGAAGCGGCTCGAAAGGCAGGCGAGGGCCGGCTTGTCCCACACCGGCAGCCCCAGCCGCCGCGCCGCCTCGCGGACGTCCGCCTTGCCGAAGCCCGCCTCGTCGAGGGGCGACCGGACCCCCTGCTCGATCGCGGCGCGGCGGCCGGGCCGGTGGTCCCCGCGGTCTTCGGTATTGAACCCGTCCAGCACGTGCGCCGTCCCGAGGCGCGCCGCCTCCGTCACCGCCACCCCGTACACCTCGTTCTTGCAGAAGTAGCAGCGGTCGACGGGGTTCGACGCGTACCGCGCGTCGTCGAGCTCGTGGGTCTCGACCAGCACGTGGCGCACCCCGAGCTGCCGCGCGAGGTCCTCGGCCCCGGCCCGCTCCTCGGGGGCCAGGCTCGGCGAGACCGCGGTGAGGGCCGTCGCCCCATCGCCGAGGACGCCCGCCGCCTCCGCCAGCAGGTAGCCCGAGTCGACTCCGCCCGAGAAGCAGACCACCGCGCGGTCCAGCCCCGCCAGCAGGGCGCGCAGCCGGGCGATCCGGTCGGCAAGGCGCGTAGGGGCCGCGGGGGCCGGCGCTGATTCCCGGAAGGCCTCGGCCGCGCCGCCCGACCGCGGCCGGAAGTCGACATCGTGCATGCTCCAGTATAGACCGCGGACGCCCGGGGGCCGCGCGCCGCCCGGGCCGGCCGGCGACGGTGGAGGCCGTACGCCGCGGCGGGCGCGAGGTGGACCCGGCAACCCTGGCGGCCGGACCGCTCCGGCCGCTCCGGGGCCCGGCCTCGACTATAATCAACGCCGCGCGGTGGAATGAGCCCTCGGCTCGGAGCGTTCCGCACCGGGCGGCGAGTCGCTCGCCGCGTTGCCGCGCGATGTCCGTTCCCACACGTTCGCCCCGCCCGACGCGGGCGGGCGCCGCCGACCCGTGCTCTACGACATCCTTTTCATCGTCCTCGGTCTCGGTCTGGTCGCCAAGGGCGGCGACCTGTTCGTCGACTCGAGCATCTACATCGGGCAGGCGCTGCGCATCCCCCGGTTCGTCATCGGGGGGACCCTGGTGAGCCTGGCCACCACCACCCCCGAGCTGGTGGTCTCGGCGATGGCGAGCAGCGTCGGCGACACCGGCATCGCGCTGGGGAACGCGGTGGGGTCGTGCATCTGCAACATCGGGCTGATCGTCGGCACCGTCTCGCTGCTGACCCCGGTGGAGGTGGAGAAGCGCGACTTCGTGCGGCGGGCGGCGTGGATGGTCTCGGCCGGGGTGCTCGTCGTCGTCTTCACCTGGGACCGGACCCTCAGCCGGCCGTGGGCCGCGGTCCTGCTGGCCCTGGCGTTCGCTTACCTCGCCTGGGACTACCTCGGCATCCGGAAGCGCCGCGCCGAGACCGCGGGCGGGCCCGAGCCGGACACGAGCGGGCTGCCGAAGGCCATCGGCCTGTTCGCGCTCGGGGCGGCCCTCATCGTCGTCGGCAGCCGCCTCCTCGTCGACTCCGGGCAGTCGCTGGCGGCGGCCCTCGGCGTGCCGTCGGTCATCATCGGGCTCTCGGTGGTGGCCATCGGGACGTCGCTGCCCGAGCTGGTGACCGGCGTCTCCGCCGCCCGGAAGGGGGTGCCGGACCTGTCGCTCGGCAACATCCTCGGCGCCAACGTCCTGAACCTCTACCTCATCGTCGGCCTGTCGGGCACCATCAACCCGCTGTCGCTCGACGTGTTCACCCAGGTCTACTCGTACGGCTGGCTCGGCGTGTTCTTCGCCGCGGTCCTCGGCCTCACCGCGCGGACCGGCCACTTCCACCGCGGCGGGGGCCTGCTCCTCCTGGCACTCTATGGTGTCTACGTGACGGGGCTGGTCCTCGTGCCGGTGCTCGGCGCCGGCGGGTAAGCTGCACAGGTCCTCACCGCGTTGACGCGCGGCCACTGCATCTGCTACATTGACTTCCGATCCGCTATGCCCGTAGGCGGGCACTATCCTTGGGCTTCCTTGGGCGACCGGGGAAGCCCGTTCCTTTGTTGCCTCCCGTGCGCACGGTAGCTGTCCTGATCGATGGTGGTCACTTGCGGACATACGCCCGCAAGGCCGGCAAGAGCTACGACCCGCCCTTCATCGAGCGATTCGGCCGGGCATGCGTCAAGAGCGACCAGGTGCTTCAGCGCATCCTGTACTACGACTGCGCGCCCTACACGGGGAAGGCGAAGCGACCCGTGAGCGGCACCGAGCACCAGTTTCGGGGATCGGACGCGTGGCTCCACGATCTGGAGCGGCGGGAGTACTTTGCGGTTCGTCGTGGGGTGCTGAAGTTCAGAGACTGGGTGCCGAAGACGAGCCCGGTTGGGTCGACTCCGCTCACGGACGCCGATTTCAAGCCCTCGTTCGCCCAGAAGGGCGTCGACATGAGAATAGGCCTTGACATGGCCAACTATGCGCAGACACGGGCCGTGAACATCCTCAGTCTGGTGACCAACGATACGGACTGCGTTCCGGCCATGAAGTACGCGCGGCGGGCGGGACTCCAGATCACGCTTGTCCGTCTGAGCAACTGCCAGCCGGCACCTGAATTGTGCGCCCATACAGATTTCCTCTTCTCCGTGCAGTTCCCTTGAGGGCGCCGCTCGATTGAACTCTGAACCGAGCGGAAAGCCAGCGCCGTCACCGCTTGGGCTTCCTTCTCCGACGATCCGGCCGCGCCTGTGCTCAATCTCGTGGTGCCGATTCCTGCGGCTCCGCCGGCCGGCGGAGGACGGGGTAGACGGAGCCCGCTGCTGCCACGTGGTCGTCGACCAGGTTCCAGTTCACGATGCCGTCGTCGGAGCGCGGCTCGAGCAGCGTGAACACGAGCCGTCCCAGCGGCTGGTCGAGGGGCACGGCCAGGGTGCCGGCGGGCACGACGCGCTCGACCGGGGTCCAGTCGCCGGTGACGGTGCGCTCGCGATGGCCCTGGAAGGGGCGCTCTGCGACCGACGAGTTGCGCACCACGAACTCCTCCACGGCGAGCGTCGCGTCGGTGTCGAGGGGGGCGCCGTCGACGCCGTGGGCGGCGAGGAGGTCGACCACGGCGGCGAGGTCCGCCGGCACGTAGTACGCGGCGGGGGCGACCTCGACGGCGTCCTCGGCGGCGGCGAACGCGACGTACTCGTGCATCTCGGTCGGCTCGGCCACGTCGAGCCGGCGCCGCATGGGGGAACGGGTGTAGGGGTTGGGCACTTCCTCGGTGCGCCCCAGGAGGATCTCGACGGGGGCGTCGGAGCGCGCGGGGACCGCGCGGGTCGCGAGGCGGGTCCCGGCGACGGGTTCGGCGTCGGCGGCCTCGACGAGGGCGGCGATGGCGCCGGCGTTGTCGTGGGCGAACGCCAGCGCCTCCTCGACGAACCGCAGCGAGGCCCGGATGCGCTCGCCGAACGGTGCGTAGGCGTAGGCCTCGCCGAGCAGGGCGACACGGTTGCGGAGCCCGACGTAGTTGTTGTTGAACCGCGGGCGGTGGTCGAAGGTGCGCCAGGCCGGCTCGGCCCCGTCGGCGAACGGCAGGTTGCCGTAGTGGTAGAAGCGCCACCCGTCGGACCGCTCGACGGCGCGGGTGAGCGCGGGGAGCCACTCGTCGCGGAGGAGGGCGTCGATGGCGGGATGGGTGTTGGGGTGGAGCGGCGGCGAGTAGGTCAGGTGATAGGCGTGCTCGGTGCCGTTGGTGGTGTGCAGGTCGATGACCACGTGGGGGTCGTAGTCGTCGTAGGCCCTGACGAGGGCCCGGGCCTCGGGCGACTCCAGCTTCACGTGATCGCGGTTGAGGTCGAACCCCTGGGCGTTGGCCCGCTCGCCCTGGCCCGCGACCGGCCCGAGCTGGTAGGGGCGGGTGTCGGGCCCCATGCGCTCGTGGCCGTCGGCGTTGTAGATGGGGGCGATGAGCAGGGTCATCGACGACGACCACTCGGCGTGGCCGCCCGCCGCGAGGTCCCCCAGCAGCATCAGCAAGGCCTCCTTGCCGGCGACCTCGCCGCCGTGGATGGCCCCCTGCAGCCAGACGCGGAGGCGGCCGGCGCCGACGACGGAGGCGGGCCGGGCGTCGGCCACGTCCCCGACGACGGCCAGAGGCAGCGGGCGGCCCTCGACGGTCGATCCGAAGCTGGTGGCGTGGATGCGCTCGGACCGGTTCGCGGCCAACGTCACGACCTGCACGACCTCGCCGTGGCCGGTCGTCTGCTCGTAGGCGGTGCGCTCCGCCCGGGTGGGGGGCAGGGCCCCCGCTTCCCGGTCGCCCGGTGCGCACGCGGCCAGCGGGGCCGCCGTCAGCAGGGCCGCCGCCCGCAGGAGGGTCCAGACCGGAGCCGGCGGCCGGGCGCCGCGGGGCTCCGGGTCGGATCCGACGCGACGCTGCGGCGGGAGCGGTTCGACGCCGCGCTGCCGCGGGAACGGTTCGACGCCGCGGGACCCGCCCTGGAATCGGCTGGAAGCGGCGTTCACTGGCACCCCCCAATCCGTTCGACGGCGTCTTCGTCCGCGGCGCCGCCCCGGACCGGCCGAACGCCGTGCTGCCCCGGCAACCCGCCGAGCGCTACCGGCCGCGGGGTCGTTCACACGCATCCCGCAATCCGTTCGACGGCGGTGTCGACGTCGGCCTCCGTGGTCCCGCGGCCGACGCTGAGCCGGACGGCGCCGTGACCGACGGCGGGCGGCACCCCCATGGCCGCCAGCACCGGCGAGAGCGCGCGTTCTCCGGTATGGCAGGCGGACCCCGTCGACGCCGCGATCTCCGGCATCCGGGCCAGTATCTCGTCGCCGTATCGGCCGGGGAAGCTGACGTTGAGGGTATTGGGCAGCCGCCGGTCGGGATGGCCGTTCAGCACGGCGCGGTCGCCGAGCCGCGCCCGCAGTCCGTTCCACAGGCGGTCGCGCAGCTCGCGCAGGCGGTCCTCGCAGGGGTCGGTCTCGGCGAGCTCGCAGGCCGCCCCGAGGCCGGCCGCGAGGAGCGCGCTCTCGGTGCCGGCCCGCCGGCCGCCCTCGTGGCCGCCCCCGTGCACGAGCGGGGTCAGCGCCACCCCGCGCCGGACGAACAGGGCGCCGACGCCCTTGGGGGCGTACAGCTTGTGTCCGGCGAGGCTCAGCAGATCGACGCCGAGCTCGCGCACCCGCACCGGGATCTTGCCGGCCGACTGGGCCGCGTCGGTGTGGCAGAGGACGCCGTGCTCGCGCGCGATGCGGGCGATCTCGGCGACGGGCTGGATGGTCCCGATCTCGTTGTTGGCGTGCATCACGCTGACGAGGGCGGTGTCGGGGGCGATGGCCCGCCGGACGTCGTCGGGGTCGACGAGGCCGTGGCCGTCCACCGGCACCACGGTGACCCGGGCGCCGAGGGTCTCGACGAAGCGGCAGGGCTCGAGGATGGCGGGATGCTCGACCGCGGTGGTGACGATGTGCGGGGCGGACGGGTCGGCGCGGACGACGCTCTTGACGACCTGGTTGTTCGCCTCGCTGCCGCCGCTCGTCAGCACGATCTCGTCCGCGTCGCACCCGAGCAGCGACGCGATGCGGCGGCGGGCGGCGCCGACCGCGTCGCGCGCGGGGCGGCCCGCCCAGTGCCCGCTCGAGGGGTTCCCGAACCCCGCGTCGAGCAGGGGCCGCATGGCCGCCGACACCGCCGGCGCGACCGGCGTGCTGGCGTTGTGGTCGAGATAGATGCGCGTCGGCTCTTCCGGCACGGGGAGCTCTGCTTTCGGGAACCTCGCGGCGTCGCCGGTCGTCATGACGGGAGAAGCCCGGGCGATGCCCGCGCGCATCGCAACCGGTCGGCGCAGGGGCTATTGTATCGGGTGGGGCGGCTACGTCGGTACGGGGGGGCCGGACGGACCGACGCCGGAGGAGGCGTTCTCGCGGCGGCGTCGAAGACGGGGCGACCGTGCTCTCGATCGGACACCCCTGCCATCCGGCAGTGACACCGGTTGGGGGCAGGGCTGGTCGGTTCCGTGAACGCAAGCGGCGCCGGGAGCGCAGGAGTCTGCGCCTTGGAACGGCGCGGACGCCTGGAGGGCCGGCTGGGCGGCGCGCGGAGCCGCAGGCGACGCTCTCCGGGGCCAGGAGTCTGCGTCTTGGAACGGCGCGGACTCCCGGAGGGTCGGCTGGGCGGCGCGGAGCCGCGGGCGACGCTCCGGGCCAGGGTGCGACCGGCAGTTGGCACGCGGCGTGCTTGCGTATTGGCGACGATCCCGAATCGAGGACCGATCGGTCGCCAGGAGAGAGGGAATCGCCATGACGAGCCTCGCCACCGCGCGCCGCATGCCGGCTTCTGCCAGCCGTCCGGTCCCGGCCGGGGTGGCGGCGCCGGGCCGGTCCGGGCGACGCGCCGCGCGACCGGCGCCGGGCTTCGTTCGACGCCGACTCCCGGTTGCCGCCGCGGTGCTCGCGGCGGCGGTGTCGCTCTTGCCGGACGCCGCCGCCGGGCAGGCCGTTTCCGCCGCCGGCGTCCAGGCCTCCTCGCCGGGCGCGGCGTCCGGGAACGAGATCGATCGGTTCATGGAGCGCGTGCTCGAGAACCGCGACGCCTCGTGGCGGCGCATCGGAGACTTCGTGCTGCGCGAGGTCCTGACCCTGGGCGTCGACGGACCCGCCGGCCTGCCGATAGCCGGCTTCCGGCGCGAGTACGAATGGTACGTCCGCGAAGACGTGGTGGTGCGCAGTCCGCGGCGCTTCGACGGGGTCGACATCGGCGAGGCCGAGCGACGGGAGTACGAGGCGGACTGGCTGCGCCGGCGGGAGCGGCGCGCCGCGGAGCGCCGGGAGGAGAGGCGCCGGGAGGCGGAGCGCCGCCGCCCGAGCGTCTCCGTCGGCCTCGACGGGATCCGGGTCGCGGAGGGGGCGGAGGCCGCGGCCGCGGAGGATGCCCCCGCGGAGACGCCCGCGGCCGCGGAGGATGCGGCCCCGGCCGTCGCGGACGATGCTCCCGCCCTCGCGGACGATGCTACCGCTGTCTCGGACGGTGCTTCCGCCGCCGCGGAGGATGCGGCCCCGGCCGTCGCGGACGATGCTCCCGCCGCCGAGGATGCCGGCCCGGCCGGCCAACGGGAGGCCGAGTTGGCCGACCTGGAGCGGCTCGAGCCCGAGTTCATCACCGACGCCGGCTACTTCCTGGAGTTCCCGTTCCAGCCCGGCAACTACTACTTGGCCGGGTACGAGGCGCTCGCGGGGCGCGAGGTGGTGAAGATCGAGTACTACCCCACGGATCTCTTCGACGACGACTCGGAGCCGGAGTCCGAGCGCGAGCGGCGCATCGCCGAGGGGTTCGCCAAGACTTCGCTCGTCACTCTCTGGATCGACCCCGAGGTCCACGAGGTCGTCCGCTACACCTTCGAGAACGTCGGGCTCGACTTCCTGCCGGCGCGATGGCTGGTGCGCGTCGACGGCTGGCACGCGTCGATCGAGATGGCGCAGCCGATCGGCGGCGTCTGGCTGCCCAGCCGGATGATTCTGACCGGGGGCGCCACGACGGCGCTGGGGGCGTTCGAGATGCGGTTGACCCGCGAGTACACCGACTACCGCGAGGCGCTGACCTCGGGGCGGGTGGTCGGGACCGGGGACGTGACCGGAGACCGGAGATGAGCATCGCCGCGGTCGGGGGCCGCGGGACCGGGGGTGCCTCCCGGGCCGCGACGGGCGCCGCGGGCCACGGGGCGTCCGCGCGACGGGCCGCGGCGGCGGCTTTCCTGACGCTCCTCGTCGCCGCGCCGGCCGCGGCCCAGCCCCCTGCTTCCGCCCCCGCCGCGGGACCGGAGGTGGTGGCCGAGATGCGGGTGCACGGCAACCACTCGATCCCCGACGCCGACATCCTGAAGCTGGCCGGGGTCGCCCTCGGCGATCCGGTCGAACCCGAGACCCTGGACGCCATCGCGGCCCGGCTGCGGGCGAGCGGCCGGTTCGAGACGGTCGAGGTCCGGAAGCGGTACACGTCGCTCGTGCGGCGCGAGGCGGTGGCGCTCATCCTGCTGGTGCGCGAACGCCCCGGCGCGGCGGACGCGGCGCGGGGGCTCATGGGCCGCGTCCTCGGCTTCCTGGCGCGGCGCACCATGTTCCTGCCGATTCTCGACTACGCCGAGGGGCACGGCTACAGCTACGGCGCCCGGTTCAGGGTGGTCGACGTGGCGGGCGCGGGGAGCAGCCTGACGGCCCCGCTGACCTGGGGCGGGACGCGGCAGGCGGGCCTCGCCCTCGAGAGGCGGTTCGAGTCCGGCGTCGTCCACACGCTGCGGGCCGGGGCCGCGGCGACGCGCCAGGAGAACCAGCACTACCGGGTGCACGACCGGCGGCTGTCGCTGTGGGCCGGGGCCGACCGCCGGCTCGCGGGTCCGTTGCGGGCGGAGGCCCGGGGCGAGTGGAGCGACGTCGGCTTCGGGGTCCTTGCAGAGAGGGTGGCGACCTACCGGGTCGGCGTCGAGCTCGACACGCGGCGGAACCCGGGGTTCCCCCGCGACGCGGTGGTCGCGCGCGCGGGGTGGCAGTGGCTCGCCCGGGCCGGGGCGCTCGGCGTCGTCACCCAGCCGCAGGCCGACGTGCGCGGGTTCGTGGGGCTGTCGGGGCAGACGGTGCTGGGGCTGCGAGTTCTGTACCAGGGGGCGAGCGGCCCTCTTCCCGGCTACGCCCAGCCCCTGCTCGGGGGGCTCGCGTCGGTGCGCGGCCACCGGTTCGGCCATCGCGCCGGCGACCGCCTGGCCGCCGCCTCGGCCGAGCTGCGGTTCCCGGTGGGCTCTCCGCTGAGCTTCGGCCGGGCCGGCGTGCGCGTGTTCTTCGACACCGGGGCCGTCTACGGGGCCGGCGACGACATCTACCGCACCCGGTTCAGCCAGGGGGCCGGGGCCGGCGTCTTCCTCAACGCGGCGTTCATCAACCTGCAGGCCGACGTGGCCCACGACCTGGACGGCCGCTTCCGGCTCCACTTCGGGACCGGCGTGAGCTTCTGACCATCGGGTCGCCACGGGCGTTGCCGGGCGGCGCGCGGGAACGGCGGCCTGCGGCACCCGTACCCGGCGGGAGGACGGGAGGGAAGCCCGCGGCGAACCCCGGTGGCGTCGCCGTTCCACCGCGGCGGGGACTCTCTCCACGGACTCGTGGACCTCGCCGTGGACGACCCGGCGCCATGCCCTGGCGGGACGACCTGGAAGGAGGGCGGGCGGTATAATCCGCCGGCACCACGATGGCGCGGCTCTCGACCTATCTCTTCGATCTCGACGGGACGTTGATCGATTCCATCGAGCTGATCATGTCGTCGTTCCGCCACACCATGGTGACGCACCGGGGGGCGGTGCCGCCCGACGACGAGTGGCGCGCCGGGTTCGGCCGGCCGCTCCGGCCGCAGCTCGCGCGCTATGCGCGGGACGCCGACGAGGTCGCGCGGATGGCCGCCACCTACCGCGCCCACAACCTCGAGCACCACGACCGGCTCGTGAAGCCCTACGCGGGGATCCCGCCCGTGGTGGCCGCGTTGAGCGAGCGCGGCGTGCGGCTGGGCATCGTCACGAGCAAGAACCGAACGGCGGCCGAGCAGGGACTGCGCCATTGCGCCCTCGACGGCTTCTTCGATCTGCTCGTGACCTCGGACGACGTGACCGAGCACAAGCCGCATCCGGCGCCGGTGCTCGCGGCGCTCGCGAGCCTCGAGGCGCAGCCGGCGGAGACGGTCTTCATCGGTGACTCGCCCCACGACTGCGCGGCGGGCCGCGCGGCGGGGGTGTCGACGGCGGCGGCGCTATGGGGTCCGTTCTCCCGCGCGACCCTTGACCCGCACGGTCCGGACCACTGGCTGGAGCGCCCGGAGGCGATCCTGGGACTGCGGTGACGCCGCCGGACCCCGCGGCGCGCAGCCACGCAGCAGGCCGGCGCCCGGGGTCGCGCCGCCGGCGCCACGGGTCGCCGGCGTTCCCATTTGCGGCGAGGAAGCCATGACAGGTGTCCCCGAGGGCTATCGGTTGTTCGAGTACGTCGACCCGTTCGAGGACCTGGTCGGGCCGCTCTGCTACCGCGAGGAAGAGGACGGCCGGCTCCGGTTCGCGTTCGAGGCGCAACCCAAGCACGCCAACACCGCGGGGCAGCTCCACGGCGGCGTCCTCATGACCTTCGCCGACTTCGCGCTGTGCCTGACCGCCATCCACGGCCTGCCCGGCGAGCGTTGCGTCACCGTCTCGCTGAGCTGCGAGTTCACCGCCCCCGGCGAGGTCGGCGACTTCGTCGAGTCGGCGGCCGAGGTCGTCCGGCGGACCCGCTCGCTGACCTTCGTCCGCGGCCAGGTGACGGCGGGCGGCCGGACCCTGCTGAACTACAGCGCCATCGTGAAGCGCCTGACGCGCTCGGTCGGGACCACGCGCGACCGGCCGGCCGGGTGAAGTTGCCGGGACGCCTGCGAGGAGTCGGCACGGGCGGCTCCGCTGACGCGGATAGCGGCCATGTTCCGACGTCACACAGTACAATGAGGGCATGGAAGTGGAGCAGTTGCTGCTGGCGATTGCGGCGGGGGGGGCGCTGTGGAACGGCTGGCAGATTGCGCGGCTGTCCGGCCGCGTGGACGCGCTCGAATCCACGATGCAGACGGTGCTGACCTTGCTGGCCGGCCGAGGGCCGGAATCCACGAACAGGCCGTCGGCGCGACCCTGACCTGACACGAACGCTCGATCTCGAACTCATCGTCGACCGACCCGGTTCCTCAAGGAGGCTCTGCAGATGCGTCCTCGCGTGATTTCGTGGATGACCGTGATCGCCATGGCGGCGGCGACCGCCGCGTTCGCCCAGCAGGGGGCGGTGGACGGCGAGTGGCGGAGCTTCGGCGCCGACCTCGGCAGCACGAAGTACTCGTCCCTCGACCAGATCTCGGCCGACAACGTCGACCGGCTCGAGATCGCCTGGCGCCGGCCGATCGTCGATACGGCCTACCTGGAGATGGACCCGAACCTCCGGTTCTCGAACGTCTCCACCGCCGCCCCGCTCATCGTGGGCGACACCGGCTACGTGCCGAACGCGGTCGGCCTCGTCGAGGCGTTCGACGTGACCACGGGGGAGACCCGCTGGGTGCAGGCGCCGTACGGCGGCGCCGACGATGTGCGCGGGGCCGGCACCCGCGGCGTCGCCTACTGGTCCGACGGGGACGAGGCGCGCATCATCTCCCAGCGTGGCGAGTACATGTACGCCCTGCATCCCGACACCGGCGAGCTGTTCCCCGACTTCGGGGACGGCGGCCGCGTGCACCTCGTCATCGGCCTCGCCGAGGGGGCCCGCTACCGGTGGGGGGGCGCCCCGACGGTGGTGCGGGACGTGGTGGTGGTCGGGCAGTCGATGGGCGACACGTTCCAGACCATGGAGGGGATCCGCGGCGACGTGCGGGCGTTCGACGTACGCACCGGCGAGCTGCGCTGGATCTTCCACACCATCCCCCAGGCCGGCGAGTTCGGCACCGACACCTGGATGAACGACTCGTGGCAGTACTCGGGGCACGCGCCGGTGTGGTCGCTGTTCAGCGCCGACGAGGAGCTCGGCTACGTCTACATGCCGACCAGCTCGCCCACCAACGACATGTACGGCGGTCACCGGGGCGGCGACAACCTCTACGGCCAGAGCATCGTCTGCGTCGACGCCGAGACCGGCGAGCGGGTCTGGCACTTCCAGACCGTGCACCACGGGCTGTGGGACTACGACGTGCCGACGGCGCCGATCCTGATGGACATCACCGTCGACGGCCGCGAGATCGAGGCCGTGGCCCAGCTCACCAAGCAGGCGTTCGTCTTCGTCTTCGACCGCGCCACCGGCGAGCCGGTGTGGCCGATCGAGGAGCGCCCGGTGCCGCAGTCGGCGACGCCGGGCGAGCTGACCTCGCCCACCCAGCCGTTCCCGACGAAGCCCCCGGCGTTCGACCGGCAGGGGGCGACCATCGAGAACCTCATCGACTTCACGCCCGAGCTGCGGGCCGAGGCCATCGCCATCACCGACCGCTACGTCATCGGTCCGATGTTCACGCCGCCGTCGATACGGGGCGATGGCCCGAACGACAGGCAGGGGACGATTCAGCTTCCGGGCTCGCAGGGGGGCGCCGACGTGCAGGGGGGGGCGTTCGACCCCGAGACGGGCATGCTCTACATCCCCTCGATCACGTCGCCGTTCGTGGCCGACATCATCGAGGGCAACCCCGACCGCACGAACCTCAACTACATCAAGGGAAGCCGGCAGTGGATCGGCGGACCGCGGGGGCTGCCGCTGTTCAAGCCGCCCTACGGGCGTATCACCGCCATCGACATGAACCGCGGCGAGATCGTCTGGATGACCCCCAACGGCGATGGCCCGCGGGACCATCCCGCGATTCGCCACCTGAACCTCGGGAAGCTGGGCGTCCCCGGCCGCCCCGCGCCCCTGCTGACGAAGACGCTGCTGTTCATCGGCGAGGGCTCGACCAACCTGCCGGGCGGGGCCCGGGTGCCCGACGGCATGCCGCCGCAGATCGTGACCAACTACGGCGGCCGCATCTTCCGGGCCTACGACAAGGCCACCGGCGACGTCGTGTGGGAGACGGAGCTGCCGGCCGGCACCATCGCGCCGCCGGTCACCTACCTGGCGGACGGCAGGCAGTACCTGCTGGTGGCGACCGGGGACGTTGAAACTCCCGGCGAAACGCTGGCGTTCGCGCTGCCGTGACGGCGGCCATCGCCGGCCGGCGAGCCCCAGCCGGACGTCCGGCCCGGGGGGTCCTGCCCTCGGGGGCACCGGCCCGGGGGTCAGGTGCCGACGGCGGACCGCCACCGGACGGTGGAGGGAGTTGCGAGCCGGACGGCCCGGGTGCGGGCAGCTCCGACGGATCGATGTCGACGACGGATCGATGTCGACGAAGACGATGTCCGGCCGGGGCTCCTGTGGGCGGGGCGCGGGCCGAGGATCAAGCGCCGACCTCGGCGGCGGCTGCGGGCAGGCGGAAGCCGGGCGCCCCCGGACGGTCGGGCGCCCGAATCCGGAACGCGCGACGCGCTAGAACCCGCGCTTGCGGCCGCGGAGGCCCCGCCGGCTGCCCTTGGGCTTCGCCGGGCGCCGGCCGAAGTCCATGGCCGGCGAGCCGTCGTCCATGAACGGCGGCGGTCCCATCG
>JAJEEA010000076.1 GCA_022821235.1 Vicinamibacteria bacterium
GGCCGCGCCGCGCGTCCGCCGCGGCGCCGCCGGCGGGGGCGGGAGCGACCCCGGGCGCATCTCCGGCGGCGATGCGGACAGAGCCGGCGGCCGGCTCCCCGACCGGGCTGTCCGGCGGCCCCACCACGAAGAGCATCACGCCGAGCCACAGGCCGAGGGCGGCGACGACCAGCCAGAGCCCGATCGAGCGCTTTCGAGGCTGGTCCGGCCCGGTGCTCGGCTCGGGGGAATCGTCGGGCGGGGACACGGGTTCGTTCTCGGTGTCGCGCGTAGCCATGGCGAGCCCAAGCCCAGTAGGGGAGGAGGGGCCTAGCGATGAAGACCGTGAGCGCTGACGTGCCTGGTGACGGTGCGGCTGAGTTCGTCCACGCTCCCCTTGAGCTCTCTGATGTCTCGTCCGTTGACGTACCCGAAAATGGCGGCCAGGAGAGCCGCGATTGCACCCACGGCAGTGACAAAGTCCATGATTCTCATCGAAGTGTGTCCATCCTATCACACGGATTGAAGAGAAGCCGCGGCACCTCGCGGCACCGGACGCTGTTCCCGTCTTGCCGAATCCTGTCGACCGTACCTCCGCGGCTGCACACATCCGACCGCCGTTATCGGAGAAGTGCTGACGGGCGCGCGCTTCCTCGTCATCCGACCGCCCGGGCGGGCCGATAGGGGCGTAGCGGGGTCGTCGTCTCCGCGCTCGCGCCGGCGATGCCTGCGGGCGCACGCCTCCTGGTCATTCCACGGCCCGGGCGGGCCGATAGGGGCGTAGCGGGGTCGTCATTACCGCGCTCGCGCCGACCAGGTCTTCCAGTCGGTCCAGCTTGAAGCACGACGAGATCCGGCCATCGAGGGCGCCCCCGGCCGGCGTCTCCCGCTCGAGATGGTCGAGCAGGCGGGGACCCAGGAAGACGCGGCTCAGCGAATCGAGATTCGGGCCCGGCGGATCGGCCGGACGTGCCCCGAGGGCGCCGGTGAAGGCCGATACCGTGCGCGACAGCCTGTCGATGCTGTCGAGCAGGCTGCGCCGGAACCACCGGTCGTCGGGAATCGACTCGAAGGGCACGAGGGTGACGAGGTCGGCGAACCCGCCGTCGATGCAGGCGCTCGCGGCGTCCACGCAGGACCCGCGGGCCGCGTTCCAGGGCGCGAAGGGCATGAACCCCAGGTGCAGCAGCCGGGCGAACTGGCGGCACCAGCCCGCGACGGTCTCCTCGCCGGACTCGGGCGCCGCTCGCAGTTGCGGGTCCGCCGCGGCCAGGAGCCGCAGGTCGTCGACGCGGATGGGCGTCGCGGGGTAGTACCACACCGCGACGCCGCATCCCGGGCCGACGCGGGCGGCGGCGCGTTCGAAGGCCGCCCCCGGCAGGCGCCAGCGCAGGGCCTCCACGTAGCGCGCCGTGTCCTCGGCCGAGCATCGATGCACGGCGAGCGGAACCGGCGCGTGAGCCAGCTCGCCGTAGAGCGTCAGATGGCGCTCGTGCAGCGCCGCGGCCAGCCGCTGGGCCCGGTCGCACTCGTCGAGGGGCATCGCGCCGGGCGGGACGCCGGCGACGAGGGGCAGGTGGAGCCCGATGGGGAGATCGCCGCTCCGGAACGGCGTGGTCACCATCCACCGCAGGTAGTCGTCGAAGTCGGCCATCAACGGCTCGGTACCCTCGAAGGTGATGACGTCGCCCTCCCAGAGCCTCTCCGGTCCGCCCACGTCGGGAATGACGCAGCAGACGCGCCGGTAGTGGCCGGGCAGCCGGTAGAACTGTCCGGCGACGCCCTCGCCGGCGTGGGGGGCGACGGGCAGCCGCCGCCGCAGCCCGGCGATGACGGCGCGAATGGACGGGCACCGGCGCTCGACGGCGCGGACGAGTCGAGGGCGCTCGCGCTCGGCGTCGAAGGCGAGGTCGGCCTCGGCCAGGGAGAAACCGGCGCGTTCGGCGTGGCGCCGGAGCCAGTCGGTCAACGGAGGCTCTCGAGCACGAAGTTGAAGATCGGACCCGCCATGCAGATGACGAACAGGACGGCTCCGACCACGAAGGTGGCGCGGACGGGCAGCGAGCCGACCACCTTGAGGGCGACGGCGAGCACCGCCGAGAGCCAGAGATTGGAGTAGTGCCCCAGCAGCCGTCCCGTCGACAGCAGCGGCCCCGACTGCAGGCTGCGCTGATGGTCGGCCAGCGCTTCCATGATCTCCGTGTTCGAGGCGCCCACCGGCACGCGCATGGGCTCCGGCGTCCATTGCCAGACGATGGCGATCATCACGATGCACCACGGCACCTGGGTGTAGAAGCTGACCGCCGTGAACTTGGCCAGCAGACGCGGTTGCTGCGACCCGCTGGCGAGGATGTCGATGGCCAGCACCGCGAGCAACATCACGCCGTAGAACATGGGGTAGCCCAGGAGCCCCCCGACGACAGCCAGGCCCTGCACAGGGAAATCGGCGAACGGGGCATCGACGAGCGCCATGATCCTCTCCATCTCCGGGAGCATCTTGGCGGCGGTCATCGAGCCGCTGACGGTTTGCAGCACGGCGCACAGTACGAGGGCGCCGGCTGCCGCGAGCCAGTGCAGGCCGTCGGCGCGGCGGGTCTCGAAGAAGCGAACCGGACTCCAGAGCAGCGTGAACATGGCGGTCTCCGTCGTCGTTCAGTCGACGAGCTGGCAGGTGTCGGCGCGCTCGACCCAACGCACCGTCCACCAGATTGTGGCGAGGTATGCGAGCAGCAGGCCGGCGGCGGCGAGCGGGGGGCCGTACGGGGCTTTCCACAACGCCACCACGGCCGCCCGCCGGGCCGCGTCTTCGCCCATCAGCGCGAGGAAGACCAGGATCGGCCCGGCGAAGACACCCATGGCGGCCATGGGGGCGTAGCGCCAGCTTGTTCGCCACCGCGCGCTGACCAACAGCGCCCCGAGCACCAGCAGGCTGCACTGCAGCACCAGCCCCGTGCTCCAGGGTGACCACAGGCCGGGGGCGAACAGAGACGAGGACGTCGTCCACAACACCACGGAAACGACGGCGGCGTAGAGGAACTTGCCCACGACCACGGTGCGGTCATCGACGGGCAACGAGCGCAGCCACGCGAAGGAGCGCTTGGCTCGCTCCCGTGCGATCAACCACTCGGACAGGAGGAGGGGTGCAAGCATGTTCATGTTGAACGCGAACCCCGGGACGGCATCGCGGCTCGGCGCGAACAGCGTCGCCGCGGCGCAGGCCGCGAGCAGCGCGCCAACGAGCAGCAGCACGGGCAGGCCGTGCAACCGGAAGTCCTTGGCGAGAAGCGCGATGAGGACACGTGGCTTCATCTGTCGTCTCCCCGGCGGTGGCCGGTGCCGTGATACAGGGCTGCGAGCGGGCTCGACGGGCGCTCCTCCACATGGTCCGCCCGCTGCCGGAGCTCGGCGTCGAGCGCGCTGCCGCCGAGCACCAGGAGCCACTCCGTGCCCTTGTCCTTCCAGCGGGCCAGTACGTCCGACGAGGGCCCCACGGCGCCCGCGGCCTCGGTCCGGTAGAGGGTCGACGTCGACATCACGTCGGCCGGCGCCTCGAAGACGAGACGGCCGTCTCTCAGTATCAGGAGGTCGGTGGCGGTCTCTTCGAGGTCTTCGAAGATGTGAGAGGAGAACACGACGCAGAGCCGCGGATGGTCCCGCGTCAAGTCGCGCACGATGGCCTGCACGCCGGCCCGGGCGGTGGGGTCGAGGCCGGCCGTCGGCTCGTCGAGCAGCAGCAGGTCGGCGTGGTGCGCGAGGGCGCCAGCGATGCCCAGCTTGACCTTCGTGCCCTTGGACAGCTCGCGGACGCGGCGGTCCGGCGGCAGCTCCAGGGTGTCGACGAGCCGCGCGGCCAGGGTCGGGTCCCAGCGGCCGTAGAGCCTCGATGCCAGCCGGAGCGTCTCGGCCACCGTCAGCTCGTCGTAGAAGGCGACGACCTCGCGGACGTAGCTGATCCGCGCCTTCCAGGCGCGCGACCCCCAGGGCAGCAGTCCGCCGTCCGTGCGGAGGGCGCCGCCGGTGGGTCGGGTCTGCAACGCGACGAGGTCGAGCAGTGTCGTCTTCCCCGCCCCGTTCGGGCCCAGGAGACCGTAGACGCGGCCTGGGCGCAGCTTCAGCGACAGGGGACCCAGCTCGAAGCCGGGAAACCGGCGCCGGATGTCGACGACCTCGAGGACGGTGTCTTCTCTCACTGGACGCCTCCGGTGGGGGGGGCCTGCCCGACGACCGCGTTGATCGCCGGTATCACGCTCGCTTCGACGACGGCGGCGACGAACAGCAGGGCCCCCGCGGTGATCAGGCTGACGCCGGCCGCTCGCGGCCGCACGGGCTCGCCGGTGGCGAGGCAGCGGACGACGCCGAACGACAGGTGCTGCGTCGCGGTGACGACGAGAATGAACGCCAGGAACTCCAGCGGGGCGTAGCTGGCCAGGAAGGGCAGGGCCTCGGCGGCGCCGCGGGCGAGCGCGGCCGTCCCGTACCCCAGCACGAATCCGTTGTAGAGCAGCCCCACGAGGGAGAACAGCCCCAGCGTGCACGCCCCCGCCAGCATGCCGCCGGCGACCCGCAGGTTGGCGCGCAGGATGTAGGCGGCGTCCGAGTGGATGCGGTCGGCGGTCACCTCGGCGAACGGGCGCACCTGAAGCTGTTCTCCCCGCAGGTCGGCGCTGAGCCAGCCGGCGCCGACGGTGAGGCCGAAGAGGAGGACGTTGGCCGCGAACAGGGCCCACCACGAGCGTGACCATCGGTCGAGCTTGTCCATGTCGCCAGTCCTCAGTCCCCGGCACTCACCCTCCGGCGCGCGCGGCTACGCCGCTCCGGCAATGCCGCAAGCGATGCCGCCCGGCCCCGAGAACGATGCGCAGAAGATGACGGCGAAGACGCTCCACCCGAGGCCCCAGCCAAAGGCCTCGCCCCACAGAGGACCGGTCGGCGCCTCCGGGGACTGCACGGTCTGCACGCCGAGCGCGTGAGGCGCGAGCTCCGTCTCGACCCCGATCGGGGCAGGCTGCAGGCTCCCGACCGAGAGCAGGAGCGCGGTCAACGTCGCGGTGGCCAGTAGTGTTCGTTTGTGCACGATTCCCTCCCATGTTATGTGATCTGCGACACTATTGTCGCGCCTACGACGTGTCGAGTGCGTTCGACGGCGGATCGAGAGGCCGGTGCGTCGAGGCGGTCGCGCGCTCGACGGCCGGTCCGCCGCGTGGTTGCCGCTACATGATGTAGAGCAGGCAGCCCCATCCGTTCATCGGGCACGCGAGCAACTGGGCGCCCTCGCCCAACGCGTAGGACCACTGCGGGCCCGCGGCCTGCCCGGCGAGGCTTCGCGCCGCGCCGGCGTCGGCCGGCCGGATGGCATCGGACCGCAGCGTGCCGGTCGCGAGCGGGAGCGCGGCGAGAATGACCGCGGCCAGGGTTCTCTTCGTCATGATTCGTCCTCCGGTGCAAATGGCGCCGCCTCTCCGGATCGCGGCGCGCCGGTCGTGCGGGCTCGGCTCGAGTCGTCAGAGTGCGTACACTCGACACCAGACCTCCGCCCAGCCGCCGAGTCCCCAGCACCAGGTCCCGTTGCCGATGTCCTCTCCCAGGACCAGGGACCACCTGGGGCCGCTGCCGTGCTCGACGCCGCGCGCCGCGTGGGCGGCGTCGGTGGACGCCGGGACGGCGTCGCTTCGCACGGCGCCGGTGAAGAGCGGGAGCGCGGCCAGCGTCGCCGCGGCCAGTGCCGTTCGCATCCTGGTCGTTCGTGTTCTCATGGTCTCGTCCTTGTCCGTGAGTCGGTCGCGATGGCTACAGGCCGATGAACCAGTTGAGCCCCGCATTCCCCGTCCCGGCGAGGACGCCTATCAGGGATGCGGTTTCCCCATCGACCCCCGCCCAGTAGAGAACCCGGGGCTCGTTCGGCCGCTCGACGACCGACCGCGGGTGAGCGGTGTCGCTCTTCTCGGAGAGAGGTGGCGGCTGTGCCGCTCCCGCGTAGAGTGGCAACGCCGCCAACGTGGCTGCTGCCAGCAACCTTCGTCTCTTCATGTGACCTCCTCGGGTTCCGCGCGGCGTCATGCCGCGCTCTCGGGCGTCGAATCGGCTCGACCGCCCGCGGCCTGAAGGACTACAAGGGCCGTGCCATGCGTCGTGACGGGGCGGAACACGGGGAAAACGGGCTGTGAAACGGTCTCTGGCCGGCGGCCCGTCCGGTGGTGGGCCGCCGCGGCGGGCAACCGGGGGCGTCGGGCGCGCGGTCGAGAGGTCGTGCCGCCGGGCAAGCCGGGCCGCAGTCCTCTTGTCGAACCCGGCCCCGAGCGCCGCTGTCAACGGGAGTTGGCGCGCGATTCGCGAGTTTCCGCGCCGACCGCGAGACCGCCGCCGGCCGGCTGTCGCGGCCCGACAGGGGGCGCGGCGCCCCTCTCGGGTCGGAGCCGGTCGCGGAGGGCGGGCGTACCGGCGCGAGGCCGAGACGGGCCGCCGGGGCGCCCTTCGGGGCGCTGCCGACCGGGCTCGAACCGACCGCGCGCCGACCGCAGCCGCGGGTGGCCGGTTCCGGGCATGCGGCCGGGGACACGCGGCCGGAAGCGGTGGTATCCTCCCGCAGGAGACCGTCATGACCGAGACGAGCCCGACTTCGACCGAGACGAGCCCGACCCCGACGAAGACGCCCGAGGAGTGGCGCGCCCTCCTCCCGCCGGAGTCGTTCGCGGTCCTCTTCCGCGAGGCGACCGAGCCGCCCGGGTCGAGCCCGTTGAACCACGAGAAGCGCGCCGGGACGTTCGTGTGCGCCGCGTGCCATCAACCGTTGTTCGAGTCGTCGACGAAGTACGAGAGCGGCACGGGCTGGCCGAGCTTCTTCGAACCGATCGAGGGCAGCGTCGCCACGAAGCGCGACTTCAAGATGATTCTGCCGCGGACCGAGTATCACTGCGCCCGCTGCGGCGGGCACCAGGGGCACGTCTTTCCGGACGGGCCGCAGCCCACGGGCAAGCGGTACTGCAACAACGGCGTGGCCCTGCGCTTCGTGCCCGAGGGGGAGCCCCTGCCGGAGCGGTGATCGCCCGCGGCGGGGTACGTGCCCGAGGGGGAGCCCCTGCCGGAGCGGCGATCGCCCGTAGCGGCGCGAACGAGCGGGCGCGGCAGACAGGAACGGCGATGTCGCCGGGGGGCGCCCGATCGAGGGGTTTCATCGGCCTGCGTGACCGTATCGACGACTCCCCGGAACGACGGAGCGCCGGCTCGCGCCCGGCCCTTGCGAAGCCGTCGTGCGCGCCGTCGAACGAAAGACCCTTGAGCCCGGCTCCGGGGCCGCGCTAGAATAGGGCCCCGATTCTGGAAGTCCGCATGTTCATGGTTCGCGCGTCCCGCTGCTCCGTCGTGGTCGGCGTTCACGGCGCCGGCGCCATCATTGCGCCGGCGGCCAGTGGATGATGTACTCGACGGACACAGCAGATTCGAGGGCCATCATCCGCAGCCGGGTGATGGCCCTTTTTTTGTCGGAAGGCTCACGCACATGACCGCCACGCCAGGCAAGACCCGCAGCGGCGCGATCACCGATGGCCCGTCCCGCGCCCCCGCCCGATCGATGCTGAAGGCGGTCGGGTTCGACGACGAGGCGCTGGGCCGGCCGATCATCGGGGTCGCGAACACGTGGATCGAGATCGGCCCGTGCAACTTCCATCTGCGGCGGCTCGGGGAGCGCATCAAGGACGGGATCCGCGCCGCCGGGGGCACGCCGATGGAGTTCAACACGGTGTCCATCTCCGACGGCATCACCATGGGCAGCGACGGCATGCGGGCCTCCCTGGTGAGCCGCGAGGTCATCGCCGACTCGATCGAGCTCGTCGCCCGCGGCAACCTGTTCGACGGGCTCGTGGTGCTGGTGGGCTGCGACAAGACCATTCCGGGCGGGGTGATGGCGGTCGCGCGGCTCGACATCCCGGGCCTCGTGCTGTACGGCGGCTCCATCGCGCCGGGGCGCTGGGACGACCACGACGTCACCATCCAGGACGTCTTCGAGGCGGTGGGCACGCACGCGGCCGGCAAGATGACCGACGCGCAGTTGAAGGCGCTCGAGGACGCGGCGTGCCCCGGCCCCGGCGCGTGCGGCGGGCAGTTCACCGCCAACACCATGGCGACCGTCTGCGAGCTGATCGGCATCTCGCCGATGAGCCACAACGCGGTGCCGGCGATGCACGACGAGAAGGACGTCGTGGCCCGCGAGTCGGGGCGGCTGATCATGGATCTGGTCAGGGCGGACCGTCGGCCGCGGCAGATCATGACCCGGGCCGCCCTCGAGAACGGCATCGCGTCGGTGGCCGCCACCGGGGGGTCGACCAACGCGGTGCTGCACCTGCTGGCCATCGCGCGCGAGGCGGGGGTGGACATCTCCATCGACGACTTCGACCGCGTCAGCCGCGCGACGCCGTTGGTGGCGGACATGAAGCCGGGCGGCCGCTTCGTGGCGACGGATCTGTACCGGGCCGGCGGGAGTCGCCTCGTGGCGCGACGGCTGCAGGAAGCCGGCGTGCTGCGGTCCGACGAGGTCACCGTCACCGGCCGCACCATCGGGGAAGAGGCGGAGGCGGCGACCGAGGCTCCCGGCCAGGAGGTGGTGCGGCCGGTGTCCGAGCCGATAACGCCGACAGGCGGGCTCATCATCCTGAAGGGCAACCTGGCGCCGGACGGATGCGTCGTCAAGGTGGCCGGCGGCTACGGCGACCGGAAGCACCGCGGGCCGGCGCGGGTGTTCGACAGCGAGGAGGCGTGCTTCGAGGCGGTCGAGAAGGGCGCGCTGCGGCCGGGCGACGTCGTCGTGATTCGCTACGAGGGGCCGCGCGGCGGGCCCGGCATGCGCGAGATGCTGGCGGTCACCGCGGCCATCGTCGGGGCCGGCCTCGGCGACTCGGTGGCGTTGCTGACCGACGGCCGGTTCTCGGGCGCGACCCGCGGGCTCATGGCCGGGCACGTCGCGCCGGAGGCGGCGCAGGGGGGCCCGATCGCGGCCGTGCGGGACGGCGATATCATCGTGTTCGACCTCCAGGCGCGCGAGCTGCGGGTCGAGATCGGCGAGGCGGAGCTGGCCGGGCGCCTTCGCGGATGGCAGGCCCCGCCCCCGCGGTACGCGACAGGCGTGATGGCGAAGTACAGCCGCCTCGTGGGGTCGGCCGCCGAAGGTGCGGTGACGACGGCTTGAGGGCGCGGAGGTTGCGCTCGCCGACGACGGGTACGGATCAAATGGGGAACATGAGAACCGGCGCGCAGATTCTGTGGGAGTCCCTCGTGCGCGAGGGGGTGACCACGGTGTTCGGCTATCCGGGGGGCGCGATTCTGCCCGCCTACGACGCCATGCTGGAGTACCCCGTCCGCCACGTCCTCGTGCGGCACGAGCAGGGGGCGACCCACATGGCCGACGGCTACGCGCGGGCGAGCGGCGAGGTCGGGGTGGCGGTGGCCACGTCGGGGCCCGGCGCCACCAACATGGTCACGGGCATCGCCACCGCGATGCTCGATTCCTCGCCCATCGTCTGCATCACCGGTCAGGTGGGCAGCCGGCTCATCGGATCGGACGCCTTCCAGGAGACCGACGTCACCGGCGTCACCCTGCCCATCACCAAGCACAACTACCTGGTCTCGAACGTGTCCGAGGTGGCGCCGACCATCCACGAGGCGTTCTACGTCGCGCGCTCGGGCCGTCCCGGGCCGGTGCTGGTGGACATCACCAAGGACGCCCAGCAGGGCTCGGCCGAGTTCGTCTGGGACGGCAGCCCCGTGCGCCTGCCCGGCTACCGGCCGGAGCTTCGGGCGTCGGACGCCGAGCGCCGGCGGGCGGTGGACCTGATCAACGGCGCCAAGCGGCCGATCATCTTCGCCGGGCACGGCGTGATGCTGTCGGGCGCGATGGACCTGGTGCGCGAGTTCGCCGAGCGGGCCAACATCCCCGTCGCCATGACCCTGCTCGGCATCGGGTCGTTCCCGGCCCTGCACCCCCTGAACCTGGGCATGATGGGCATGCACGGCGAGGCGTGGGTGAACCAGGCCATCCAGGAGGCCGACCTCCTGCTCGCCTTCGGCATGCGCTTCGACGACCGCGTCACCGGCAACGTGAAGACGTATGCGCCCAACGCGCGGAAGATCCACGTCGACATCGATCCGGCCGAGTTCAACAAGAACGTCATGGTCGACGTCACCCTGGCCGGCGACCTGTCCAACGTGCTGCGCGAGCTGCTGCCGCGCGTCGAGCGCGGCGACCGCGGCGTGTGGCTCGACTCGATCGCGGAGATGAAGGGCGATTCGGCCGTCCGCGACGTGCAGAACCTGCCCGACAGCGGGCATCTGTACGCCGCGCACGTCATCAACGACATCTGGCGGATGACCGACGGGAAGGCGGTGGTGGTGACCGACGTGGGCCAGCACCAGATGTGGGAGGCCCAGTACTACCACCACGAGAAGCCGCGGTCGCTGATTACGTCGGGGGGCCTCGGGACGATGGGGTTCGCCCTGCCCGCCGCGATCGGCGCCAAGCTCGCGCGGCCCGAGGCCGAGGTGTGGGCGATCGTCGGCGATGGCGGGTTCCAGATGACGATGTGCGAGCTCGCCACCATCGCGCAGGAGAAGGTGAAGGTCAACGTGGCCATCATCAACAACGGCTATCTGGGCATGGTGCGCCAGTGGCAGGAGTTCTTCTACGAGCGGCGTTACGCGGCCACGCCGTTGCTCAGCCCCGACTTCGCGAAGCTGGGCGAGGCCTTCGGCCTGCGCAGCGCGACGGTCTCGCGCCGTCAGGAGGTCGAGCCGACGGTGGCCATGGCGCGGGCCGAGCCCGGCGCGGTGGTCATCGACTTCCGGGTCGAGCAGGAGGACACCGTCTATCCGATGGTGCCGGCCGGCGCCGACCTGCACGCGATGATCCGGCGGCCGAGCCCGAGCCCCATCGTCGAGACGGCGGACGACTAGTGCCGCGATGACTGAACCCTCGGGTGCGCGGCGCTTCGAGTTGTCGACGATCGCGCGCTGCAAGCCCATGTTCGTGCCCGAAGACGGAGACCTGACGCGCCACCGGGAGCCTGCGCCGCGGAACGAAACCGCGGGCGGCGTCTCCGGGCGTCACGGATGCCTCGCGTAGCGTCACCGACCCGGAGGACCATGCGGCGTACCTTTGTCGTGCACGTCGAGGACAAGCCCGGGGTGCTGAACCGGGTGGCGTCGTTGTTTCGCCGCCGCGCGTTCAACATCGAGTCGCTGACGGTGGGCCGCACCGAGGTGCCCCGCGTGTCCCGCATGACGATTGTCGTCGACACCGACGACAACGGCGCCAAGCGGCTCGAAGCGAACCTGTACAAGCTCGTCAACGTTCTGCGGGTGACCGACCTGACCGGCGATGCGGCCGTCATCCGGGACCTGACCCTGATCAGGGTGGCCGCGACCCAGGAGACGCGCACGCAGGTGATGCAGATCGTGGATACGTTCCGGGGCCGCGTCGTCGACGTGGCGCCCGATTCCCTGATCGTCGAGGCGACCGGCACCGAGGACAAGATCGACGGGCTGCTGGGCGTGTTGCAGCCTTATGGCGTGCTCGAGATAGTGCGGACGGGACGGGTGGCCATGTCCCGGGGGCAGCAGAGCGTGGCCACCGAGCCGGCCGACGCCCCGGCCGAGGCCGACCCCGGCGATCAGGTTTCCTATTCCGTGTGAGCGGCGCCGGGCCGCGGCCCCTTCCCGAACTCTCGGGATCAACCCGACTGACGAGGCGGAACCAGAATGGCAACGATTCACTACGACGACTCGGCGGATCTCTCTCTCATACAGGGCAGGAAGGTCGCCGTCTTCGGCTACGGCTCCCAGGGTCATGCCCATGCGCTGAATCTCAAGGACAGCGGGGTCCCCGTGCAGGTGGCGCTGGCCGACGGCAGCCGTTCCCGCCCCCGGGCGGAAGCGGACGGGCTGACGGTGAAGAGCGGCGCCGAAGCCGCGGCGTGGGCCGACGTGATCATGATTCTCGCGCCCGACACGAAGCAGCGGGCCATCTACGACCAGTCGATCGCCGCCAATCTCGCGCCCGGCGACATGCTGATGTTCGCCCACGGGTTCAACATCCGGTTCAAGACCATCACGCCGCCGTCGGACGTCGACGTCACGCTGATCGCGCCCAAGGCCCCGGGCCACCGCGTGCGCGAGGTCTTTCTGGAGGGAGGGGGCACCCCGGCCCTTGTCGCGGTCGAGCAGGACGCGACGGGGCGCGCGAAGCCCCTGGCCCTGTCCTATGCGAAGGGTCTCGGCCTCACGCGGGCCGGCGTCATCGAGACGACCTTCGCGGAAGAGACCGAGACCGATCTCTTCGGCGAGCAGTCGGTCCTGTGCGGCGGCGTCAGCGCACTGGTCAAGGCGGGCTTCGAGACGCTGGTCGAGGCCGGCTATCAACCGGAGGTGGCCTACTTCGAGTGCATGCACGAGCTGAAGCTCATCGTGGACCTCATGTACCGCGGCGGGCTCAACTACATGCGCTACTCGGTCAGCGACACCGCCGAGCACGGCGACTACACCGGCGGCCCGCGGGTCGTGACCGACGCCACCCGCGAGGCGATGCGGGGCATTCTGAAGGACATCCAGGACGGGGTCTACGCCGACAAGTGGATTGCCGAGGACAAGGCCGGCCGGCCCTGGTTCATGGCGCAGCGGCGGGCCGAGCAGGATCATCGGATCGAGAAGGTCGGGGCCGATCTGCGGGGAATGATGCCGTTCCTCGACGCGGTCACGGTGAAGGAGCCGGTCTAGCAGAGGAGCCGGCCCGGCAGAGAGGGCCCGAGAGGTTTACGACATGCCACGAGTCACCTTCGACGAGCTGCCGCCGGAAGCGCGCCTGTGGATCTTCGCGGCCGAGCGCCCCCTGGCCGACGGCGAGCGCGCTCGCGTGACCGGCGAGGTGGACGCCTTCATCGACCAGTGGACCGCCCACGACGTTCCCCTGAGGGCGGCTCGCGACGTGCGGTACGACCAGTTCATCTTCGTGGCCGTCGACGAGCGGGCGGCCGGCGCGTCCGGCTGCTCCGTCGACGCCCTCGTGCGCCGCATGAAGGGGCTGCAGGCCGAGCTGGGCGTCGAGCTCGTGAACCACGCGCCGGTGCTCTATCGCGACGAGGCCGGCATCGCGCGAGTGTCCCGCGAACGCTTCGCCGATCTGGCCGAGAGCGGCGAGGTGAGTCCGCGGACGGTGGTCTTCGACAATACGCTGACGAGGGTCGAGCAGGTCCGGGCCGGTCGGTGGGAGCTGGCGGCCGGCGAGTCGTGGCACGGCGTCGCCTTCTTTCGGTAGCGGCGCCGGCCTGCGGCAGGGATGCCCCCCGGCCTGCGGCCGGTGGGGAGCGAAGAGACCCCGCCGGCGGGCGGGGTGAGGCCTTGGCGAGGCCCCCCCGGAGCGGGGACTTCACCGAGTGGAGGCAACCGCGCACGTGTCACGTGGCGAAGAGCTGGTCGGGGCGCCCGGGTTCGAACCGGGGGCCTCCTGCTCCCAAAGCAGGCGCGCTACCAGGCTGCGCCACGCCCCGACCTTCACCGCACACCCCTCTAAGTTACCACAACCGCGGTTTTCCGGCGACGCGGGCCCTCCCACCGCGTTTCGCTCCCGGTGGATGGCAAGATAGGGTTTGACAATCCGTGTTGTATGCCACTACTCTTTGGCCCCATGAGTGTGATAACCGACGCGATCGCGGAACGGCAAAGCCAGATCGAGCGCCTTCAGGCGGAGATCAAGGCTTTGAACGATGTCGAGCAGATGCTGGGAGGCTCCGCCCCGCCAGCCAGGCGCAGGGCCCGGCGTGCCTCCGCACCGAGGAAGCCGGCGGCCGCGCCAGCGGCAGCGCCCGCGCCCGCGGCCGCTGATGCCGCGCCCGAGGGCAAGCCCAGGAGAAAGCGCCGCCAGATGACGCCCGAAGAAAAGAAGGCCGTGTCCGAGCGGATGACCGCCTACTGGGCGGCGCGGAGAAAAAAGGCCGGGAAGTAGCGCGCGGCCGGTTTTCGGGAGCGGCCGGTTTTCGGGAGGGGGCACGCCGGCCGTACGGCCGCTGCCGGAGGGGTGCCGACAGCGTGGGTTCCGGCCCCCGCGGGCAGGCGGTGTCCCCAAGCTCCATGCCCGCTCCAGACCCATCGTGAACCCGACGGCTTCTCGTCCCCCGGGACGAGGACGAGGTTGCCAGCTAACGGTTCTCCAGCGTCTGCCTCACCGAGGCGAGCTCGACGCACACCGCGAATACCCGCATCGCCTGATCGAGATCCGCGAGCTCCGGAAACGTCGGGGCGAGCCGGATGTTGGAATCGTCGGGATCCCGCCCATAGGGAAAGGTGGCCCCGGCCGGGGTGAGCTTCACCCCGGCGCGGGCCGCGAGGCGGACGATCTCGCCGGCGAGGCCGGGGCGGGCGTCGAACGAAAGAAAGTAGCCTCCGCGCGGCGTCGTCCAGGAACCGGTCCCGGTTCCGTCCAATGCCTCCGACAGCCGTCGGAACACCAGCTCGAACTTGGGGCGCAGGATCGCCGCGTGCTTTCGCATGTGCGCCCGCACGTGATCCATGTCGCGCAGGAAGCGGACGTGCCGAAGCTGGTTGACCTTGTCCGGCCCGATGGTCACCACCTGCATCCGGCGGCGAAACCAGTCGAGGGTGGCCGGAGAACCGCCCATGAAGCTGATGCCGGCGCCGGCGCGCGTGACCTTGGACGTGGACGCGAAGAGCACCAGGCTGTCCTCTGTGCGGTGGCGCCGGCACGCGTCCATGATGTTGGCCAACGACGGCGGCTCGTCGTCGAGATCGTGGACCGCATAGGCGTTGTCGCACAGGATGCGGAAGTGCGGGCCGGCGATGGAGGCGAGCCGGGCCAGGCGGTCCACGGTGGCCTCGGAATAGACCTGCCCCCCCGGGTTGGCGTACTTCGGCACGCACCAGATGCCCCGGACGGAGGCGTCGGAGCGCACCTGCGCCTCGACCTGGTCCATGTCCGGGCCGTCGTCGCGCATCGGCACGTTGAGCATCTCGATGCCGAGGTCCTCGAGAATCGCGAAGTGCCGGTCGTACCCCGGCACCGGGCAGAGGAACCGCACCGTCCCGGATTCCCGCCACCCCCCTCCCGGCCCGGCCGGGCCGTGAAGCCAGGCGTTCAGCAGGTACAGGTACATCAGGGTGAGGCTGCTGTTGCCCCCGGCGATCACCTCGTCGGGGCGCACGCCGAGCCATGCGGCGCCGAGCTGCCGGGCCTCCGGCAGGCCGTCGAGCCCACCGTAGTTCCGGACGTCGGTCCCGTCGGCGGCGGTGAACGGCCCGTTCTCCGCGTCGAGGTCGTCGGACAGCGCGAGCTGGGCCGGGCTGGGCTTGCCGCGGGTCAGGTCGAGGGACAGGCCGGCCGAGCGGAATCCGTCGTGAGCGGCGGTCAACTCCCGCTCGCGGGAACGCAGGGTGTCGAGATCGGAACGATCGAGCGTCGTCGTGGTCAAGAGTCCTCCTGTCCTTCATGTTACCGGACCGGGGAGGGCCGCGGGAGGCCGCGGGCGCCGGCGGTGCAGGCGGCGCGCCCCGCCCTCGCCTCACGTTGCGGTCCTATCCACGCGCGCCGGTGGGGGGCACGACAAACGAAGTGAGACGCCGCCGGGCCCGACGCCCGAATTGCCGGCCCGACCCGTGCCGGGGCGCTCGTCTCGCGAGTCTTTCGTGCACCCCGCGGGGCTCGTATTGCGGGCGTCCGGCGGCGGTGGGATAATCGACTTCGGCCCATGGCTGCCTGAACATCCGACGTGAGTGCGACCCGCGTGACGCAGCGACAATCGACCCGTACCGCCGTCGTCGCGACGCGGCTGTGCCTGGCGACGGCGTACGCGGCGGTCGGCTGCGCTCCGTCCCCGGGCGCCGGCGCCGGCGCCGC
>JAJEEA010000105.1 GCA_022821235.1 Vicinamibacteria bacterium
GCGCCGGCGCGCCGCTGGGGCTGGCCTTCCTGCTGCTGGCCGGCGGCTTCCTCGCGGCCGCCGTCAGCGGGCTCCTCCTCGTGCTGCGGATGGTGCGGCGGACGGGGCTGCGCGACCGCGAGGCCGGCGCCGCCCTCGCCGCCGCTGTCGTCGTGAACGCTTTTCCGCTGGCGGCGCTGGTCTCGGGCGGGGGCGCCCCGCCCATCCACGACATCACCACCGACACCGACGACCCGCCCGCGTTCGTCGCCGCCGTCCCCCTGAACGCGCCGGGCCGCACCGACTACGACCCGGCCGTCGCCGGGCTGCAGCGGGCTGCCTTTCCCGACCTCGGACCGGCGATGTTGCCGGTGCCGCCCGCCGACGCGTTCGACCGGGCCCTCGAGGCGGTCCGCGAGATGGGCTGGGAGCTCCTGGCCGACGACGCCGGCGCCCTCCGCATCGAAGCGACCGACCGCACGTTCTGGTTTGGTTTCGAGGACGACGTCGTCGTCCGCGTGACCGCCGACGGCGAGGCCGGCAGCCGCGTCGACGTCCGCTCGCTGTCCCGCGTCGGCGTCGGCGATCTCGGCGTCAACGCCCGCCGCGTGCGCGAACTCGTGGCCGCGCTGGCCGAGCCGCAGTGAGACGACCCAACCGTACCCTCCACATGTGCGGCCGCCAAGCCTCGCCGTGCCCGCAATGAACGCCGTCTACCCAACGGTCCAGCCGAGCAGTCGTGCGCGAAAGGGAGCGAGTGACCTCGTTGTTCCGCCGAATCGCGACACGAGCATGCTCGGCGCCGAGTCTCTGGGAATCAGGCGGCTCTCGTCCACTGCAGCCGTACCTTCAGATTGTTCAAGCGGTTCCACGGAAGGTGCCCGGCGTGCTGAAGGCCGCCGACGACGATCCCGGGCGCGATCTCCTGTTCTTCGGCGAATCGCAGCACCGTTGCCCGGTTGTACGAGCCGCCGTCAACGAAACGGCGCCAGGCCGCGCGCGGCAACAGGAAGTCGGCCGCCCAGTCGTTCGCTTCGGTCTCATCGTCGTTGCCGTTGCGCGCGGCTCCGTCGACGAACACGTTCCTCTTGCCGTGCAGCAGGATGTGGGCGGCCTCGTGGAACAGGCTGAACCACAAGTGGTCGTCCGTCTTGTGCCGTGCGCTCAGCGCGATGGCCGGGCGGCGGGCGGAGGGCCACCAGGCCGCGCCACTCAAGCGGGTTCGCGGTAGCGGCTCGACCAGCGACAAGGTCACGCCCGCCCGGTTGCAGAGCCGTCGCGCCTCTTCGAGCGATTCCGGGACGGGTGTGCGGGTCAGTCGACGCATCTCGCGAAGCGCCGCTCTGAACGCCGATGGGCGGTAGTCGGCGCACCGCTGACCGGCGGCGTCAATCTCTGCGAGTCGAAGCCAGGCGGCCAGAGCGAACTTGTCACTCTCGAAGCTGGGCGAGTGGCGGTAGGCGACGTTCTTCGCCCCGTACTTGACCTGCCAGGCGTCTACCGACGCCACCCCGAAGAAGGACAGCAGCACCGATACCGTGTCCTCGTCAGTTGCCGGCTTGATGCCCCGTCTCGCCAGTTCACGGAGCGGGAATGACTTCGACCACGCTCCGGCCGCGGCCGATTCTTCGGCCGCGGCCGCGCGCGTCTGTTGTAGTCGGTAGTCCGTCTCGATGCCGAGCCAGATCCCGGCGTCCACGCCGAGCACCTTCTCGAACTGAAGCGCGGTCCGAGGCTCGATCGGCGCCTTCCCGGCGACGATCTCGCTGATGAGCTTCGCCGAGCGGCCGCACCGCCGCGCGAACTCGGCGGGCGTCATGCCCTGCGCGTCCAGACGCTCCTTCAGCACGTGGCCAGGCGGAACCGCGTAATCCGGCTCGTACCGGTTGGTGGCCGCCGGCATGTCCCTCCTCCTCTCCCTAGTGGTAGTCGGTTACCTCGATGACGGTGATCGCGGTCACGCCACCGGCCTCACCGTCTTCGGCGTCGTCTGGCGCGCCCGAGCTCCGGCGCGGCTCGAAGACGAGCCGGTGCGGGTGGACGAGGTCCAGGGCGTACTGCTCCTTCCGTTTGCCGGCAAGCCGGTGCCGACGTTCCGGAGGAGTCGTCGGCACCATCGACAACGCCCGGGCGTGCTTCAGGACCGCGAGCCGCATCGCGATCGTCTTCGCCATGCGGTCGCCGTAGCGTTTCCTGAGCTCACGTTCCGAGTTGAAGACCTTCGCCAGCCTGCGGGTCTTGAAGAAGACGTCAAAAAGCGACTCATTTTGTTACGCAAATGGTAACGTTATATGTCGATTCGGTCAAGGGTCTTCCCTCGTTCTCCCACCCGGGATCGGCGAGGCGGCCGCCGGAGTCTGCGTCCGATCTAGAATCTGCGGAGGGCGAGGCCAACGGAGCCACCACGTGCCGGATCCGCGAGGACACCAGGGAGCGGGCGACGGCGACACCGTCCGTCGAGAGCCACGGATTTCGGGAAGTGCCCGGCCGGAACAGAGGAGCATGAAGCCATGATGCGGGTTGCCATCTTCGTCGTCGCCGTCCTGTTCGCTGCCGCCCCGTTCACGACCGCCCAGGAGCCCGCCGACAGCGGCGTCCCCCAGTTCGCGCCCGTCACGTGTGAGCGGCTGCTCGCGGCCGCCGACGAGCCGCACAACTGGCTGATGTACAGCGGCACCCTCGACAGCAAGCGGTTCAGCCGGCTCGACCAGATCGACCGGTCGAACGTCGCCGACCTCGAGCTGAAGTGGGCCTACAGCATCCGCCAGCTCGACCGCACCGAGACGACCCCGCTCGTCGTCGACGGGGTGATGTTCATCACCGAGTCGCCCAGCAACCTGACCGCCGTCGACGCGACCACCGGGCGCCCCTACTGGCGCTACGAGCACCCGCTGCCCGACGACCTGCGCATCTGCTGCGGGCGCAACAACCGGGGCGTCGCCATCCTCGGCGACACTCTGTACATGAGCACCCTCGACGCCCACCTCGTGGCCATC
>JAJEEA010000521.1 GCA_022821235.1 Vicinamibacteria bacterium
GTCCCCCGCGGCGCGCCGCCGGCCGCCGACGCCCCGGTGGTGGCGCGGCTGCGGGCGGCCGGCGCCGTGCTCGTCGGCAAGTGCAACCTGCACGAGTTCGCGTTCGGCACCACCGGCGAGGACTCGGCGTTCGGCCCCGCCCGCCACCCCCTCGACCCCGACCGCTCGCCGGGCGGGTCGAGCAGCGGATCGGCGGTGTCGGTGGCCGCGGGCATGGCGTGGGCGTCCGTCGGCACCGACACCGGCGGGTCGGTCCGCATTCCCGCCGCCGCCTGCGGCATCGTGGGACTGAAGCCGACCTTCGGCGAGGTGTCGTGCGAGGGCGTCGTCCCCCTCGCGCCGAGCTTCGACCACGTGGGGCCGCTCGCGCGCTGCGTCGCCGACGCCCGGCTCGTCTTCCGCGCCCTGCGGGGGGACGACCCGGCCCGGCCCGCCGCTCGCGATCCGGTGACGCGGCGGCTCGGCTGCCCCCGGCCGTTCTTCCTCGACAAGCTCGATGCGGGCGTGCGCGAGACTTTCGAGCAGGCGCTCGAACGCCTGCGCGACGCCGGATGGGACGTCCGAGACGCGCCCGTCCGCCACGCCGGGGACACGCCCGCGGTCTGCCTGCACCTGCTGCTGCCCGAGGCCGCCGCCGCCCATGCGCACGGCCTCGACCACCATGCAGACCGCTACTGCCCCGACGTGCGGCTGCGGCTCGAGCTGGGACGCTACGTGATGGCCGAAGACTACGTGCGCGCCCAACGCGGGCGGGCGGTGCTCACGGAAGCCGTCGACGCGGCCCTCGACGGCCGCGACGCCCTCGTGCTGCCGGCCCTCGCTGTGCCGGCGCCGCGGCTGGGCGCGGGGACGGTGGAGATCGACGCCCGGCCGGCGCCGCTACGCCCGCTCATGCTCCGGCTGACCCAGCTCTTCAACGCCACCGGGCACCCCGCCGTCTCGATACCATGCGGGCCGACCTCCGGCGGTCTGCCGTGCGGCCTGCAGCTCGTCGGACGGCGCGGTCGCACGGACCACCTCCTCGACGTCGCGGAGGCGTGCGAGGCGGCGCTGAACGAGTGGTCGGCATCGCGCCGGCCGCCACGAACCAGGTACGAGCAGGCCGCAGAGACTCAGAACGTCACGACCAGACCGGCGCCCGCCCGCACGCCGTTGCCCGCGTCGAAGGCGATGGAGAGCGAGTCGACGTCAACGGAGCCTTCGTCGATCGGCACGATGCCCGGGTCGACATCGACCCCGAACGAGCCCGCTCCGAGGTACCGGTAGTCCGCCATGAGACGAACTGCGACGCGATCGGAGATGTCGAAGTCCACGCCGCCACCCGGCTGCACCACGAATACGGTGTCCGACAGAACCACGCGGAATCCGACGTCCTCGATCTCGAAGGTCGCGGACAGACGCGCGCCGCCCGCGAGGCCCTGAACGAAAGGGCGGAAGGCGCCCGCGCCGCGACCGAAGCGCACACCGCCCAGATAGGCGAGCTGAGAACCGCTGAAGCCGGCCGACAGGCCGGCGTCCTGGAGCTGTTCGTCGAAGCGGTGGCCGCCGAGTTCGCCGACGATGGACGCCCGACCCTCCGTGCGGCTGGATACGACCGCCGCGCCGGACACGAACCAGCCACGGGGAAACGTCTGATCGTTGTCTCCGTCGCGCATCCATTGGTAGCCGCCGGCGATCTCGGCAGTCGGAGGCACCTGCGCCCGAACCGTGCTTGCCGCAACGGTCGCCGCGAGCGCTGCGCCGAAGATGAGCAGTCTCATCGATGTTCCCCCGGCTGGAGCGGCTTCCTCGACCCGCCCCCCTCTGCCGCCTGCCGGCGGAGGGCCTCGTAGCCCCGGTCGGCCGAAGCGCCGGTCTCGACCGGCAGGCCGGCGGGAGCCCAGCCCTCGGCCATCACCTGGCCGGTGGCGGGGTCCCGGCGCCCCCCGAACCCGCCGTCGACGTTGACGGCCGTCTCGTACCCCGCGCTCGCCAGAAGCTGCGCGGCGCGGGCCGAGCGGCCGCCCATCTGGCAGCCGACGAGCAGCTTCGCGTCGGCCGGAAAGCGCGCCTGCATCACCGCGAGAAAGTCGGGGTTCGGCCGCATCTGGCGGGTCGCCGGGTCGAGATGCAGCAGCGGCACGCTGCAGGCCCCCTCCGGGTGCCCGTTCTCGAACTCGGGCACCGACCGCACGTCGACGTACGTGTACCCTTCCTCGGTCTGCAGGCGTCGAGCCTCGCTCACGCCGACGGTCGTCATGCCCATCGCGACTCCTTGGTGAAGAGGTTGGCGTTCATGCTGGAACCGGACAAGTGATCGAGAGGTTCTTTCGCGCGCGGGAGCACCGGCTCGCGACACCACCAACCGCGTCGTGAGGAGGTCGGCGTTCATGCTGGAACCGGACAAGTGATCGAGAGGTTCTTTCACGCGTGGGAGCGCCGGATCGCCGCCGCCACCACCAACCGCGTGGTGCGGCCCTTCGACTGGGGGCTCGACTGGATGGACCCCGGCGGCGATCCGTCCGTCGACCCCGCGCGGCGCCTGGAGAGGGCCGCGGCCGCGGCCCTCGCGGACCCCGACTGGTTCGCATCGGCGCCGTGCCCCGGCTATGCGCTCGAGGGCGATCGGCTGACCTTCCCCAGCCAGATCGAGACGCCGCACGCCGCCAACAACACCGTGCACGCCCGGTACTTCCCGGCCGCATCCGGGGACCCCGGCCGGGCGGTGCTGGTCCTGCCGCAGTGGAACGCGGACGCCGAGGGCCACGTCGGCCTGTGCCGCTTCCTCGCCCGGGTCGGCATCAGCGCCCTGCGCCTGAGCCTGCCGTACCACGACGCCCGCATGCCGCCCGAGCTCGAGCGCGCCGACTACATCGTCAGCGCCAACGTCGGCCGCACCCTGCAGGTGAACCGGCAGGCGGTCCTCGACGCCCGCCGCGCGGCGGCGTGGCTCGACGCCCGGGGCCACGAGCGCATCGGCATCCTGGGCAGCAGCCTCGGGTCGTGCCTCGCGTCGCTCACCGCCGCCCACGAGCCGCGCATCACCGCCGCCGCCCTCAACCACGTGTCGGCCTACTTCGCCGACGTGGTCTGGGACGGCCTCTCCACCGAGCACGTGCGGGCCGGCCTCGACGGGGCGATCGACCTCGACCGGCTCCGCCGCCTGTGGCTCCCGATAAGCCCGCTCCCCTACGTCGACCGGCTGCGCGGCACCCGGGTGCTGCTGGTGTACGCGCGCTACGACCTGACGTTCCCGGTCCACCTGTCCCGCCGGTTCGTGACCGAGCTCGAACGACGCGGCCTCCGCCCCCGCGTCTTCGCGCTCCCGTGCGGACACTACACGACCGGCGAGGCGCCGTTCAAGTGGCTCGACGGCTATGTCCTGATCCAGTTCCTGCGGCGCAACCTGTAGGCGGGCGGTCGGCCGCGGGCGGCGGCGCCCGGACCGGGTCGGTCGGGCGCCGGGCGGAGCCACAGGCAACGACTGGCGGGCGGGGAGTCCGGCCGTGGAACGGCGCGGCCCTCGGCCGGTTGGTTGGGCGCCGAGCGGAGCCGCAGGAAACGATTGGCGGGCGAGGAGTCCGGCCGTGGAACGGCGCGGCCTCCCGGCGGGCTGGTTGGGCGCCGAGCGGGACCGGAGGCGACGATTGACGGGCTAGAGATAACCGAGGAGACGCCGGATGGCCTCGTAGACGACCGCGGCCAGCTCGCGGACGAGGGGAGTGACGTCCTCCTCGCTGACCGCGTCGGCCACGGTGACGGGATCGGTCAGCAGCAGCCAGATCGTGGCCCCGGCCACCGTGACCGCCAGCACGCCGACGACGCCGACGATGCTCACGCTGATCCGGGCGAGGCTCCGCATGGACGTGCTCCCGGACATCGATCCCTTAGGACGCGAAATCGCGGGGAATGGTTTACTCCAACCGCGCTCAGGGCACCAGGACCACCTTCCCGAACTGGGCGTGGTCCTCCAGCCGACGCTGGGCCTCGGCCGCCTCGTCGAGCGGGTAGGTCCGGTCGACGACGGGCGCGAAACGGCCCTCGAAGAACAGCTCCGCCGCCTCGAGCAGCTCTCCCTTCGACCCGACGTAGCACCCCATCAACGAGATCTGGCGCGTGAACAGATGCCGGATGTCGAGCGACCCGACGGGGCCGGTGGTGGCCCCGCAGGTGACGAGGCGCCCGCCCCGCCGGAGGCTCTTCGTCGACTGCTCCCACGTGGCCTGCCCGACGTGCTCGAAGACCACATCGACGCCCCGGCGGTCGGTGAAGCGCCGCACCTCCCGGGCGATGTCCTCCTGGTAGTGGTCGATGACCTCGTGCGCCCCCAGCTCTTTCGTCCGTTCGATCTTCTCGGGCGAGCCGGCGGTGGCGATGATGCGGGCGCCCTGGGCCCGCGCCACCTGGATCGCGGCCTGCCCCACGCCGCTGCCGCCGGCGAGGACGAGGACCGTCTCGCCCGGCCGAAGCTGCGCCCGGGTGACCAGCATGTGCCACGCGGTGAGGAACGTGAGGGGGAACGCCGCCGCCTCCGCGAAACCGATGCCGTCCGGGATCGGCACGACGTTCTCGACGGGGACCGTGACGAGCTCGGCATAGCCGCCCTCCGACTGGTGGCCGACGAGACCGAAGCTCCGGCAGAGGTTGTCCCGGCCGTTGAGGCAGGCGACGCAACGGCCGCAACTGATGCCCGGCTGCAGGAGGACGCGCACGCCTTCGCCGACCCCGGGGGCCTCGCCCCGCACCACCTCGCCCGCGATGTCGGTGCCGGGGCAATGGGGCAACGGCACCCCGGGGATGCCGCGGCGCTGCCACAGGTCGAGGTGGTTCAGGGCGCACGCCCGCACCCGCACCAGCACCTCGCCCGGCGCCGGCTCCGGATCGGGAACCTCCTCGCACCGCAGCACGTCGAGCCCGCCGTGCTCGTGGAAGCGGACAGCCTTCATCCCCGCATTCTCCCCTGCCTTCTCCCCGTCAGCCGCCGTCCCGGCCCTGCTCGTCCACCCGTTGCGGTTCGCCGAGCGACAGCGCCCCGAGCCCCCGCTCCAGCTCCGCCGCGGGCCCCACGACCACGACGACCGCGCGGTCGGCCCGCAGGTGACGCGCGGCGGCGGCGGTCACCGCCGCCCCGTCCACCGCGGCCACCGCCGGCACGAACCGGTCGTGCTCGTCGGCCGGCAGATCGTACTGCACGAGCTGGGCGACGCCCCGGGCCACCTGCCCCGCCGTCTCGAACCCCCGTGCGAACCCCCGCGTCAGGGCCGACCGCGCCAGATCGAGCTCGGGCGGCGTCACCGGACGCCGGCCGCCGAGACCGTCCATCTCGTCGAGCACCTCACGGACAGCCTCGGCGGTGGCGTCGGCCTGCACGCTGCCCTGCATCACGAACGAGCCCGGCCCCCGCCGGAAATGGAACGCCGTCCGCACCCCGTAGGTGTACCCCTTCTCCTCGCGCAGGCTCCGGTTGAGGCGGCTGACGAACTGGCCGCCGAGCACCATGTTGAGCACCTGCAGGGCATGATACTCGGGGGTGAGGCGAGGCGCCGCCACGTGGCCGATGCGCAGCTCCGACTGCACCGCCCCGGGGCGGTCGACGAGCACCAGCCGGGCCGGCGGCGGCGCCGGCGC
>JAJEEA010000312.1 GCA_022821235.1 Vicinamibacteria bacterium
CTCCCGGCCGCAGGGATGATGGGGGCCGTGGATCGTTCCGCCGGAGCCTCCGCGTCGGCCCGTTCACTATAGTGCCGAAACGGCGGGGGCGCGACCGGAAGTCGTGCCCGCCGGCACGTCCTCAGGCCCCGCCGCCCCGCGGCCCGAACACCGACAGCAGGTGCCCGTCCGGGTCGCGGAAGTTGGCCGCCCACTGGTCGCCGGTGACGTTGCGGGGTTCGCTGATGAACTCGACCCCTCGCGCCTTCAACGCGGCGTGGGCGGCGGTCACGTCCTCGACCCCGAACACGATCTCCGTGCCTCCCGCCACCGGGTCCGCGAGCCGCGCGTGGGCCTCGCTCAGGGCGAGGGTCACGCCGCCGCCGTCGAGGAAGGCGAAGCCCGGCGACTCGAACCGGATGTCGAGCCCCAGGGTCTCGTGATAGAACGCCACCGACCGCGCCAGATCGGTCGTGCCCAGCATGATGTTGGCGATCCGCGACAGCTTGACCTCGCTCATCGTCGTGCTCCCGTGTCCGTCGTTGCCGGCGTTCGTGCGTCCACCACGAAGCGCCGCGCCTTGAGCTCGAACCGGGGCAGGGTGTCCGCGTCCACCACCCGCACCGGCACGGTCAGGCCCAGCGCCTCGTGCAGGGCCGTGCCCACCGCGTTCGCCGCCCCGGTGTCGGCCGCGTTCCCCTGCAGCTCGACCTCGACGGCCAGCTCCGTTCGCGCACCGCGGGTCGACACCGTGCAACGGTACTCCACGACCTCGGCGAACCGGCGGATCACCGCCTCGACCGCGGTCGGGTACACGTTGACGCCCCGCACCCAGACCATGTCGTCCGCCCGCGACAGGATGCCGCCGACGGCGCGGGCGAGGGTCCGGCCGCAGGCGCACGTCCCCTGGCTCACCTGCACGATGTCGCCGGTCCGGTAGCGGATGACCGGGCTCGCGGTGCGGCCGAGGTTCGTGACCACCAGCTCGCCCGCTTCGCCGGGCGGGACCGGGGCCCCGCTCGCCGGGTCGATCACCTCGCAGACGAACTCGCTCTCGTTCAGGTGCAGGGCGTCGGTCGCCTCCCGGCACTCGAAGCTCAACGGCCCGACCTCGGTCAGGCCGTGGTGGTCGATGACGCGGGCGCCCCACTCGCGCTCGATCCGGTCCCGGGTGGCGGGAATGTGGCCGCCGGGCTCGCCGGCCACGATGACGGTCCGCACCGGCCCGTCCGCCAGATCGATCAGGCGGCTCGCCCGGGCGACCTCCGCCAGCCGAAGCGCGTAGGTGGGCGTGCAGCAGACCACCGTCGGCCGCACCGCGTCGAGCAGCCGGAGCCGGCTCTCGCTCGACATCGAGCCCCCCGGTATGCACAGCGCGCCCAGCTCCCCGCCGGCGTCGAATCCCGCCCAGAAGCCGATGAAGGGCCCGAATCCGAACGGGAAGAAGATGCGGTCGGCGGCGGTGACCCCCGCCGCCCGGTACACCGCCTGCCAGCAGTCGACGATCCACTGCCAGCTCGCGCCGGTGTCCAGCCACCTCAGGGGGCGGCCGGTCGTCGACGACGTCTGGTGATAGCGCGTGTAGCGGTCGAACGGCTCGGTGTGCGCCGTCCCCCACGGCGGGTCCGCCTCCTGGTCGGCGGCCAGCTCCTGCCGGGTGGTGAACGGCAGGGCCGGGAGGTCGTCGGGAAACCGGAAGCCCGCCGCGTTCACCCCGGACTCGGCGAGCTTCCGCGTATAGAACGGGTTGCGTCCGTCGACGGCGGCCAGGACGGCGGCGAGACGTCGGCCCTGCCGCTCGAGAAGGTTCGCGCGAGGCAGGCGTTCGGTGTCCGGCGCCGCCGCCCCCCGGCCCCTCATCGGCGCCCTTCCGCGCCCGCGGGCGCGGGCGGCGCCTCGGGCGCGGCCTCGCGGGCCACCGCGAACCGCGACGCGATGTCCGGCGGAATGGGCGTGCTCCGCATCGGCTGCCCCGCCTCCTTGGCGACGCATGCGATGGTGAGGGCGCCTCGGGCCGCGACGTCGCCGTCCTTCGTGATCGTCGCGCGGTAGGAGAGGCTTCGTGTCGACTTCCTGGTCACCTGCAGGAGGACCTCGAACTCGTCCTCGAACCGCAGCGGCCGCTGGAACTCGAAGCTCGACGCGACCCGGGGGAACCCGACCGGGGCGTCGGGCGGCGCGATGCTCAGGCCGGCCGCCCGCCACAGCCCGTGCTCGGCCTCCTCCATGTAGCGGAAGAAGCAACTGAAGTGGACGATGCCGGCGGCGTCGGTCTCGTGGAACTGCACGCGCCGGGTGAGGCGGAACTCGCTGATCACGATGGGTCCTGCACGGCGTCGGCGCTCGGCGAGCCGGGTCGAGGGTCGCGGAGGGCTACGTCAGTCCCGCCGCGGGTTGCCGGTCCCGCTCCCCGGTGTACTCCGCCAGCGCTTCGAAGAGCGGCTCGAGGTCGCGCGACACGTTGCCCACGAGGAGGTCGACGAGCCGCGGCTGCAGGTCCGGATAGGCCCCGATGAACTCGCCGAAGTTGAACGTCCGGTCGTAGAACGCGATGACGATCTTGCGGAAGCCGTCGAGCGCGTAGCGCACCTCGCGCGCGTAGTCGTCGAAGGTCGCGGCGGTGACGTCCTCGCCGCCGTCGAGGGCGGCGTGGATCGCGTCGGCCGCAAGCTCGCCGCTCTTGAGGGCCACGAAGACCCCCGACGAGAAGACCGGATCGAGGAACGCGAAGGCGTCGCCCACCAGGCAGAAGCCGTCGCCGCCGGCGGCGGTCGAGCGGTAGCTGAACTCGCCGGTGACCCGCACCGGCCCCCGGTGGGCGCCGGGCTCGAGATGCTCGCGGATCCACTTGCAGTCGGTCGCCTCGCGCCAGAAGATGGCCTCCGGGTCGCGCGTGTCCCGGTCCCGGTACAGGTAGTCGCGCTCGGCGACGACGCCCACGCTCACCGTGTCGTCCACGAGGGGGATGTACCAGAACCAGCCCTTCTCGGGGATGTAGGCGACGGTGGTGGCGCCCTCGTCCAGCCCCGGGTCGCGGAGGGCGCCGGTGAAGTAGGTGAAGATGGCGATCTTGTTCAGGTCGGGGTCGCGCCGCTTCCAGCCCAGCCGGCCCGCCAGGAGGGCGTCGCGCCCCGTGGCGTCGACGACGACCCGGGCCCGCCAGGTCTCCGTCCCCCCGCCCGCGAGGGCCGCGCGCACCCCGACGGCCCGGCCGTCCTCCATCAGGACCTCGCGGACCGTCGCCCCCTGGCGGACCTCGGCCCCCTTCTTCGCGGCGTTCCGCAGCATCATGGCGTCGAAGTCCGACCGCAGGATCTGCCACGTGCTCGCGCACTCGTGCTCGATGGTCTGGAAGAAGTAGAAGGGCTGCGACACCTTGCCGTTCGTCGACACGAACTGCACGCTGTGCTTCAGGGGGCTGCCCGACCGCTTCAGCCAGTCGAGCACCCCGAGGCGCTCGAAGGTGAACCAGGTCCACGGCATCAGCGACTCCCCGATGTGGTAGCGGGGGAACGCCTCGCGCTCGAGCAGCAGCACCCGGCGCCCGTGCTGGGCGAGGACGGTCGCGGTGGTCGCCCCCGCCGGTCCCCCGCCCACGACGATCGCGTCGTACGGCGGGCCGGACGCGCCCGCCACGCCCTCCCGGCCGGGAGCGGTTGTCGGGGCGCCGCCGACTGCCCTCGATCCGTCGCGCGGC
>JAJEEA010000455.1 GCA_022821235.1 Vicinamibacteria bacterium
GTCGACCCCGCCGCGTCGAGCCGACCCGCCCCGCCGAGCAGCTCGGTCAGCGGCACGAGCTGCCGCAGGTGGATCCAGCGCAGCATCGCCATCTCGAAGTGGTAGCGCGGCTGCGTCGCGTTGCGGATGTCGAGCTCGGCCCGCGTCAGCACGTCGAACCCGCGCAGCAGGTCCTCCCGCGAGAACCGGTCCACCAGCGCCTGCAAGCGCTCGCGCTCGGCGTCGGCCGCGATCTCGGGGTCGGCGATGCGGCGCGCGTCCACCTTCAGCACCATCAGGTCGCGCACCAGCCGGGCGAGCTCGCGGCACACCGAGCGCAGGTCGTACCCCGACTCGACGAAGCGGCCGGCCAGGTCGAAGACCCGCTCGGCCTCCTCTGCCGCGACCGTCTCCGCCACGTCGAGCACCACGTCGCGGCCCACCAGCCCCAGCACCGCCGACACCTCGTCGGCGCCGATCGACTCGCCCGCGAACGCGATGACCTGGTCGAGGGCGCTCTGGGCGTCGCGCATGCTGCCGGCGGCGGTGCGGGCGATCAGGGTGAGGCCGGCCTCGTCGACGGCGACCTGCTCCGTCTCCACGATCTTCCGGAGCTGCTCGGCGATGGCGGCGGTGCCGATGGTGCGGAACTCGAAGACCTGCGAGCGCGAGAGAATCGTGTCGGGAATCTTGTCGAGCAGGGTCGTGGCCATGATGAAGACCACGTGCGGCGGCGGCTCCTCGACCGACTTCAGCAGGGCGTTGAACGAGCTCGACGAGAGCTGGTGCACCTCGTCGATGATGAACACCTTGTGGCGATCGCGGACGGGGGCGATGGACAGCCCCGAGATGATCACCTCGCGGACGTTGTCGACCTGGGTGTGGGTGGCGGCGTCGATCTCGAGCACGTCGATGTCGCGCCCCTCGGCCACCTCGCGGCACGCGTCGCACTCGCCGCACGGGTCGGCCGTGGGCCCCTCGACGCAGTTCAGGGCGCGGGCGAGAATGCGGGCCGTCGTCGTCTTGCCGACCCCCCGCGGCCCCGCGAACACGAACGCCTGGGCGACCCGCTCGCGGGCGATGGCGTTGCGCAGGGTCTGGGTGACCCCGCGCTGGCCGACGACGTCGTCGAAACGCTGCGGCCGCCACTTGCGGGCGAGAACCTGATAGGCCATGCGGTGCGGGGGCGGCGGGCCCCAGCCGCGACCCGGAAGAACCTGCGGCACATGTCAGTGACTACTTAGCGCTGCTGCCTTCCGGCCCTGACGCGGTTCGTAGGCTGAGATTGCACAGGGTCCGAGCCGCGCTGCGGCCCGCCATCCTGGACGGCGCCCGCCCGCCCCGATCGGCCGGCGGCAGGTTCAGTGTACCGTCAGCCCGGAGGCCGATCAAGCAGCCGGGCTCGCCCCGCCTGCGGCCGTCACCCCGCTGCGATGAGGGTTCGGCCCGCCCCCCGGGCGACGGCCGCAGGACCAATCGCGCGTCCGACCCGCCCCCGCCCGTCGGCTCCGCTGGGATGGAGGGTCCGGCCCGCCCGGCGACGGCCGCAGGACCAATCGCGCGTCCGGCCCCCCGCCCGTGGCCGTCGACCCCCGGCCCCCCCAGGGCCCCGGCACTTACGGCCGGCCGCACGGGCCCGGGGCGCGAGCGGCGCGACGAAGACGAAACCGGCCCGCCCCCCGCCGGCCGCAAGCGGCGGTTTCGCAGGGGTAGACTGGTTTTCGAGACCGCGCGAGCCTCGTTCCCGGAGAGATGTCCGAGCGGTTGAAGGAGCACGCTTGGAAAGCGTGTGTAGGGGAAACCCTACCGTGGGTTCGAATCCCACTCTCTCCGCCACCATCCTGCTGCAAGTCTTTTAGAATAAACGATTTAGCGTTGAGGGTGTCAGGCCCGCCCCGCATTTTCCCCACCACTTCGCACGCGATATCATCGGACGCTTGGAGCCGTCTGCGGACCGGTCGAGACCGTTCCCCCCGTCTGGGATCGGATCGTGGACTGGGCTCCACGATCGGCACGTGCTCTACGAACGCGCGCTTCGCGAGGTGAGCACCGATACCCCGCCAGTCCAGGACAGGAGCCGCGCTGTGAGCGACTTCGCTTCCGCCATCGACGCCATCAAGCCGGCATTCCGGCCGTTGGTTGAGATGGACCCGTTTCGTCTTGACGAGGTTCCCTCCCCCGTGCCCGCCGGGAAACCCGGCGTGTACCTCCTCAGCGAGCCAAATCGGCCACTCTACGTCGGCCGGACGCGCGACGTGCGCGGCCGCCTGAGCGATCACCGAAGTTCGGCGCCGACCCGAGCAACGCTTGCCGTCAAGATGGCACGGATCGAGGCCAACAGACCCGCGACGTATACGCCGGGCAACAGTGCAGCACACCTGCACAGCCACGCTCCGACGTTCAGGACCTGCTTCGACGAGGCGAGGGCGCGAATCTGCGCCATGCAGGTCCGATGGGTCGGCGAGGCCGATGATGTACGGCAAGCCCTGCTCGAGATCCACGCCGCCGTCGACCTGGACACCATCCTCAGAGAGGGACCAGGGGCAGGGCGTGTAGGCGGCTACAACAGCTTCAGGACGTCCTGAGGGCCGGCCCATGCGGTTCGAACCTCCGCCGGACCAAGGCGAATGCTGTGTTGTACGCTAACGGGTGGCCGGCCGTCTGTCGGCGCGGTCTGAAGTCCGGCAATGGGGACCACTGCGATGGCGCGAAGCACGTCTGGCAAGCGGCGAAAGGGCGCGGGGCCGACCCCGAGCAGCGGGGCCACCACGGGCTACGAGGCCGAGCTGTGGACCATGGCCGACGCCCTGCGCGGCTCGATGGACGCTGCCGAGTACAAGCACGTCGTGCTCGGCCTTATCTTCCTGAAGTACATCTCCGACGCCTTCGAGGAACGCAGGGCAGTGGTGCTCGCCGAGTGGGGCGAGGACGCTGCCGAGGACCGGGACGAGTACACCGCCGAGAACATCTTCTGGGTGCCGCCCGAGGCTCGCTGGGCGCACATGAGGAGGCAGGCAAGGCAGCCGACGGTGGGCCAGCTCGTCGACGATGCCATGGCCGCGATCGAGCGCGACAATCCCGCGCTCAAGGACGTGCTCCCACGCGACTACGCCCGCCCCGCCCTCGACAAGCAGCGCCTCGGCCGGCTGATCGACCTCGTCAGCAACATCCAGGTCGGCGACGAGGACGCCCGCTCGCGCGACGTGCTCGGCCGCGTCTACGAGTACTTCCTCTCGCAGTTCGCGAGCGCCGAAGGCAAGAAGGGCGGCGAGTTCTACACGCCGCGCTGCGTGGTCAAGGTGCTGGTGGAGATGCTCGAGCCGTACCGCGGCCGGGTCTACGACCCCTGCTGCGGCTCGTCGGGCATGTTCGTGCAGTCGGTCGCGTTCATCCTCGCCCACGCCAGCGGCAACGGGAACGGCGGGAAGGCCCGAGCCGACATCAGCATCTACGGTCAGGAGTCGAACTACACGACGTGGCGCCTCGCGAAGATGAACCTCGCCATCCGCGGCATCGAGGGGCAAATCGGCCACGGCGACAGCTTCCACAACGACCGGCACCCGGACCTGAAGGCCGACTTCATCCTCGCCAACCCGCCGTTCAACGTGTCGGACTGGGGCGGCGAGCGGCTGGCCGACGACAAGCGCTGGCGCTACGGCGTGCCG
>JAJEEA010000303.1 GCA_022821235.1 Vicinamibacteria bacterium
CGAACGGACCGGCCCTGCCTGGCAGCCCAGAGCGGCACCCACGCGGCCGACTGGCATCACCGTTGTTGATCTCGATCCACGACGAGCGGAACCGGCAAAAATGGTTGTCGTCAAGCGGCAAAAGTAGTTGACGCTGAACACGCAGGCCGTAAACAGAGAGGGTCAGCAGGAGCGCCCGGTCCCGTATATCCTCCGGCTGGTCGCCCTCGGTCGTTGCAAGCAGGCGCTCCAGATCCTCTGCCGACGGCCCGGCGGGCAGGGTCGCATCCCTGTAGACCCGGGGCGACGTGATCGCTGCCGCCAAACCCGGCCGGCACCAACCGCGGTCCTCGGCGAAGCGGAAGAACGCCCGCAGAGCGTCCGCGTGGTTCCGGATCGTGGCGCGGGTGCGGACGCGGCCGTCCCGCGTTTCCCTGTCGCTCGGCGCACGGTCGACGGCTTCGACTGTGATGTCGGCCAGAGTACGGTTCCCACGACAGAACCCGGACAGAAACTCGTCCGCTCGGCTGCGACGGTAGCGGATCGTGGCCTCGGACCAGCCGCGTTCGCGTCGCATGTAATCCACAAAGACCGCCACTTCGGCGGAGTGCGGGTGGGGCGGAGCCGCCGCGACTTCCAAGCGATCCGCGAAGCGCAGCCAGCACGTGGCTTGCGAGACGAACCGCCGGTGGATGCCTTCCGCGTTCCCGCCCCGGCGCGCGGGGTCGTGAGAGACCCATCGCTCCGCGGCCGCTTCAACCTCGGTCGGCGCGACCCTGCTGTCCTCTGCGAGTTCCAAATAGCGAACGAGATTGACCTGCACGGCGGCGATTCCACGAAGCGTGGATGGCTTGGCACCCTCCTCGGCGCGGTGGCCGAGGTAGGCGAGGCGGGATCGAGCGAGCGGAGCGGCGAGGTGCCGCTGAACCGTGTCGGCTCGCTTGAAGAGCTGTCCGAGGTCGAACATGACTGGATCTCCTTCCTGAAATGGTCAAGATCCAACCATGGTCGATCGGCGCGTGGGCTGCGGTTATGCGCTGTCGAACCGCGGTCCGGCCCGATTCACCAAGGAGGTGAGCTACCTACAGCGCATAACGGGAAGGAGCACATAAAACGCTATATGCGCTACAGCGCATATAGCGTTCACTCACGTTGCAGCCCGTGTGGTCGCTGAACCGCCCTGGGCGGCCCTTTGTCGTCGGAGTGCTTCAGCCGACTATGCTGAGCTCAGCATAGTCGGCTCTATGCCGAGTCCTGAATTATGCTGAGTTGGCCAGCGGGCTGCGCCTCAAGTGCTTGTGAATCCAGGAGTTTACCTCAGTTGATCGCTCTTCGAGACTCCGCATAATCGGGAGATGCTCTTTCCGGCCTGGATTGGCCTGAAAGGAGCATCTCATGACCGTTCACCGCTCGTGGACCCTCGACCGTCTGGTCGAGGAGTACACCCAGCACCAACGACGTACGCGCGGGCTGCGGCCTCGGACTCTACGTGGCCGTGCCCGGCTCGTCCAGATGCTCGTCCGGGCCGCTCTTGGGGAGGACCCGGTTGAGCCCAGCCGCCTTGCGCCGGCCGATGTGGTGGCGTTCATCACGTCGCTACGGGGCCGGTTCTCTCCCGCGTCGATGCAGACCGTGCGGTCGACGCTACGCTCGTTCTTCCGGTTCCTGCGCTTCCAGGGGTTCTGCGGCCACGAGCTCGAAGCTGCCCTTCCAGCGGTTGCCAACTGGCGGCTTGCAACGCTGCCGCGTGCCTTGACCGATCAGCAGGTCGGGGAGGTGCTGGCGTCGTTCGACGGTCCCCGTCCGTGCAGACAACGGGACCATGCGATCGTGCAGTGCCTGTCGACCTTGGGCCTACGGCCCGGCGAGGTGGCCTCCCTGCGCCTGGACGACATCGACTGGCGCGGCGGCACTATCGAGGTGCCCACCCGGAAGAACCGTCGAGGCGCCGTGTTGCCGCTTCCTCGCGTCGTGGGGGAGGCGTTGGTCGACTATCTGCGCGGAGAGCGCCCGGCGACCGACGAGCGGCGTGTGTTCGTGAAGCACTTGGGAATGCGCCGCGGCATGCCGATTTCGAGCAACGCCGTCTCCAGTGTCGTGGCCCGCGCCCTCCACCGGGCGGCGGTCGACACGCCGCTCGCCGGCGCCTACGTCTTCCGGCACACCGTGGCCAGCCGCATGGTGCAGCAGGGAGCCAGCCTCAAGGAGGTCGCTGACGTACTCGGCCATCGCAGCCTCGACACCACCGCGATCTACGCCAAGCTCGATCTGCCGAGACTGCGTGAGGTCGCCCTCCCCTGGCCGGAGGTGCTTCGATGACGCCCCCGAGCTTCCATCGTCTGGTCGACGACTACCTGAGGGTGCGCCGTGGACTGGGTTTCGACCTTGAATCGACCGAGTGGAAGTTGCGGGACTTCGCCAGCTACGCCGACCGGATCGGTCACAGCGGCGCCGTGACGGTGGAGCTCGCGGTCGAGTGGGCGCAGTCCTCCCGATCGAGCAATCCGGCCCAGGCCGTACGCCGGCTCGCGGCCGTGCGACAGTTCGCGCGACACCGCGCGCTCCTCGATCCAGCGACCGAGGTCCCTCCGGCCGGGCTCCTGGGCCGCATCCCACGCCGACCGCCGCCTCACATCTACACCGAGGCGGAAGTAGCTGCGCTGCTGCAGCAGGCAAGCCGCTTGCTGCCCGAACACGGGCTGCGGCCCGCCACCTATGTCGCGTACTTCTCCCTGTTGGTCTCGACCGGCCTGCGGCTCTCCGAGGCCTGCCTCCTCACGACCAACGACGTCGACCTCGTCAACGGCGTCCTCGTCATCCGCGAGACCAAGTTCCGCAAGTCCCGACTCGTTCCACTCCATCCGTCCACGACCGAGGCACTCGCCCGCTACGCCGACCGCCGCAACGGATGTCGCGCTGCACCCAGGTCGGAGTACTTCTTCCGCACCGAGCGTTCGCCTCGACTCCAGCGCCATGCCGTAGAGAAGACGTTTGCCGGGATCAGGCAGCGTCTGGGCTGGGCTGGGCACGGACGCACGCGCCAACCACGCATTCACGACCTTCGCCACACTTTTGTCACGAGACGGCTGCTGCGCTGGTGTCAAGACGGCGCCGACGTCGATCGCAAGATCCTCGCTCTCGCGACCTATCTCGGCCACGCCAAGGTCACCGACACCTACTGGTACTGCACCGCCGTTCCGGAGCTGCTCGGCAGCACCTCGCAGCGTTTCGAGCGATTCGCCCACCCAGCCTTGGAGCGACCGTCATGACCCGCGTCGAGCGCCCGTTCCCGGCACTCCTGCAGGACTTCTTTCACCGGCGCCTCATCGCACAACGTGGCGCCAGCGCCCACACCGTCGCCAGCTACCGCGACACCTTCACGTTGTTGCTCGGATACGCCGCAGAGCGCACCGGACGCACACCCTCGGCACTGACCCTCTCGGATCTCGATGCACCCATGGTCCTCAGCTTCCTCGACCACCTCGAGACCGAGCGCGGCACGCGCCTCCACGCTCCACGCCGACCCGAACCACAGGCCGGCCGCGATTCCGCACGCACGCGCAATCTCCGGCTCGCCGCCATCCGATCCTTCATGCGCTACGCTTCGCTGCGCGAGCCGACCCTCCTGCCCGTCACGCAACGCGTCCTCGCGATTCCCGCCAAACGTTTCGACCGGCCCGTGCTCGGCTACTTGTCCCGTGGGGAGGTAACCGCGATCATCGACGCCCCCGACCCGTCCACCTGGAGCGGCCAGCGCGACGCCGTCCTCTTCGCCGTGCTCTACAACACCGGCGCCCGCGTCTCCGAGATTACCCGCCTACGCGTCGGCGACGTCCTCCTCGATCGGGCCTCCGCCGTGCTTCTGCACGGCAAGGGACGCAAGGAGCGTGCCGTGCCGCTCTGGAGGAGCACCGCTGCACAGCTCCGGAGGTGGCTTCCCCGAATCGATCGAAGCCCCGACCGCCCCGTCTTTCCCAATCGCACAGGCCAACCTCTGTCCCGCTCCGGTGTCGAGCATCAACTACGGGTGGCCTGCCGAAAGGCCTCCGAGCGTCACCCCTCCCTCGCAACGCGGCGCGTCTCGCCCCACACCCTACGCCACACGACCGCGATGCATCTGCTCCAGTCCGGGGTCGACATCACCGTCATTGCCCTCTGGCTCGGCCACGAGGACACAGCCACGACCCATCAGTACGTCGAAGCCGACCTGGCCATGAAGGAGGCTGCACTGCGACGGGTGGCCGATCCCGCACCTGAGCCGCTTCGCTTCACTGCCACCGACCGACTCCTCGACTTCCTCGAAGCGCTCTGATTATGCGGAGTACCGATCCATCCGAACACCGACGCGGACGCGGCCCGCCGAGCCGACTCCGCATAATCCAGGACTCGGCATAGAGCCGATGTCGTTGCCTTCATCGTCCGCTCCGACTGCTACCGGCTGGAGCGACAGTTGCCGGGCGGGATTCGCACCCGCTGTGGAACGGCGCCTTATCACGGCGCACCGCCAGGGTCCGCTACGCGCGGCTGTCGGTGAGAGATGTCGAGGCGACCGAGGGCGACGACGAGTCGCTGGACTTCGTGGTGACACTGTCGCCGGCGGCGTCGGACACGGTGACGGTGGCCTATGCGACTTCGGACGGCACGGCGACAGCCGGGTCGGACTACGAAACGACCAGCGGTGAGCTCACCTTCGCGCCGGGTGAGACGACGATGACGATTTCGGTGCCCATCATCGACGACGACGTGGAGGACGACGGCGAGACGGTGAACCTGGAGCTGAGCGGCGCGTCGGGTGCGGATATCGGCGACGGCACGGCGGTGGGGACCATCCGGAACACGGAGGAGGCGACGGATGCATCGGATGCCTTGACCGCAGCTTTCTCGGACGTACCGGCGGAGCACGACGGCTCGACGAGCTTCACGGTGAAGCTGGCGTTCAGCGAGGAGCTTGCGTCCGGATCGGGTCGCAAGGTGGCGTCCGCGCTGACGCTCACGGGAGCCCGAAGGGGCCACGTGACCCGTGTGGCCAACGGGCGCGACCTCTTCAGCTTCCCGGTGCACCCGTCGGGAGACGGCGCCGTGACGCTGTCGCTCTCGGCGTCGGCGACCGAGTGCGCGGCGTCTTCGGCGGTGTGCACGGCGGACGGGCGGATGCTGTCGGCGGCGGTGTCGGCGGCAGTGCAGGGTCCGCGGGAGCCGCTGACGGCGGTGTTTCAGGACGTGCCGGCGGAGCACGACGGCTCGACGAGCTTCACGGTGAAGCTGGCGTTCAGCGAGGAGCTTGCGTCGGGAGCGGGCCGCAAGGTGGGATCCGCGCTGACGCTCACGGGAGCCCGAAGGGGCCACGTGACCCGTGTGGCCAACGGGCGCGACCTCTTCAGCTTCCCGGTGCACCCGTCGGGAAACGGCACCGTGACGCTGTCGCTCTCGGCGTCGGCGACCGAGTGCGCTGCGTTTCGGCGGTGTGCACGGCGGACGGGCGGATGCTGTCGGCGGCGGTGTCGGCGGCAGTGCAGGGTCCGCCGGGGCTCTCGGTGGAGGACGCGGAGGTGGACGAGGGGGGACAACGCGCAGTTGTCGTTCAAGGTGAAGCTCGGCCGCACGGCTTCGGACACGGTCACGGTGAAGTACGCGACCTCGGACGTCACGGCGACGGCGGGCGAGGACTACCGGTCGGCAAACGGAACGCTCAGCTTCGCCGCGGGCGAGACGGAGAAGACCGTGACGGTGACGGTGCTCGAGGACTCACACAACGATGACGGCGAGACGCTGACGCTGACGCTGTCGAACGCGTCGGGGGCGTATCTGGCGGATGCGACGGCGACGGGGACGATCCACAACAGCGACCCGCTGCCGCGGGCGCTCATGGCGCGCTTCGGGCGGGCGGCGGCGGTGCACGTGGTCGAGCACGTGGAGGAGCGGCTGCAGGCGCCGCGGGAGCCGGGCTTCCGTGGCCGGCTCGCGGGCCGGGAGCTGCAGCGGGGGATGGAGCAGGACATGGCGCTCGGCTTCCTGCAGGGGCTCGGGAGTCTGGCCGGGCATGAGGCCGGCGCAGGGCTCGGGGACCCAAGGACCGGCGCCGCCGGCGCCGCCGGGTTGCCCGGGATGCCCGGGGTCGCGGGCGACGGCCTGGGGCCGGCGGCGGGAGCTGGACTGGGCGCGGGCGCCGGGCCGGGCGGCTTCGGGATGGCCGGGTCGGGGCTCGGAATGGCCGGGTCGCCAGGCTCGCTCGGCCGCCCCGGGATGGCCGGGGCAGTCGGCCCGGGGCCCGCCCCGGGTGGGTCGACTGAGGCGGGGCCCGGTCGCGGGCCGCTCGGCGGCCGCCTGCTCTCGATGGGCATCGGGGGCGGCGATCCCCTGACGGGCTCAGCGTTCGCGCTAAACCGCGAGACGCACGGCGGCATGCTGTCGTTCTGGAGCCGCGGGGCGCAGTCGCACTTCTCCGGCCGCGAAGGCGAGCTGTCGCTCGGCGGCGACGTGCGCACGACCATGTTCGGCGCCGATTACGCGCGAGGGCCGGTGGTCGCGGGCCTCTCGCTGTCCCACGGCCGCGGCCTGGGCGAGTACGCCGGCGCCTCGGGCGGCGAGGTGGCCTCGGCCGTAACCGGCCTCTATCCGTGGCTGGGCTACAAGGCGACCGAGCGCGTCACGGTCTGGAGCGTGGCCGGCTACGGGACCGGGGCGATGCTGCTGACGCCGGCCGGCGGGCCGACCCTCGAGGCGGGGCTATCGATGGCGATGGCGGCGGCGGGAACGCGGGGCGAGCTGGTCGCGGGCGGCGCGGGCGGCTTCGAGCTGGCCTTCAAGGCGGACGCACGGTGGGTCGGCACGGGGTCCGACGGCGTGGACGGGCCGACCGGGCGCCTGGCCGCGACCGAGGCCGCGGTGACCCGCGTGCGGACGGGGCTCGAGGGGTCGCGCGCCTACACGCTCGCGGGGCGCCTGTCGCTGCGGCCGGTGGTCGAGGTGGGGCTGCGGCACGACGACGGGGACGCCGAGACGGGCGCGGGCATGGACGTCGGCGGGGGCCTGGTCGCGTCGGGACCCCGCGAGCGGGCTGGCGGTGGACGTGCGGGTACGCACCCTGGTGGTGCATCAGGCCGAGGGGTTCCGGGAGCGGGCCGTGGCGCTGTCGGTGAGCTACACCCCGACACCGTCGACGCCGCTGGGGTTCACCGCCAAGGTCGCGCCGTCGTGGGGCGGCCAGGCGACGAGCGGGGCTGAGGCGCTGTGGGGCCGGGAGACGATGGCGGGCATGGCGAACGGCGGCACCGCCGCAGGCGACCGCCTCGACGCCGAGGTCGGCTACGGGCTGCCCGTGGGTAGCCGCTTCGTGGGGACGCCGCGCGTCGGCGTCGCGACCTCCGAGTACGGGCGATACTACCGGCTGGGCTACGGGATGACGATGCTGCAGGCTCGTTCTACGGAACTCAACCTGGGAATCGATGCGCAGCGGCGCGAGAGCCCGCTGCAGGGCGGCACGAGCCACGGCGTGCTCGGGCGGGCAACGGTGGGTTGGTAACACACACAGCTCAGAAGCCGCTGTTGTCGCAATCCGCTCCAGGCCCAGCCGCACATGCGCACCGCCCGGACCGGGCTCGCGCCTCCGGCGAGGCGGGTCGGGAAGCACGCCGCGGCCCGCCGGGGCGTTCGCCGACGCCAAGCTTGGTCGTGCGCAGCTCGACGAAGTCAGGCGGCGAGTGTGCCGTCCGCGAGTGACTGGACTGTCGAGGCGGCGTCTCGCGGCCCCGCTCGCCGTCGGGCGCTCGAACCCGGCCGCCGCGGGGTGAGGATGCAGATGTTCGACTACATCGAGGCGCACAATCAGCGGCGCCGTCACTCGACGCCCGGCCAGATCAGTCCGGCCGAGCTCGAACGTCGAAGACAGACGTCGACCCGTCCGCGAAACTGGATCAACGCCACTGATGAGGCGTGAGCCGTCGTGGACAAGCTCTACGACGCCGAGTCATCAACGCCTGCCGTTCGTGCTGCCGGGAAGCCCTCCGACCACGGGCTGCCAGCCTGACGGCGCAGGAGTTCTCTTGTGGAATCTCATCTGCAACTTCGTCGCTCAAGACTCCTCAGACAACTCTGGTTCGTGGCGTGCACGGCGGCGCTACCGCTTTCCGCGCTCGCCCAGGGCGGCGGAATCACGGGGACCGTGACCGACGACACCGGGGCCGTCCTGCCGGGGGCGACGGTCGAAGCGTCCAGCCCCGCCCTGCCCGGCGCGCCGCGCACCGAGGTGACGGGTACCGACGGGCGCTACGCGTTCACCGGGCTTCCGGCAGGGACTTACACCGTCCGCTTCACCTTTCCCGGCTTCCTCTCCACGTCGCGGGACGGCGTCGAGTTGGCGGTGGGGGTCACGGCGACCCTCGACGCCATCCTTCAGATCGGCAACGTCTTCGAGGAGGTCACCGTCGCCGTCACCGGCACCGCGTTCGAACAGCCTCCCATCAACCTGCCCTACGCGGTCGCCGTGGTCGACCGCGACGAGTTGGAGGAGCAGGGCTCGCTGCCGGTCACCGACTTCTTCAAGAACCTGGGCGCGAGCAGCGCGGTGATCGGCGAGGCGAACAGTTGGTACAACGACCAGGCGCTGTCCTTGCCGGAGACGGTGGCCAACGTGAACCTGCGCGGTCTCGGAGCGTCGCGAACGCTGGTGCTGATCAACGGCCGTCGGCAGGTCCCGGTCCCGGCGCGCCTGTTCGGCGGGCGCTTCGTCGACGTGAACGTCATCCCGACCATCGCCCTCGACCGGATCGAGGTGCTCAAGGAGGGGGCGGCCGCCATCTACGGGTCGGACGCGGTGGCCGGCGTCGCCAACTTCGTGACCCGTGACGAGTTCGAGGGCCTGGAGGTCTCGGTCTCCCGCGACCACTTCGACAGCGCGGGCGACACGACGTTCGGCGCCATCTGGGGCAGGAGAATAGGATCCGCGCAGGCGGTCTTCTCGGCGGAGCGCGTGGACCGCCAGGAGCTCGATCTGACCGAGCGGGACTGGGCGGTGCGCCCGCGCTCGGAGACCTTCTGGGGCTGGTCGAGCACCGGCAACCCCGGGGCGTTCCTCACGCCGCCGCTGACCGGGAGCGATCTGGTCTCCACGCTCGCCGGCGCGCGCGCCGCGGGAGACTTCTTCATCGACCCCGCGTGCGAGGCGTTCGGCGGCGCACGGCTCTCGGACACGTGCGCGTTCCGCTATCAGATCTGGGACAGCCTGATCGAGGAGCAGGAGCACACCCGAGCGTTCTTCGAACTGAACGGCCCCATAAACGACCGGACCACCTACCACCTGGAGGCCATGTTGGCCGATGCCCGGGTCCCGGACTACCTCACGACCCCGTCCTTCCCGCCGGTGTCGCTGTTCGACGGCCTCCAGGTGGTCGAGCCGAGCAACCCGGGCCGGCAGGCGTTCTGCGGGTCGGATTACGGCGTGGTGGGATTCGGGTCCGCGGACGACTGCCTCACGTCCGATGACTGGTACTTCTATGGCCGCCTGATCGGCAACGGCGGTCCGGGACGGACCCTGAGCCGCAAGTCCCGCACCGGGCGCGTCGCCGCGTCGGTGACGCGCGACCTGCAGCTCGGCGGGCGGGACGCCGCCCTCGACGTGGGCGTCAGCTACTCACACGCCGCCGGCAACATGAATCAGCCGGCCGAGTACGCGTACCGCAAGTTCCTTGCTTTCCGCGGCTACGGGGGCCCGAACTGCGGCGTCGGCGTCGTGGCGGACGCCGCCTCCCCCTCGGGAATGGCGCTCGGGCACGTCGGCGGCGCGGCGGCCGGCCGGGGCGACTGCCTGTACTACAACCCGTTCAGCAACGCCCTCCAGTTCTCCGCGCAGCCCGGCGCGGCGTACGAGATCACGGCCAACCCGGCCTTCGTCCCGGCCCTGGCGAACGGCGCCGCGTTGCGCGACTGGATCAACGAGGAGGTCAACCTGGACAGCACGGCCGCCTTGCTGGTCGGCGACGCGAGGCTGAGCGGAAGCTGGATCGAGAACGTGGCGAGCTACGCCGTCGGGTACCAGTTCCGGCGGTTCGACGTGTCGGCCATGCCGAACGACGCGGCGAACCTGTCGCTCAATCCCTGCCTGGTGCCGGGAGACCGGTCGTGCCTCGACGCCCAGGGGCGGTTCACCGGGTCCGTGGTCGGCCCGTTCACGTTCACGCCCGGCTTCCACCCGTACGAGGCCGGCCAGACGGTCCACCGGATCTTCGGCGAGATCCCGCTGAACCTCGGCCCCCGGCTGGACGTTCAGCTCGCCGCGAACTACGAGATCCACGACACCGTGAGCAGCTTCGACCCCAAGGCGGCGGCGACGGTGCAACTCGCCGAGTCCGTCAATTACGCCCTGTCCCTGCGCGGCTCGGTGCAGTCGACCTTCCGGGCACCCTCGGTGGACGACCTCAACGAGGATGTCCGGACGACGCTCGAGTGGTTCGACACGGTGGGGGCCTACAAGGCGGTCGACGCCTACGGCAACCGGAGCCTCGTGCCCGAGGAGGCGTTGACCTACAACGCCGGTCTCGTCCTGTTCGCGACGCCGGGCATCGACATGACGTTCGACTACTGGGCGTACGATTTCTCGAATGTGATCGCACCGCTGCCCTACGACAACGTCGTCCAACTCTACATCGACGGCACGGCAAGCGACTCCGACCTGAGTCGGGACGAGCAGCGGCAGCGGCTGAGCGCGGTGCAGCACCGCGTGTTCTGCCCCGGCGGGGTGACTGACGGGTCGTGCGTTCCGGGCAACATCGAGCGCGTGCGTGTCGACCTGACCAACTGGCCCGGCGTCGAGACCTCGGGCATCGACTGGCACTTCGGCGCGCGCTTCGATGCGGGGCACGGCCAGTTCTCCGGGAGCCTGGACACGACGTACCTGCTGCGGTACCAGCTGCGCGCCCTGGAGATCGACGGCGTCCGGCTAACCGAAGCACAGGATGTCGCCGGCGCGTTCAACCGCGAGATTCCGGTGGCGCCACCGATGCCGAAGGTGAAGACGCGGGTCTCCGCCGGTTACCACTGGAACGACTTCAGCCTGTTGAGCTGGGTGAACCACATCTCCTCGTATGAGGACCGCTACGTCTGGACCGCCACGCCCTTCGTCGACCCGTTCCTCACTTGGGACGCGAACTTCCTTTGGCGGCTCGACAACGGGATGACCGTTACGCTCTCCGCGCTCAACCTGACCGACGAGGCGCCGCCCCGCGTCGATTACGAGCAGGGCTTCGACGGCCTGACGCACAATCCGAAGGGCCGCCGCCTGAAGATCGGGTTCACCTACCGGTTCGGGACTTGACGCGGCAACAGGCGTCTCCAACCCGCAGGAGAGCGCCATGACACGACAGTTCGTCCGATCGGTTTCGGCCGGAGGCAGGGGCGGGCGATAGCGCTTCGGAGCTGGTCGGGGACCCACAGGGCGGTCGCGCCCCCGAAGTACTCGACCATGTGGACATGGGCGTCGACCCGGTCGGGCAACTGCTGGGTCGCGGTCGCCTCGGCGTAGGTGAAGCCGCTCGCCCCGAGCACGGCGACGAACAGCTCGGCCCGCCTCAGCTCCCCCGTCTGCCGGTCGACCAGGGCCGGCCGCGCTCGAAGCCCGGCTGTTACCCCGCGCCGCCCCGGTGCGGGACCGGGTCCGGCCCGACTGCGCACGCTGACGCGCCTCGCGACGCAAGCGGCCTGCGGAGAGCCGAGATCGAGCCCGACCCCACCACCAACTACGAGATGGGCCTGCGCCGGTCGTGGCGCGACGAGCGGGTCACCTTCAGCGGCACGCCGTTCCACCTCGACTGGACCGACATCCAGGTGGCCGGCCTGACCCCCTTCAGCGCGGAGCCCATCACCCTCAACGGCGGCGGGGCGGTCAGCCGCGGCGTCGAGCTCGCGTCGGCCGTCAGCGCGACGAACGCCCTGCGCTTCCGGGGCTCCTGGTCGTACACGCGCGCCGAGCTCAGGATGGACTCCCCGGGTCTGCTCGACGGCGGGGCCGACGCCTTCCGGGGCGACCGTCTCTCTGGCGCCCCGCGGCAGCAGGGAAGCCTGCTCGCCTCCTGGGCGGCGCTGCTCGGCGGCGACGTCGCGTTCGACCTCCGGTACGGCTACAGCTCGGCGACGTGCTCACCCGCATCGGCATGCGGGCGGGGGGCGAGCTGCTGCCCGCCTACGACCTCCACAACCTGTCGGCGTCGGTCTCGAAGGACGCTTGGACCCTCACGTTCTACGCCGACAACCTCTTCGACGAGTACGCGGTGACCGGGGTCCGCCAGACCCCCGACCTGATCGGTCTCACCGAGGACGGCTTCCGGTCGCGCCGCTACTTCGCCAACGTGCTCGCCCCCCGGTGCGTCGGTGTGCGGATGCGGTACACCCTCTGGTAGGGCATGCGGTACTACCAACTGTCCACCACCGAGACGGTCGCACCGGGCGGACGCGGTTCGGCGCGCCTTCTCGAGCAGGCCCGCCCCCGCTCCGTCCGGTTGACGGGGCCCCGTTCACCGTGAAAGCACACTCGTACCGATTCCCGCACGGCTACTTGACGGAAACGGTCAGAGACCGGATACCTAGCGCAAGGTGAACGTCAACTCGATCGTCACGAGCACCGCCACCGGCTCGCCGAACCGGGTCCCGGGCAGGAAGCGCCACTGCCGGGCGGCCCTGATGGCCTCCTCGTCGAGTCCGAAGACCTTGTCGAGCGAGCGGATCACGTCGACGTCGCCGACGGTGCCGTCCGGCAGGACCACCGCCTCGACGAGGACGATCCCCTGCACCTTGGCCCGCATGGCCTCGGCCGTGTACTTCGGGGTGACCTCGCGCAGCAGACGGGGGGTCTCGACGCCGTTGCCGGGCCGGAAGACGCCGCCCCCGGTGCCGCCGCCCTCGCCGGGTCCGAGGCCATCTCCCTCCCCCGGCCCGATGCCGCCGCCCGATCCCTCGCCGGCGCCGCCGCCGGCGCCGCTGCCGGCCGAATCGAGGGCGCCGGACAGGAGGCCATCGAGCAGCCCCGTCCGGGCCTGGAGCGATGCGCCCATGGGCACGGCCGAGAGCTGTATGGCCTGCGACTCCAGCGGCTCGGGCTCCGGCTCGGGCTCCACCTCGGGCGGCGCCTCCACTTCCTCAGGCACCTCGACGGGCACGTCGATGGTGTCCTCGCCCGGGGCCTCGACCTGCCGCGGCATCTCCAGCGACTCGTTGCCGCCGCCGCCCCCGCCGCCGCCCGGGCCCGCCTGGGGTATCCAGACGATGTCGTAGTTGAGCCGCTCCTCGAAGATCTCCTCGACGGGCGTGGTCCGGACGACGAGCAGGACGAGCGCGACCCCCAGCAGGTGACTCGTGAACGACGCGCCGAGGGCGCCGCGTATCCGCCCCCGCTGGACCCCGAGAAAGGGAACGTGCCCCGCCGACTCCCAGCCCGTGGCGGCGCCGGCGCGGGGCTTGCGGCGTGCAGGGCGGGAGGTCGCCGGCCCGGCCTTTCGCCGGCGGCGCTCCGGCGGCGTGTAGCGTTGCCGCCCGGGTGAAAACGGGAGTGGCCCGAGGTTCAAGCCATGGCTCACGCGAAGCGCTCCTGGCCCGGAGAATCACCGCCGGGCGGCACCGAAGCCGCCGGGCGGAGCCGCCTCAATCAACCCTGCCGCGAGTCGGCGCCTCCCGCAGGAGGCGGAGCGGTTCCTGCGGCGCCGACTTCCCGGCCGACTCGTCCTGCCCGCCCGCCAAAGCCGCCTGCGGCCTCGCTCGGCCCGCCCGACCCTTCAGGCGTCCGCACCGCCGTGCGGCGCAGACCCGGCGGCTCAGACGCGGCCGGCCCACGCGCCGATCGACGCGTTGCCCCCGCCGTACGCGAACATCACGGCGAGCGCGTCCGCCGCCCGCGGCTCGCTGTGGACGCCCACGAGCACCCCGCCGCGCGCGGTCAGGGTCTCGAAGATGTACCCGTCGTGGGCCTGGAAGCCCACTCGCCGGATGGTCGCGGCGATACCCGCGCTCCCGAGGTCTCCGGCGCCGCCCTGCAATGCACCGACCAGCGGCCCGTGCGCCACCACGGACCCGATGCGGGCGAGGTCCATCGTATCACCGTCCACCCCGAACGTCTGCTTCACCAGCGCCGCCGCCTCGGGAGTCTGCCGGCTGATGAGCGAGATCGATTCCGCCGGGAAGCCCTCCTTCCCGAGGGCTTCGAGCCCGCGTTGCGCCCACTCGATGTCCTGGAACACCCCGATGGTGAAAGACTGCCGCGCTGTCTCGTCCATTCCGCGCCCTTGTCGCTATCCTGCCCCGCCGTCCACCTGAATCACGTCCTGCCGGCGTAGCCTGCCCATCGTCGCCCGCGGATCCGCCGGGCGCCCAACCAACCCTCCGGGGAGTCTGCGCCTCCTCCGGAGGCGGCGCCGTTCTACGGGGCAGACTCCTGGCATCGAACGGATGCCCGCCTTCCAGTTTAGCCAGAGTTGCCCACGATAGCAAAGGCCATGCCCGCCCGGCGTGCTCGCCCCGGGAGCGTTGCTTCCGGCTCCGCGCTCCGCCCGACCGATGCGCCGGCGTCCTCGCCGCGAACCCGCTCCTACAGGACGACCCGCTTCTCGCCGACCCGCCGGGTGAGACGCTCCCGATCGAGATACTCCAGCAGAGGGATCGCGAACTTCCGGCTGACCCCGTACCGTTCCTTGAAGGTGGCGACGTCGATGGTCGCGCCCTCGCCGCCCGCCTTGAGGGCGGCGAGGTCCGCCTTCAGCGACTCGACGGCGGCGAAGTCGAACACGAGCGGCCCCACCCTGACCAACGCCTGCTCGCGCGCCAGGCGCCTCAGCACCCGGTCGAGCGCCTCCTCGTCGATGCCGACCTCTTCCCGCAGCGCGGCCGGGGCCGGCGGCCGCAGCCCCGCGTCCCGCAGGCGGGAGACGATCTCCCCGCTGGCCCGGAGCTCCTCCGGCGAGAGGGTCACCTTGTGGCCGGGCAGGGCCAGGTAATCGCGCACCACGAGGCGGCCGTCGCCCGTCAACTCGTCGAGCACCGCCTCGAAGACCCCCGGGCCGGCGTGGCGGAAGACGCGCTCGCGCGCCTCCTCCCGGGGCATCCCGTCGCGCAACGGGTTCGCGCGATGGAAGTCGGACACCATCTCCAGCAGCCGATCGCCCCCGGCGCGCAGCGCCTCGGCCTCGACGAGCCGGTCGCCGATGCGCCGCACCGCCCCGGCCGCGCACAACCGCTCCACGACGGCGCCGACCGACTCGGGAGCGAGGCCGGCCCGCGCCACGAGCGCCGCCGACTGCAGCCCCGTCAGCCCCCGCTCGCCGACGAGGGCCGCGAGCGCCCGGTCGCCGTCGGCGGCGGCGTCCGACAACCCCTTCAACAGCCGGTCCATCCGCGCCCGCGTGGGCCCGGCGCGGATGCCCCCGCGCGGGGGCGACGGATCGAGGACCCGACCGCCGGCGATGGTCAGCGGGGGCGAGTACGCGCGCAGGATGAAGCGGTCTCCCCGGGTCAGCACCGCCGCCCCCTCGAGGCGCAGCCGCGCGAACGCGCGTCCGCCCGGGGGCAGGGCGTCGGGGGCGTCGTTCTCCGCCACCTCGCCGGCGAGGCCCGGCCCCAGCGCCACCCGCCCGAGCACCTCGCACGTGCCGTGGTGGAACCGCACGCGCGCGCCGTGCCGCAGCCGTCGCGCCGACGGCAGGAGATCGAGCACCGCGTCGACGCAACGCGTCGCCTCGAAGCTGCCGGGAGTGACCGCGGTCTCTCCCCGCGCCGCCCCCGACGCGCCCGCGCCGGAGAAGTTGGCGGCCACGCGCTGCCCGGCCTCCGCCGCCGACTGCATGGCGCCGTGGACCTGCAGCCCCCGCACCTTCACGTCGACGCCGGCCGGCAGCACGGTCAGGGTGTCGTCGACGGCCAGCCGGCCCGAGACCAGCGTGCCGGTGACGACGGTCCCGAAGCCCCGGACCGTGAACGCCCGATCGATGGGCAGGCGGGCGGCGCCGGCGGGCGGCCGTCCGGCGCACCGGCCGGCCATCGCCAGCAACGCCGAGCGCACCTCCTCCACGCCCTCGCCGGTACGCGCGGAGACCGGGACGACGGGGCTGCCCTCGAGCGGCGAGCCCGCCAGCAGGTCGGCCGTCTCGAGCTCGACCAGCTCGACCGTCTCCCGGTCCACGAGGTCCACCTTGGTGAGGGCCACGACGCCGCTCGTGACCCCGAGCAGGCGGCAGATGTCGAAGTGCTCGCGCGTCTGCGGCATCACCGACTCGTCGGCGGCGATGACGAGGAGCACGCCGTCGATGCCGCTCGCCCCGGCCAGCATGTTCTTGACGAAGCGCTCGTGGCCGGGCACGTCCACGAACGCCAGGCGGGTGTCGCCGTCGCTCCAGTGCGCGAATCCGAGATCGATGGTGATGCCGCGCGCTTTCTCCTCCTTCAGCCGGTCCGGATCGGTGCCGGTCAGGGCCCTGACGAGAGCGCTCTTGCCGTGGTCGATGTGACCGGCGGTGCCGATGACGACGTGGCGCGTCATGGCGTCAACCCCGCCCCCGGGTACGCCGCAACCGGCGGCTCCCCCGAGGCTTCGACGACCGCCGGTCGCGCGTGCGGCGGCCGAGGCGCGGCGCGCGGCTCCGCTCGGAGGCGCGGACCGCGTCGAGAATCTCCACCAGGCCGAGATCGATCCGCCGCCGCGCGGGGTCTGCGCGCAGCACCTGCACGGCGACGCGATCGCCCAGCCGGTAGACCTTGCCGGTGGTCTCGCCGCAGAGGGCGTGATCGGACTCCACGAACCGGTAGTGGTCGTCGGCCATGCCGGAGACGTGCGCCAGCCCTTCGACGAAGTGCTCGATCAGCTCGACGAAGAGCCCGAAGCGGGTCACCCCGACGACGTAGCCGGTGAACTCCTCCCCGACCTTGTCGGCCATGAAACGGACCTTCTTCCACTGCACGATCTCGCGCTCGGCGTCCTCGGCCCGCCGTTCCATGGCCGAGGCGTGCCGCGCGGTCTCCGGCAGCTCGTCGGCGAGCTCGGCGGCCCGCTCCCCCGAGGCCGGTCCCCGCCGCGACTCCCGCAGCAGGCGGTGGACCACGAGGTCCGGGTAGCGCCGGATCGGGGACGTGAAGTGGGCGTAGACGTCCGACGCGAGGCCGAAGTGCCCGACGTTGACCGCGTCGTAGCGCGCCTTCTGCATCGTCCGCAGCATGAGCAGGGCCACCGGCCGCTCCACCGGCGTGCCGTGCGCCCGCGCCAGCAGGCGCTGGAAGTGCCGCGGCTGCGCCCGGTCCGGCGGCGCGCCGAGGCGGTAGCCGAGGGTCGCCGCGAAGTCGTCGAATTCCGCTACCCGGGCCGGGTCCGGGGGCTCGTGGACCCTGAACAACGCCGGCAGGCCGTGCGCCTCGAGGTGCCCGGCCACCGTCTCGTTGGCGATCAGCATGAACTCCTCGACGATGCGGTGCGCCGCGTTGCGCTCGGCCGCCACGATGTCCTCGACGGCGCCCGCCTCGTCGAGCACCAGTCGGGTCTCCCGCAGGTCGAAGTCGAGCGAGCCGCGCTCCCGCCGCCGGGCGGTGAGCCGCTGCGCCAGCGCGTCCATCGACGCCAGCATCGGCGCCAGCGCCGCGCGGGGCGCCCGGTCGCCGGCGTCGCGCGCCGTCAGCATCGCGTCCACCTCGGCGTAGGTCATTCTCGCATCGGAACGGATCACGCCGTCGTGCAGCTCGTACCGCACCACGCGGCCCCCGTCGTCGACGTCCATCAGGCAGGACTGCACGAGCCGGTCCATGCCCTGCTTCAGGCTGCACAGCCCGGTGGCGAGCGGCGCCGGGAACATGTGGATGGCCCGCTCGGGAAAGTACACCGACGTGCCCCGGCCGCGCGCCGACTCGTCGAGCGCGCTCCCTTCCGCCACGTAGTGGGCGACGTCGGCGACGTGCACGCCGAGCCGCCGGCCGCCGCCGGGCAGCGTCTCGAGGGTGATCGCGTCGTCGAAGTCGCGCGCCGTCTCGCCGTCGATGGTGACCGTCGGCAGCCCCCGAAAGTCGGTGCGCCCTTCCAGGTCCCGCGGTGCGACCGCGTCCCCGAGACGGGCCGCTTCCGCCGCCGCCGCGGGATCCTCCCCGTCGGGCAGGCGGTGCGTTCGGATGACGATGGCGGTGTCGACCCCGGGATCGTCCAGCCGGCCGAGCACCTCCACCAGGCGTCCTACCGGGCCATGCCCCCCGGCCGGCCACCCGTCGACGGCGGCCACGACCATCTGCCCCGCCTCGGCCTCGACGCGGCCGCCGGCGGGGATCCGGAGCTCCATGTTCACCCGCTCGTCGAACGGCACGACGAAACCCCGGCCCGCGCCGGCGGCCTCGTAACGCCCCACGATGTCCGCGTTCGCACGCTCGAGCACCTCGACGATGCGGCCCTCGGCCCGGTCGCCGGCCCGCTCCATCCGCACCGTCACCCGATCGCCGTGCATCGCCTCGCCGAGATTGGCCGCGGCCACGTAGACGTCGTCGCCGCCGTGGTCGGGGCTGACGAACCCGAAGCCGCGCGGATTGACGGCGAGGCGGCCCGCCGCCAGGTGCATGCGGTCGGCGAGGCCGTAGCGGTTCCCGCGGACCCGGACGAGCTTGCCGGCGTCGACGAGCCCGGCGATCTGCCGGCGGAACCCGTGGCGTTCGCTTCGCGCGATCTTGAGCACGCGCATCAGCTCCCGGATCGTGGCCGGATGATGCACCCGGTCGCGGATGCCGCCGAGGAGCGCGGCGGCGTGCGGCTCGGTCCTGTCCGTCGTAGCCCTCATCGTCATGAATCTCTCGCCCGCCCGGCCCCGCCGGGCGCCCGGTCGACCCGCCGGGAGTCCGCGTCGTCGCCGCGGCCCGGACAGGAATCCGTCAACGCGCCCGCGAGGCCGCACCGGGCGTCAGCACCACCTGAATGTCCCCGACGTTGGTGCCGGTCGGGCCGGTGCGAACGAGGTCGCCGAGCCGATGGAAGTACGCGTACGCGTCGTTCTCGGCCAGGTACGCCGCCGGCGGACCCAGGCGCAGGGCCCGGGCGCGGCCGGAGGTCTCGGGGTCGACGATGGCCCCGGCCGCGTCGGTGGGCCCGTCGACCCCGTCGGTGCCGACGCTGGCCAGCACCGCCGCGGCGCCCAGCCCGCCCATCTTCTCGACCGCCGCCAACGCGAGCTCCTGGTTGCGGCCGCCCCGCCCCGCTCCGGACACCGTGACCGTGGTCTCGCCCGACGAGAGCACGCACCAGGGCCCGGCCGGCGA
>JAJEEA010000247.1 GCA_022821235.1 Vicinamibacteria bacterium
AGCGGCACGACCGGCGACGACGGCTCCGTGGCGATCAAGGTCGCGCGCGCCATGACCAGCGGGAACATGGTCAACGCGGGCGTCTCGGCCGAAGGCTACAGTGTGGCCGACGGCATGACCGAGGTCTCGTGGGATCCGCAGATGTTTGCGACCGCGGGTGCGAACTCCAACGACATCGTCAACCTCAACGTCGACGTGACCGTCAGCGGCGCCACGGTCGACCGTGGCGACTACGGCGGCGGCGTCGCGCTCGCCGGCTGGGCCTTGACGGGCGATGGCCCGAGCGAGTTGGGCGACGACGGCACCGCGACGTTCACGACCACCGTTGATGCGGTCCCGGCAAGCTTCTCGTTCGCGGTCGCCGACGACCAGCACGACGACCTGGACGGCGGCGAGATGTACGAGTCGTCCGGCGGCAGCTACACGCACACCGGCCTCTCGGTGGCGGGCAACATGGACGCCGATCCGATCGTGGTGACCTACACGACGCAGACGCTCAAGGTCTACGTGCACCACGAGCTCGATCAGGTCCGCGGCTACACGGGCAACGTTGGGCACGGCGACGTCAGGATGTCCGGACTGGTCGATCTCGAGGTCCGGCAGGCGAGCGGGAACGACGGCAGGTTCACCAGCCCGATCTCCAACGACGATTGGGACTCCAGGGCGAACACGTCCGACAAAGATGGCGAATACACCTTCTCGCACCTGCCGGCGGACATGGACATCGTCGTTCATGCGACCGCCAGGGACGGCCACATGCTGCTGGACGCCCACGGGCTCGACGCCTACCGCAACATGGAGGAGAACGGCGTGATGGGCGGCGCGTTCGGCGATATGGGCGGCTTCGGCCACACGGTTACGCTCTGTCCGCTGACGGAGACCGAGCCCACGGGCCAGGACTTCGGCAAGTGCGGCTCGTTCGGCGTCGTCAGCCTGCACAACGTAAGCGGGCTGGTTTGGAAGAGGAGCGTCGCGAAGTCCGGCACCGAGTTCAAGACGTCGGACCCGACGCGCGTATCCGGCATTGAGGTCAGCCTGTCTCCGGTCGAGGGTAAGAATCTCGCGGGTGTCGGACGGGACTTCACCACCGCGAAGAGCAACGACCCGACGACACCGCACGACGACCGCGTGGCGTTCGACTTCGACGACATGGCCGCTGGCGCCTACGAGCTCGGTATTCCGGACGGCTGGAGGGCGAGGCTGGGCGACAAGGGGAGCGAAGACATGCTGGGCAACGCGCTCAGCCCCCTTGGAGGCGACGTCGCTCTCGACATCACGCCATCCACCGCGACCGTCTACGGATTCGTCCGCAACGCGCTCGGCGTCGGGCTTGAGGGCATCAACGTCAGCGCAAACGGCGTCGAGGACACGACCGACGACCTGGGCCGCTACATCGCCGAGGGCGTCAGCGCCAACGACGACGGCGAGATCAAGGTGACCACCACGCTGGCAGGCTTCCCGTCGGCCAGCGCGGACGCCATCGACTTTACGGCCAACACGACCACGCAGGTCAACGTCACCCGCGGCGGCGCAAACAGCACCGTTGCGATCACCGGCACTGTGACTACGGCCGGCACCAACGCGCCCATCAAGGGCGTGACGATCACGGTTGACGGAAAGGCTCCGCTCAACGCCACCGGCGGCAAGGTGACCACGGGCGACGACGGCACCTACATCGCAATGGTCCAGACCGCGCCGAACAACGATCCGCTGGTGGACGTGAAGCCGAGCATGGACGGGTATCACTTCATCCCCGAGATGCGTCAGGCGTCCGCCATCTCCGGCGGGAGCCAGAACATCGACTTCACGGGCTACCCGGCCACGGAGATTGTTGGCCTGGTGACCGGTCCGGGAGGCGGCATGCCCCTGGCCGAGGTTACGGTCACGGCGTACAGCGATGCGGCCATGACGAATGCCGTGGATGACGTGACCACCACGGAGACCGGGACGTTCAGCGTCTTCGTGCCCACCCTTAGCGGCACCGTCTACCTCGACGCCAAGCCTCGGGACGATTATTTCCCCAACAATCCGAACTTCCTGAACTTGAGGGACGCGGAGAGGTATACCTGGTTCGATCCCCCGGTAACCAGACCCGGCGGTCAGATCGCCGTCATCCCCGGCCAGGTGTTGCAGTTCGGCACGTTCAGCGGAAATAGCGTCCAGCCTCGAATCGCGAGCGTCAGGCGCGGATCGGTGAAGACCGACGTTGAAGTCACGGGGACCAACGACATTACCCCGACCGCAACCACCCGTGGTTTCGAACTCGTCAAGGGAGAACCCGGGGACACAATCGTGGTGACGTGGCACTACGAGACGAGGAATAACACCGGGACTGATTTGGACCCCGCCGGCGCTGCTGCCAACCCGTACACGGCCCCGGATGCTGCGAACAACGCCGCGTTTACGACCCGCCATCGCACCAGCGCCACGCGGTTTGCTACCGCCGCTGCACCCTCGGCCGGCGTCACCACCCCGGTCTCCGCCATCCGCGGGACGAGGACTCGCGCGAACCCCACCGGCACCGCCGGCCGCGGGACAACGCCAGCGCCCAACGGCACCACCGTAAAGCACGACCGGATCACTACGTACATCATTCCCGACGCCGATGACGAAGACTATCGCGACCTCATGGTCGGGATCGGCCATCCGGTAGTAGATGCGAACGGAGTGGCCCGCAGCGACGCTGCGACTGGTATGCCCGTCAGCGACGCCGAAGACCTCGCCGGCGTGCCGCATGGCGCCTCGGGCGTTGCGGCGAAGCGCAATGTCACTGGAGGCTCAGGAGACGGCCGGGTGGCAGACAACATCACGGCCTCCTGGTCTGGACCCGGCAGCCCGCAGTTGGAGCACCGGGTCGCGCTGTACGTCCAGGTCGAGACCGGCTCCGCCAGCACGGAGAACAGGTGGGAGTGGGTGGTACTGACCGCCACCCCGACCCTCGCCGCCGTAACGAGGGACACCGACCCGGACACTGACTCGGGAGCAGGTTGGGGCAAGTGGAACATGGCAGCGTTTGACCTCAACGCTACTGCCGGCGCAGCAGCCGACGCATGGCAAGACGATGACGCCCCAGCCCTTGTCTACACAGTCACTCAGGCGAACCTGCGGAAGGCATCTCACATCCGCGTCGACACGAGGGCGGACGACGGCGGCACGTGGGTGAAGGGAACCGCCGCAGCCATCCCAGCCGGCTAATCAACCCTCCAACCCCATCGGCCTGACCGATGGCAGCAGCAACCCCCCGTCCGGTTCGCCGGGCGGGGGGTTACTCCGTATTCAGCAATGACGACAACGACCCGGTCCCGGTCGGTCCGCCGAACGAACCCCGAGCCCGTCGTGGAGCCGGGACGGGATCATCCCGCGGGCATGGAACGAGAGAGCGACGGTGCCCCGAACGACCGCACACGGATTCACGTTCCGTTGTTGGCCATCTGCGCGGCCGCGGCGTGGGGGTGCGGCGACGGCGCCACGGGCCCTCCGCCCGATACGCTTCGCGTGGCCAGCGTGACGGTCACGCCCGCGGCCGCGTCGCTCACGGCGCCGGACGCGACCGTGCAACTGAGCGCGCGCGTGCTCGACGGCAACGGGCGGGCGATGTCTGGGGTGGCGGTGATCTGGACGAGCGTGCGCCCCGAGGTCGCGACGGTCGGCGCGTCGGGGCTGGTGGCCGCGGCCGGCAACGGGACGACGACGGTCGCGGCGACGGTCGGCGCGGTCGCGGGCACAGCCACGGTGACGGTGGCGGTGGAGCATGGGGACCGGGCGGCGCTGGCCGCGCTCCACGCGGCGACGGACGGTCCGAACTGGGCCGACGACGAGAATTGGCTGGGCGACGGGCCGCTGGAAGAGTGGCGCGGAGTGGAGACGGACGCGTTCGGCCGGGTAGTCCGCCTGGACCTCGGCGGTCGCCAGGACGGGGAGACCGGGGAGTGGGTGTCGCACGGCCTGAGAGGCCCGATCCCGCCGGATCTGGGGCGTCTCTCGGGGCTGACGTCGCTCAATCTGCGCGCCAACGCGCTGACGGGTCAGATCCCGCCGGAACTGGGGAATCTCGCTGGCCTGGACGAACTGTGGCTCGACGGCAACGCGCTGGCGGGTCCGATTCCGCCGGAACTGGGGAGCCTCTCGGGGCTGACGTCGCTGAGCCTGAGTGGCAATCGGCTCGATGGTCCGATTCCGCCGGAACTGGGGAATCTCGCCGGTCTGGAGGGGCTGTGGCTCGACGGCAACCGGCTCGAGGGTCCGATCCCTTCGGAGCTGGGGAGCCTCGCAAGCCTGAGGGGGCTGTCCCTGAGCGGCAACGAGTTGGAGGGTCCGGCCCCTGCGGAGCTGGGCGGTCTCAGGCGCCTGGAGTTCCTGTACTTCGACGGGAACGCGCTGACGGGCGCGCTCCCGCGGAGTCTCGTCCGGATCGGCGGGCTAGTGCGGTTCCGTTTCGAGCGGAATGCGGGTCTCTGCGCGCCAGGCACGCCCGAGTTCGCCGCCTGGCTGGACGGGATCGGGGAGCTCGGGAGAGGCCCGTACTGCAACGAGAAGGACCGGGCCGCGCTGGCCGCGCTGTACGCGTCGGCGGGCGGCGAGGGCTGGACCGACTCGGGAGGCTGGCTGAGCGGCGTGGCGCTCGCGGGGTGGCACGGGGTCGAGACCGACTCCCTGGGCCGCGTCGCGACCCTAGACCTGGCCGGCAACGGACTCGTGGGGCGGCTCCCCGCGGGTCTGGGCGACCTGGCGGCGATGACGGCCCTGCGCATCGGCGACAACGCCCTGTCCGGGCGGCTGCCGCGCACCTTGCTCGACCTGCCACTGGGCGAGCTGGACTACGCCGGCACGGAGCTGTGTGCGCCAGCGGACGAGGTGTTCCGGGAGTGGCTGGGCGCCATCGCCGTGCGGCAGGGCGCCGGGGCGGAGTGCGCACCGGCCACGGACCGGGAGATCCTCGAGATGCTCCACGACGCGACGGGCGGGCGCACCTGGATCGACTCGAGGAACTGGCTCACCGACGCGCCGCTCGCAGAGTGGCGCGGGGTCGACGTGGACGAGTACGGGCGGGTTGTCGAACTGCTGCTTTGGGACAACGGGCTGGCGGGCCGGCTGCCGCCCGAGCTCGGCAACCTGACGCATCTGGAATACCTGCGGCTCAGCGAGAACACGCTCACGGGCTCGATTCCGTCGGAACTGAGCGGCCTGTCTGCACTCGCGCACCTGGCGCTCGACGGCAACGCACTCACGGGCGCGATCCCGCCCGAACTCGGCGGCCTACCGGCCCTCGAGGAGCTGCGGGTCGAGAACAACAAACTGTCGGGCTCGGTACCGCCCGAACTCGGCGGCCTCGCGAGGCTGCGGGGGCTGGGACTCACGGGCAACCCCCGGATGTCGGGCCCGCTTCCGCCCGAGCTGACATCGCTCGACCGGCTCGAGCGGCTCCTGGCCGGGGGCACGGGGCTGTGCGCGCCTGCGGACCCCGCCTTCGCGGTCTGGCTCGACGGGGTCCACACGCGCCGCGTCGCGCCCTGCGCCGTACGGGAGACGCCGGCGGCGTACTTGGTGCAGGCGGTGCAGTCGCGCGCGTTCCCGGTCCCGCTGGTCGCGGGCAAGCGCGCGTTGCTGCGTGTGTTCCCAACCGCGACGCGGGCCGCGAGTGCCGGCGTTCCGGCGGTCCGGGCGCGGTTCTTCGTCGACGGCCGGGAGACGCACGTGGAGTACGTTCCGGGCAAGTCCGAGGCGATCCCCGCCAAGGTCGACGAGGGCTCGCTCGCCACGTCGGTCAGCGCCGAGATTCCGGGGAACGTGGTGCGGCCCGGCCTCGAGATGGCGATCGAGGTCGACCCGGAAGGGACGCTCGACCCCGCGCTGGGCGTCCCGCGGCGGATTCCCGCGACCGGGTGGCTTGCGGTCGACGTGCGGGCCCTCCCACCGCTCGAGTTGACGGTCGTTCCGTTCCTGTGGGCGCAGGCGCCGGACTCCTCGATCCTGGACGCGGTCCGGGGGATGGCGGAGGATCCACAGGGCCACGAGTTGCTCGCGGACGTGCGCGCGCTGCTCCCGGTGGGAACGCTCGAGGTGACAGCGCACGAGCCTGTGCTGAGTTCGAGCAACGACGCCCGCCGCCTGATGGAGGAGACGGAGGCGATCCGCGTGCTGGAAGGCGGGGGCGGCCACTACCTGGGCACGATGGCGGGCCCGGTGACTGGGCCCTCCGGGACGGCGTTCCTCCCTGGCTGGGCGGGCTTCTCGATCCCCCGGTCGGGCACCATCGCGCACGAGCTCGGCCACAACCTGGGTCTCCATCACGCGCCGTGCGGTGGCGCGGGGAACCCGGATCCATCGTTCCCCCACCCGGACGGATCGGCCGGAACCTGGGGTTACGACTTCGCGCGCGGCGAGTTGGTGCGTCCCACGACCCCGGACCTGATGTCGTACTGCGGTCCCCCCGACGGGATCAGCGACTATCACTTCGCCAACGCGCTCCGCTATCGACTGTTCGAGGCACGCGCGGCGGTGGAACCGCCGGCCGCCCCGGAGCGGTCGTTCCTGCTGTGGGGCGGCGCGGACGCCGACGGCACGCCGTTCCTGAACCCGGTCTTCGTCGTCGAGGCGCCGCCGGCGCTCCCGGACTCGGCCGGCGCGTACACGCTGACGGGCCGGACCGCGCACGGGACCGAGCTCTTCTCGCTCAGGTTCGCGATGCCCCGGACGGCCGACGGGGACGGCGGCTCCGGCTTCGCTTTCGTCCTGCCGGCAGAGCCCGGCTGGGCGGGCGAGCTCGCCGGCATCACGCTCGACGGCCCCGCCGGAACGTTCGCGCTGAACGACGACAGCGATCGCCCGACGGCCATCCTGCGCGACCCGCGCACCGGCCGGGTGCGGGGCATCCTGCGCGAGGTGCCGCCCCCGGCTCGCGCCGCGATGGACGCGGCGGAACGGTCCGGGGGGGCGGCGCTCGAGATGCTGTTCAGCCGCGGGTTGCCGGACGCGGCGGCGTGGCGCAGGTGACGGCGCCACGGGGGACCGGAGCGAAGGCTTTCCAACCCATTGAGATGGACTCACACACAGACGCGCGCAGGTCTTTCTACGCGCAGAAGGAGGCGGCAGGATGATTCGGAACAAGCTTGGTTTACCAGCCCGCTCCCTCATGGTTGCCGTCGCGGTGGTCTGCTGGCTTCCCCCTGACGCGCTTCAGGGTCAGAACGAACCTTCGGCACCGCAGAATCTGACGGCGACCCCCGTCGGGTCTTCGGTCCGTCTCACCTGGATAGCTCCGTCGCCCGGCGGGAGTGCGATCACCGGCTACAAGATCGAAATGACCCACGCCGGCATCACGATCTGGGAACAGGTCGAGGCCAACACCGGCACCGATGCCACCACCTACACACACAGAGATCCACCCCCGGGCACTATCGTGTTTTATCGCGTCGCCGCGATGAACGCCTTTGGGCCGGGCCCTCCGGCGGTGGTCCAGACCACCACATCGGGGAGCACGGGGAGCCCGGGGAGCCCGGGGAGCCCGGGTACACCGGGTGCACCCCGCAATCTGACGGCGGTCGCCGGCGGGCCCACCAGCATCAACCTCAACTGGGACGTACCGTCCTTGACGACCGACGGGAAGACGATCAGAGGTTACCAGGTGGACTGGTCAGCGAATGTCGGCGTCAGCTGGACGCTGCTGGCGACTACGGCCGCGACCACCCACTTGCATTCGGGTCTCTCGGCGGGCGTCACCCGCCACTACCGGGTCAGGGCGCTTTACACCGACAACACCCTCGGGCCCCCGGCGTTCACGCAAGCCACCACAGAGGCGGCGACCGGGATACCGAGTGCACCCCAGAACCCGAGGGCGACGGCCGCTGGCCCGTCGGTCATCGACCTGGACTGGGGCGCGCCGGTCTCAGACGGTGGGAGTTCGATCACCCACTACGAGGTTTCCGTGTCTGCGGACGGCGGTGTAAGCTGGGGCCCGCCGCAAACCGCGACCCAGACCTCGTACCGGCACACGGGTGTCCCCGCGGGCGCGACCCGCCACTACCGGGTCAGGGCGAGGAACGCCAACCACTTCGGGCCCTGGACGTCCGCGGTGAGCGCCACCACGTCAGCGGAAACGCCGCCGGGGCCGCCCCGCTCGCTGACGGCGACCGCCATCAGTTTCTCGACGATCGAACTGAGCTGGAGCGCCCCGCAGAATCCCGGCAGCAGCCCGATCACCGGGTATCGGATCGAGTGGTCGAGCACGCGAACAGGTGTATGGAGGGATCTCGAGGACGACACGGGCAACACGCGCACTACCTACGAGGACACGAGCCTCGAGCCGAACGAGACCCGCTACTACCGGGTCTCGGCGATCAACTCCTTCGGCACGGGAGACCCCTCGAACGTCGATGGCGACATCACCCCGCTGGGTGTGCCGGATGCCCCCAGACAATTGACGGCCCAGGCCCGAGGGGTATCGGTCATCGAGTTGCGCTGGACGCGGCCATCGTCCAGCGGAGCGTCCCCGGTGACCGGCTACCAGATCCAGTGGTCGAGCACGGGAACCGGCAGATGGAGGGACCGCGAGGACGACACGGGCAACACGCGCACCACCTACCAGGACACGGGCCTCTCGCCGAACACGACCCGCCACTACCGGGTCAGGGCGATCAGCCGGGCGGGCCCGGGCGCCTGGTCGAACGTCGCCGACGCGACCACCGACGATCTCACCGTTCCGGGCGCGCCGACGGGGCTCAGGGCGACGACTCCGATCGGTGAGGAAGGAAGCGAACAGATCCGCCTCAGCTGGAGCGCCCCGACCAACGACGGAGGGAGTCCCATCACGGGCTACCGCATCGAGTGGAGTTCCACCGGCACCTTGCCTTGGTTCTTCGTCCGGCCCGGCCCCACCGGCACGGCCACCACTTACCTGCACACCGGTCTCGCCCCCAACACGACCCGGTACTATCGCGTGCGCGCGCTCAACGCCCAGGGGCAGGGCGCCCCATCGACCGCAGTCCGAGGCAGGACCAACGCCGCACCGCCCGGGCGACCGCAGAACCTCGACGCGCTGGCGAACGGGCCGAACAGTATCACCCTCGACTGGGAGGCGCCGGCCACCAATGGCGGGGCGCGGATCACCGGCTACACCATTCAGTCGGCGCGCGGCCGCGACGGAGCCTGGAACACGATCGCGCCCAACACGGGTTCGACGGCGATCACCTTCACGCACACGGACCTCCAGCCGGCCACCTTCTACCGGTACCGGGTGGCGGCGATTAACAGCGTGGGCACCGGCCAGTGGTCGTTCGAGAGGGGCACGACCACGCACGCCGAAGCCCCCGGGGCGCCGGTCGGGCTGACGGCCCGGGCGGTGGGCACCGCGCGCATCGACCTGTCGTGGACTGCGCCCCGCAACAACGGCGGCGACTCGATCCGCGGCTACCGGATCGAGAAATCCGACGACCAGCGCAGGACCTGGCAGCTCCTCCGCCGCAGCACGAATTCGAAGGGAACGACGTTCTCCGACGTGAACCTCGAGCCCGCCACCACGCGGTACTACCGGGTCGCTGCGACCAACGGCGCGGGGACCGGGCCGTACTCGAACTTTGCGAGCGCGACCACCGACGCCGCGGTGCCGGGCGCGCCCCGGAGTCTCGACGCGGAGGCCGATGGCACCTCGCGGATCGAGCTTTCCTGGCTGGCGCCCACGAGAGACGGCGGTACGCGCATCACCGGCTACCGCATCGAGGTGTCCGAAGACGGAGGCGCCCGCTGGGATGACCTGGTGGCCAACTCGCACAACACGCGCACGGCCTACGTGCACACGGGGCTGGAGCCGGCCACCAGGCGCCACTACCGCGTCTCGGCCATCAACCGGATCGGCGTGAGCCGAGCGTCGCGAGTCGTGAGCGCCATTACCGATGCGACCGTGCCCGACGCGCCGACGGGGCTGGTGGCCACCGCGGTGACGTCCACGCAGATCGATCTGTTCTGGCTTGCGCCCGCCTACGACGGCGGCGCGACCGTCACCGGCTACCTCATCGAGGTCTCGGAGAACGGCACCTCGTGGATGGATCTGATGGTCAATACCGGGTCCAGGGCCACTACTTTCTCGCACACCGGTCTGCTGCCCGGGAGCGAGCGCCACTACCGCGTCTCGGCGATCAACCGGGTGGGTCCCGGTGCGGCATCGGCGAGCGCTTCGGCCCAGACCGACGACCCCATCGGGCGCGCGGGGCGGCTCAACACCCGCGTGTTGCCGCACGTGGCGTCCGCTATGACCTCGAGCACCGTCTCGGCGATCGCTCGCCGTGTCGATGCGGTGGCCAGCGGGATGGGAATGCAGCGGCGCGTGGAGACGAACGGGTTGTCGTCGATGGCCGCGAGCCTTTCCGCACCGGACGGGGGTGGCTTCGGCCTCGCCCAGGGCGACCAGGCCGGGCTAGCCGCGCTCTTTGGCGGCACTTCCTTTACGATGCCGTTGGGGGCCTCCGACGCGCCGCAACAACAGTCCGCCACCGGCACGCAACTGGCGAGCTGGGGCTCGGGCGAATACCACTACCTGGGCGAACCCGGCCAGAGCACGCTCGACTGGAAGGGCAACATGGTGAGCGCCCACGCCGGTATCGACGCTCGCGTGGGACCCGACCTCCTGGCGGGTGTCGCGGGCTCGTACTCGTCGGGAAGCTTCGACTTCACCGACAAGACGGGCGCCAGTCCCGTGCGCGGCACCTACGGGACCACCATGGCCAGCGTGCATCCCTACATGGCCTGGTTCTCGGGAGGGGGCGGTGCCTCGGTGTGGGGCTCGGCCGGGCTCGGCCGCGGCGATATCGATGTCGACGACGAACGCGAGGGACTGCGCACCAGCCCCGCGAGCCTGTTGACCGGGGCGGGGGGCGCGAGCTACCAACTGCTCACGCGCGGCTCGGGCGGCGTGCGCCTCAAGGCGGAGGGCTGGTACGGCGAGGTCACGGTCGACGGCAACCAGCAGATCGAGGAAGTGACGGTCGAGATGCAGCGCGGCAAGCTCGCCCTCGAACTGACGCAAGGCTTCAGCACCCAGGCGGGCAGCCAGATGGCGTTCGTGCTCGAGGGCGGGATGCGCTACGACGACGGCGACGGCATAAACGGCGCCAGCGGCGAAGTCGGCGGCGGGCTCCGCTACACCAACTCGAATCTCGGGCTGACCGCGGAGGGCCGCGGCCGGTTCGTCATCTTGGCGCGCGCCGGCTACGAGGAGTGGGGCATCGGCGGCACGCTGATGTTCGACCCGGCGACCCGCGGGCAGGGGCTGTCGATCCGGGTAGCGCCGTCGTACGGTGACCACCTGAGCGGAGTGAACCAGCTCTGGGAGCGCGGCGTGACCGACGCGGTGGGCGGCCACCGCCTGGGCATGGGCCCCAACGTGGACGGTGAGGTGGCATACGGCATCGCCGGCTTCCACGGCACGCCCTACAGTGGCTTCTACCTGGCCGAGAGCGGCGTGCGCGCCTTCTCAAGCGGTGTGCGCTACGAGCTCGGATCAGGGGTCGGGCTGCGCCTCGAGGGCACGCGACGCGAGAGCGCGCTCGGTGCCCCGCAACACACCGTCGGCGTCCGCGGCAGGTTGCGGTTCCGGTAGAAGAGCGCCCCCGTCCGGTTCGCCGGGCGGGGGCGAGCTTTCAGGGCCGCGGGCATCAGGACATACGTCGGGCCCGATACCGGGGAAAGCCGTCGAGATGCTGGGTCGACGTTCCGTGACGGCCGGGAACCATCAGCGGCTCGGACCATGATCCCGATCCGGTCCCGGACGGCGCATCAGATACGGAGGCCGCGCGGTTTCCCGACGGCGGATGTTCCGGAATACTCGGCCAAGCGTGTCGCCAGCACGTCGAGCCGCTCGATTCGCCGCTGCAAGACTTCGTTCTCCGCGCTCAGCCGCTCGACGCGCTGCCGCAAGG
>JAJEEA010000218.1 GCA_022821235.1 Vicinamibacteria bacterium
CAGATGGTGGCGCGGAAGCGCGGAAAGGTCGGCATCCGGACAACGGCGCGGGAGATCGGCTTGTCGCCGGCGACGCTCTCCCGCGTGGAGAACGGCCAGCTCCCTGATCTCGAGAACTTCAGGAAGATCTGCAAGTGGCTCGAGATCGATCCGGCCCGCCTGCTGGGCTTCGATCCGACCGACCTCGACCGGCCGACGGTAGCGGTGCACTTCCGGAGCCGCGAGACCATGACGACCGAAACCGCCGCCGCGCTGCAGGACCTGATCCTGGCGGCGCAACAGGCGCTGACCGAGTCCGACTGATGCGCCGAGGGTTCAAGTCGTGGTGCGAACGAGCCGCCGCGGAATACCGGCGGTCCCTCGGCGTCGCGCTCGGCGAGCCGCTCGACCCTCGCGCTCTGGCCGCGTCGCTCGGGGTGCTTGTGGCGACCCCGGAGGAGCTGCCGATGCTGCCGCCGAGCAGCCGGATGCAGCTCACCCGCGCGGGCGTGGACCACTGGTCGGCAGTCACGGTTTCTCAGGGCGGGAAGACGCTGGTCATACTGAACTCCGGTCACTCGCCAACGCGCCAGGTGAACAGTCTCGCTCACGAGCTCGCGCACGTCATCCTGAACCACACCGCGGCTCAAGTACAGTTGTCGAGCGAGGGGTTCCTGTTTCGCACGTCGTTCGACAGCGAGCAGGAGGCGGAGGCGGACTGGCTCGCCGGTTGCCTCCTTGCGCCTCGCGATGATCTGCTGCACGCCTGCCGGCGCAGTCGCAGCACGGAGACGCTCGCGCAGCACTTCGGCATCAGCGAGGCCCTGACTGCCTGGCGATTGCGCATGACGGGAGTGGAGAAGCAAGTCAAAAGTTGGAGCGGATCCCGTAGCCGCGCACGGTAACGACGCGCAGGGCTGCCGTACGGGAGTACATGGCCTGCGGCCGAAGGGGCGACGCGCCAGACTGACACGTCATCATTGCCCGTCGTCCATCGAGCCGCCGAGCGGGGCGCCGCGCAGGAAGTCGGTCAACGACTGGTGCCGCACGCCCTGAAGGTCGGCCGGCTGGTGCGGATCGAGCGAGAGCAGCACCCGAGGGTAGGCGTCTCGAACCGCGGCGAAGGCCGCCAGCTCGCGCTCGATGGTGGCGGGCGACTCGAGCAGGTAGGCGACCTGCACGTAGCACCGCCCGGACCGCCGTTCCGCGACGAAGTCGATCACTCGCGATCCCGCCACGCCGACGGTCACCGTGTAGCCGCGGCGGCGCAGCTCCAGGAAGACCAGGTTCTCCAGCACGCCGCCGATGTCGCTCTCGCGGTAGCCGACGATCCCGTTGCGCAGGCCGATGTCACCCAGGTAGTGCTTCCGGTTCACCTGCAGCAGCCTTCGCCCCTGCAGATCGAAGCGGGGAACGGGCGTCAGCAGGAACGCGTCGCCCAGGTGCGCGAGGTAGTTGAGCACCGTGTCGACCGCCGTCGTCCTGCGCTGGCTCTTCAGGAAGTCGGCGATGCGCTTCGCGGACACGAGGCTGCCGACGCTGTCGACCGCGAACCGGGTGATCGCCTCGAACAGGGCCACGTCGCGGATGCGGTGGCGGCGGACCACGTCGCGGATGGCGATGGTGCTGACCATGTCGGCCAGCATCTGGTCGACCACGAGGTCGCTCAGGTCGGTGTGGAGCAGCCCCGGCAGACCGCCGATGCGCAGGTAGAGCCGGAACAGCTCGGCGTCGTCGACCGCCGCGCCGGGGCGCTGCTGGTACAGCTCGCCGAACTCGGCCAGCGTCAGCGGAAACACCTGCAGCGTGACGTAGCGGCCGGCGATCAGCGTCGCGAGCTCGGCCGACAGCAGCGTGGCGTTGGAGCCGGAGATGACGACCGCGGTGCGGTCCTCGCCGTCCAGCGAGGCGACCGCGCGTTCCCAGTCGGCGATCTGCTGCACCTCGTCGACGATCACCACCCGCGGCTCGCCCCGCCGCGTGGCCGACTCGACGTGGTCGATCAGGTCGCGGGCCGTCCGCACCGATTCGAACGCGAACGATTCCTTGTCGACGTAGACCACCTGCCGTTCGTCGCGCAGCGAGGCCGCGAACTGCCGCAGGAGGACGCTCTTGCCGGCCCGCCGGATGCCCGTCACCGCGGTGACGGCGGGGGCGTCCAGAAACTGTCGGAGGCGGTCGAGGTAGTGGTGGCGTCGGATCTCCATTATTCGACTACAGGCGAATCAACAACGAGCCCACCGACAGATTTCGATCATAGACGAAATTTGTCATTCCGCGCCTGCGACCGGATCGGATCGCCGCCACGCCTGCGACGTGTCTCCGCTCTTGTCCCGGTACTTCCCGCTACCGCGAGGTGATGCGGTGCGCGCCCTGCAACAACCACTCGCAGGCGCTCTGCATCTCCACGCCGGCCGGCGGATCGGCGGGCAGGCCGTCCTGCGTCAACGTCAGCAGCCGCCGGCGGGTGCGCGGAAACAGCTTGCCGGCCGCGGCGAGCGCCCGGCATTCGCGCTTCGCGGTGTCCGGGTCCGAGAGGTCGGCGCAGACCTGGATCAGTTCCGTCTCGCCGGTCGCGTCCCGAGCCAGAAAGTCGACCTCGTAGCCCTCGGGGGTGCGCACGTAGGTCACCTCGCAGCCCCGGCGCTCGAGCTCCAGGAGGACCGCCGTCTCCAGCGCATGGCCGAGGTTGGCGCGGCCAGTCCGGTCGAAAACGGGGATCAGCCCCGGGTCGACCGGATACGCCTTGCGCGGATTGACCATGCGCTGCCGTTCCGAGGCCGATTCCATCCAGACGATCCGCACGAGGAAGCAGTCTTCCAGGTAGCCGAGGAAGTGGTGCAGCGTGTCCTTGGCGACGGGAATGCCCTGCGACTTCAACGCCGCGTGGAACTTTTCGATGCTGAACATCCCACCGGCGTTGCCCAGCAAGTGGCGCACGAGCCAGCGCAGAGACGTGACGTTGCGCACGTCGTGGCGCTCGACCACGTCGCGCAGCATCGCCACGTCGACGTAGTCGCGCAGAAGCTGATGCCGCGACGACAGGTCGAGCCCCTGCGCCTCGGGAAAGCCGCCGGCCCCGAGCCAGTCGAGGAGTGCACGTTCGAGCCGGGTCCGCTCCCGGCCCGTCAGGACCGTCGCATCGTCGGGAAGCGCCCGCCCCTGGTGGCGGAGCGCCTCGTCGAAGCTGAAGGGGTGAATCAGCACCCGCCACCCGCGGCCTCGGAGGGCCGTCGCGACCTCTCGCGACAGGAGCGCGGCGGACGAGCCGGTGACGATCACCTCGGTGCGTTCGGCATCGAGGAGCCGCCGGACGAAACGCTCCCAGCCGGGGACGACCTGGATTTCGTCGAAGTGCCAGACCACCGGTGCAGCGTCGTCCACGTCCGGGAATTCGCGGCCGTATTCGGAAACGAGCAGGTCGAGGTCGGCGGCGTCGAGATCCGCAAGCCGCTCGTCCTCGAACGAGACGTACGGCAACCGCTGCCGGGGGATGCCCTGCTCGATGCGCTGCTGCCGGAGCTGGTGCAGGAACGTCGTCTTGCCGGACCGGCGCATCCCCACCACCGCGGTCGCCTTGCCGGGGAACCGCACCCTGCCGAAGACGCGGCGGGGCGTGAGCGTGGGCAGCGGCTTGCGCAGCGAGTCGGCGAGCTGCTCTCTGAATGCCTGTCGCAGGCGAGGGTGCTTCGCGTCCACCGCTGATTATCCTCTCCGCAAGGCGAACTATCCGTGATAATATCCGCTTGACAAGGATAAATCTACGCCCCCGGTACCGGACTCGCTGCTCTTCAGATCGCCACATCGACGCCGTGCGAAGCGCGCGTCCCGGAAGATGAGTTGAGCTCCGGGAAGGTGGCCGGATAATGTGTAGCCGGCACCTCGATTCGACGGAGGCTGGGAATGTCCATCGTCAACGTCAGCCAAGCCAAGACCCAACTGTCCCGACTGCTGGCGCGGGTCGAGGCAGGTGAAGAGATCACGATCGCCCGTCGGGGCGCACCGGTGGCACGGCTGGTCGCGTACAAACCCAAGGGCAAGCGGCAACCCGGCGTCCTGAAGGGGAAGATCAAGATCACGGACGCCTTCTTCGAGCCGCTCCCGGAAGATGAGCTGAAGCTCTGGGAAGGCGGGTAGCCGGCTTCGCGCTCACCCGCGACGATTCCCCCGATGGCCCTGAACCCCATCGCCTACACCGAGCACGTCGTCCGCAGCTTCCTGCGCTACCAGCTCACGGCGTACCCCTTCGCCGACCCGCACCTGCACGCGCAGATGCGCGGGCTGCTGTCGCTCGACGAGACCCGCCGGTCCCCGCTGCTGAAGGGGCCCTACGTCAGCCTGTCGCGGCCGTTCCGGCAGGGCGCGGCCGTCGACACCCTGGTCGGCGAAGGACTGCTGCATCCGCATCTGCGCGACCGCATCCCGGAGGAGCTCACCCCCCTGTACGGCCACCAGGAACGCGCCCTGCGCGCGATCGCCCGCGGCCGGACGACCCTGGTGTCCACCGGCACCGGCTCGGGCAAGACCGAGTGCTTCCTCTACCCCATCGTCAGCCGGTGCCTGCGCCTGCGGGACGACACCGCGCCGCCGGGCATCAGCGCCGTCATCGTCTACCCGATGAACGCCCTCGCGGAAGACCAGCTCATGCGGCTGCGCGGCCTGCTGGCGGGCACGGGCATTCCGTTCGGCATGTACGTCGGCAAGACCCCCGAGCACGAGACCGAGGTGGCCGGCGTCAGGCTGCCGGCGGGGTCGTCGCGGGCCGACTACGAGGCCCGGCTGGAACGGGCGCGGGACGAGGGCAGCGGTGAGACGGTCTATCCGGCCGAGGAGGTCTGCTCGCGCGAGGTCATGCGCACCGCCGGGCGGCAGCCGCGCATTCTCCTCACCAACGTCAAGCAGCTCGAGCTGCTGCTGACGCGGCAGCAGGACGTCGAGCTCTTCACGGGCGCCCGGCTCGATTTCCTGGTGTTCGACGAGGCGCACACGTTCACCGGCGCGCTGGGGGCCGAGACGGCCTGTCTCGTACGGCGTCTTCGCGCGTTCTGCCGGACCGACCCGGCACGCACGACGTGCATCGCGACCTCGGCGACCATCGTCGATCACGACGATCCGCAGGCGGGGCGGCTCTTCGCGGCGCGCTTCTTCGGCGTGCAGGCCGACTCGGTGACGACGGTCGGAGAAGACTACGAGGCCGAGGTCTGGACCGACCAGCGATTCACCCCGCCGGCGCCCGCCGTGGATACCGCCGAGATCCTCGAGCGCGCGGTGGCCGCGGTGGACCACGACACCTCTGCGGATCCGGAGGTGCGCGGAGTCTACCTCGCGCTGGCCGGAGAAGAGCTGGGCGCGGGCGAATGGCCGGAGGCTCTGCACGCGGCCCTGTCGCGCAATGAGATCGTGTTCAGGCTTGGTGAAGAGCTGGCGACCCCGAGGGCGCTGGAGGCGCTGCCGCCGGCCCTCGAGGCGGGGGTCGGGCGGCCGGTGACCGAGGCCGAGATTCTGGTCTGGCTGACCCTCGGGGCGGCGGCGCGTAGCCGCGGACGGCCGCTGTTGCGGCCGGTAGTGCATGGATTCGTGCGCGGCATCGGTGGCGCGGTCGTGTCCTTCCGGGAGGAACGCGACGGCCCCAGGCTGTGGCTGGCGGCCGGGGACGACCATGCGGGCACGGACGACGACGAGAGACTCGCGCAGTTCCCGATCGCCACGTGCACCGTCTGCGGGCAGCACTACTACGAGGCGTTCCTCAAGGACTTCACGTTTGTTCGACGGACCCCGGAGGGCGGCGACGTCGGCGCCGGGGGATCGTGCTGGGAACGCCAGGAAGAGCAGCTCGGCGGCAAACGCGTTCTGCTGGTCGACACCCTGATCGGGGAAGACGAGGAAGGGGAAATGGCGCCTTATGCCCGGACGGCGCCCCTCCACTTCTGCCGCGGCTGCGGCGCTGCCCACCCCACCGCGGTGTCCCGTTGCCTCGCCTGCGGCCGAGACGGCGACACCGTCAGGCTCCTGGCCATCCGCCAGAACCCGAAACGTCCCGGGAGGCTGACGAGTTGTCTTTCCTGCGGGTCGACGGGCAGCACGCCGAACGGCGGCTCGTACCGCGAACCCGCCCGCCGGGTCCGGGCCATCAACGTCGCGGACGTGCACGTGCTGGCCCAGGACATGGTGCACCGCGCCCAGCGGCGGCCGCGGCTCCTGGTCTTCTGCGACAACCGGCAGGACGCCGCGTTCCAGGCGGGCTGGATGAAGGACCACGCCCGCCGTTTCCGGCTGCGCGCCCTCATGGCCGAGGGCATCCAGGCCCGCTCGCAGTCCATCGGCGATCTCGTCGCGCACCTCGACGATCGGCTGGAGGGCGACGAGGCGCTCTCGCGGTCGCTGATTCCGGAAGTGTGGGAGGTGGCGCGGCGTGAGCACCCGGGCGGACGTCACGACCAGGAACGCCGCAAGTATCTTCGGTTCCAGGTGCTGCGCGAGGTCACTCTCCCGTCGCGGCAGTCGCTGGGCCTCGAACCCTGGGGCCGCATGAAGGTGGAATACGACGGGCTGGAGGCCTCCCTGCCCTGGATGCAGGTACACGCTCACGAGCTCGGCATGTCCGCGGAGCACCTGCGGGAAGGCGTCGCAAGCGTGCTCGACTACCTGCGCCGGCGCCGCGCGCTGCACGACCCCGAGCACGAGATCTTCACGAAGTACTGGATGGACGGCGATCGGGAGATCCAACAGGGCTACCTGCCGAGCTTTCGCGGCCCCGCCGCGACGAAAGTGCGCCGAGAGGCCATCGAGAAGGCCGCGCTCGTGATCCAGTGGTTGAGCGGTACCGGCCAGACCACGATGCGCCAGGTCGCGAGGAAGTGGGAGGTGCCCGCAGACGCCACCGGGCCCTTTCTCGAGGGTCTCTTCGCATTCCTTGTGGAACGCAGGCTGCTGGTCCCGGTCCGGCTCAAGGGCTCCCGAGGGAGCCCGCTTCCGAACGTCAGCGGCGTCTACCAGGTGAACGCTGACCGCCTCCGACTGTCTCCGCACCCCGGCCTATGGCGGTGCCGGAGCTGCCGGCGCACTGCTGCCCGCGAGACGCCGTACCGCCGTTGCATCGCCTGGCGCTGCGACGGCATTCTCGAATGGGTGCAAGAAGACGAGGACAACTACGACCTGCAGCTCCTCGACGGGCACTACTCGATGCTGCGCTCCGAGGAGCACACGGCGATGGTGCCGGCAGACGAACGCGAGCGGCTGGAGAACCTGTTCAAGGGCGACTCGCAGGCGGTGAACTGCCTGGTGTGCACGCCGACGCTGGAACTCGGCATCGATATCGGCCGTCTCGACTCGGTGCTGATGCGCAACGTGCCGCCGCTGCCGGCCAACTACCGGCAGCGCGCCGGACGCGCCGGGCGGCGCCATCGGATGGCGGTGGACCTGACCTACTGCCGGCCCGTCTCGCACGACCGCGCCTACTTCGCCGAACCGCTGAAGCTGCTCGACGGCCGGATCGATCCGCCCGCCTTCAATCTGCGCAACGACGTCATGATCGCCAAGCACGTGCACGCGACGATCATCGGTGCGTTGCACGGCTACGGGCGGGACACCACGCGGCCAGAGGGCGAACGGGCACGGATCCGGGACGTGCTGCACCGCTGGCTGCCGAGGCAGGTAGAACCGTACCTGTTCGAGGACGGCGATGTCCGTCGTTCGCCGTACGACTTCAGCGCTCTTCGCGAGCTGGTTCGATGTCATGCCGAGGACCTGGCCGACCACGTGGAACGTGTGTTCCAGCAAGGTTGGCCGGCCCAGGACGCCGGCGTCGCGACTCCCGCGGCCCTGCGCGCCCACCTCGACGCTTTCGCCGACAACCTGGAACGCGTGGTCGCGCGGCTGCGGAGCCGTCTGCAGTGGGCGATGCGCCAGATTGCCCGTCTCAACGCCGTGCGAGAGAAACGCGGCACCCTCGAACCCGACGACGAGGCGCTGTTTCGCCGCTGCGACAGGCTCGTGAAGCGGCTCAAGGGAACGGATCGGCGATTGCGCCAGCGCGCGGAAGGCCACGACGACGTCAACACCTTCAGCGTCCTGGCCGCGGAAGGACTTCTGCCCGGCTACGGGCTCGAGGTCGGCTCCGTGATGGGCTGGGCCGAGATTCCGTTCTGGCGCAGCGGCGCCATGGACTTCAGCCTGCCGCGCCCGCCCTCTACCGCGCTCCGCGAGTACGTGCCCGGCAACCTCATCTACGCCAACGGCCACCGGTTCGTGGCCCGGCGGTTTCGTCGCGACCTCTCCGGCGCCCCCGAGGGCGGTTCGCGGAGTTCGGGCGACGGTCGGGCCCACATGCCATCCTACGAGGTTTCGGTCCAACGGCAGGCGGTCAGGGAAACGCGACAGGGCGAGACATCATCGTTGAACGGGACGGTGCTGCAGACGATGCCGGTCTGCGATACCGACCTGATCCACTCGTCGCACATCTCCGACGAAGAGGACCTGCGCTTCCAGATGGGCGTCGCCATCTACGGAACGGAGCTCGGGCAGCACAGCGGCGGGCGCGCCTTCCGCTGGGGACCGCAATCCGTGCAGCTTCGGCGGGGCGTGCGTCTGCGCCTCGTCAACGTGGGCCCGGCCCGCGCCGTCGAGAACCTGCGGCGGGGGAGCTCGAACGAAGCCTCCCTGCAGGAAAGCAAGCGGATGGCACTCGGTTACCCCGTCTGCACCGTTTGCGGCCACAGCGTGTCGCCCTTCTCCTCCGACAAGCAGCGTGAGGACTTCCGAGAGAAGCACAGGGAGCGCTGCGCGCACGTGCCGGAGGGCATAGGATTCCACGCGGACGTCACGGCCGACGTGCTCTCCCTGCCTGCATGCGACAGCCCCGAGACCGCGTACAGCCTGCTGGAGGCGTTGCGGATCGGCGCCGCGCAAGTACTCGACATGCACCTGGACGACCTGCAGGTCCTCGTGGTCGGCCACGTCGACCGAGATGAGGTCGACGCGCTGCTGTGGGATCCAATGCCGGGCGGATCCGGGCTGCTCGATCAACTGTGCGAGCGTTTCGGAGAGGTCGCGCAGGTGGCCCGCGAGGTCACGGCCGCCTGCCCCGGCGTGTGCGAATCGTCCTGCATCGACTGCCTGCAGTCGTTCCGCAACGCCTACTACCACCGGTATCTGAATCGCGGAGCGGCCCGCGAACGGATCGACGACTGGGGGCAGGAACTTTCGTTCGACCACGAGATGCCGCGGCAACAGCCGGACGCGCCGCCGTCCGGAGATCACGCCCTCCCCGTCAACGACGCCGAGATCAAGCTGCGTCACCTGCTGCTCGCGGCCGGGTTCGGTGAAGGTGTGCGGGGGGAGCAGATTCGGCTGGACCGCACGCTGGGCACGACGACGCCGGACGTGATCTACCGCACGGAGGACCACGACCCGGACGAAGGGGTGTGCATCTACCTGGACGGGTTGAGCGCGCAACTCCACGGCAATCCGGAAACGGCCGAAAGGGATCGCGAGATCCGCACGTGGCTCCGCAATCACGGCTATGAGGTGATCGAGATCACCGTTCACGACCTGGACGACGAAGACGCCATGGTGCGTCACTTCCGCCGGCTCGCCGGCAATCTGGGCATGCGGGACCTTCGCAGCAGGGTGCGGAATGACCCCTCCTGGTTTCGAGACGCCGCGACGAGCAAGACAGCCACACCGCGACCCCGTCTGCGGCTGGTCGCCTCCGGAACGGACGCGCGCGACGACAGCTGCGTGCCCCTGGTTCCACTGGCTGCCGCCGCCGGCGCGTTCGGCGACGCGCACACCGTCCCGGACCAGTCCGACTGGGAGTGGGTGGAAGTCGAAACCGCGCGGTCGTTGCGGCCAGGGATGTTCGTCGCCCAGGTCGTCGGCCGCTCGATGGAGCCCGGTATGCCGGACGGCTCGTACTGTCTCTTTGCGAGCCCGGTGACCGGCACGCGCCAGGGCCGGACGGTCCTCGTGCAGTTGCACGATTCCGTCGACCCCGACACCGGTCAGCGGTTCACCCTCAAGCGCTACCGCAGCGAGAGAACGGCGGACGCGGACGGGTGGCGGCACGTCCGGATCACGCTCGAACCGACCAATCCCGACTTCGAGCCGATCGAGCTCACGGTGGACGACGAAGACTCGGTGACGGTAGTCGCCGAGCTCATCGAGGTCATCGGAGTGCAAGAGCCCACCGATTGACCGGATCCGCCGGTCATGGAAACATGCATTGGACGCCGGTTTGGCCGCGAGAAAGGACGAAGTGACTCTCGAGCAGGCCGTGTGGGTGGATCCGGATCGCATGAGCGGCACGCCGTGCTTCCGCGGTAGCCGGCTTCCGGTGCAGCAGCTCTTCGACTGGCTTGCCGACGGCGTGTCCCTCGATGAGTTCGTCGACGACTTCCGCATCGACCGGCGAGCCGCCGAGACCGTGCTGCGTGCGGCCGGCGTCGACTTCTGCGACAGAAGGGCGGCCCGATCGGCCGAGCAGACACCGCCGGCATGAGGATCCGCCCTACCGCAGCCAGGCCTCCAGCTCGGCGCCGGCGTCGGTCTTCTCGTCGCGGTACTTGACGATGACCGGCGTCGCCAGCGCGAGCCCCCACTCGCGGCCGGCCTCGGCGGTGACGGCGCGGGCGCCGGGCACGACCACCGCGCCCTCGGGGATGACCACCGGGGCGCCGTCGCCGGGGCGGATCACGCGTCGGCGGGGAAGGTCGTAGACCGGCGTCGACCCGGTGAGGACGGTGCCGGCCCCGATGACCGCACGCGACTTCACCACCGTCCCCTCGTAGACGCCGGTGCTGCCCCCGACGAGCACGTCGTCCTCGATGATGACGGGCATGGCCCCGATGGGCTCGAGCACGCCGCCGATCTGGGCGGCGGCGCTCACGTGCACCCGCTCGCCGACCTGGGCGCACGAGCCCACGAGGGCGTGCGAGTCGACGAGGGTCCCGGCCCCGACGTGGGCCCCGATGTTGATGAACATCGGCGGCATGCAGATGACCCCGGCCCCCACGAAGGCGCCGTCGCGGATGGACGATCCGCCGGGCACGAGGCGGACCCGCGAGGCGGCGTCGAGCCGCTTGAGGGGCAGGGTGTCCTTGTCGAGGAACGGAACGTCGGGGTCGCCCCCCGGGAACGCGGCGATCGCGCCGCAGCGGAAGCCGACGAGGATGCCCTGCTTGACCCAGCCGTGCACGCGCCAGCCGGCCGGCGCGGCGGGGTCGGGGGTGGCGGCCCGGAAGCGGCCGGCGGAGAGCTCGGCCCGCAGGGTCGCGAAGGCGGCCCGCGCCTCGTCCCGGTCGGCGTCGCCGCCGGCCGCGTGCAGCCGCTCGATGGTCGCCTGTAGCGATTCGGTATCCGTCGTCACTGTCGATGGTCTCCGTGTGTGCCGGGTCCGGCCGGGTCAGCATGCACTCCGGCTCGTCACGCCGACGCCTCGACGGACGCGGTCTCGCCGCCGACACCCAGCTCCTCGAGCACCCTCACGATCTTCTCCAGCGACGCCGGACGCGCGGGCGCCATGGGCAGCCGGTAGTGCAGGTCGAGCAGCCCGAGGTGGGCCATGGCCGCCTTGACGGGGATGGGGTTGGACTCGACGAAGTTGACCTGCATCAGCGGCAGCAGCCGCGCATGGAGCCGGCGGGCGGCCGCGAAGTCGCCGTCCCCGGCCAGGGAGGCGAGGCGGGCCATCTCGGCCGGGACCTCGTTCGAGGCGACGGACACGACCCCCGCGCCCCCCACCGCCATCAGGGGCACCGTGAACAGGTCGTCGCCCGACAGCACGCTGAAGTCGTCGGGCAGGGCGCGGCAGACCTCGCACATCTGCGCCATGTTCGCCGAGGCCTCCTTCACCCCGACCACGTTGGGCAGCTCGGCGAGGCGGCACAGGGTGGCGGGGTCGACGTTGCATCCGGTCCGGCCCGGCACGTTGTAGACGACTATCGGCAGCTCCACGCCGTCGGCGATCGCCGCATAGTGGCGGTACAGCCCCTCGGGAGTGGGCCGGTTGTAGTACGGCGTCACCGACAGGATGCCGTCGGCCCCCGCGCGCTCCATCTCGCGCGCCTGCTCGACGACCTCGCGGGTGTCGTAGCCCCCGGCCCCGGCCAGCACCGGCACCCGGCCCGCCGCCGTCTCGACCACCAGCTCGACCACCCGCCGGTGCTCGGCCGCCGACAGCGTCGGGCTCTCCCCGGTGGTGCCGCACGGGCACAGGAAGTGGACGCCGCCCTCGATCTGCCGCGCCGCCAGCGCCCGCACCCGGGGCTCGTCGACGGCGCCGCCCGCCGTGAACGGCGTCACCAGCGCGGTGCCGCAGCCCGACCAGTCGCGTCTCATGCCGGAAGTCCCCGCGCGTCGCGCATCGCGAACCAGCCCTGTCGCCCCTGCACCCGGCGCGAGGCCGCAGCCCGACCATCCGGAGCTCCGCAGGCGCTCGGAAACGGACCCGGTCGCCGCAACCGGTGAGCTGCCGCGAACATCGCTGCCCCGTCGCGTCTCATCCCTCGAGCCCCAGCACGTCGCGCATCGAGAACCAGCCCTGCCGCCCCTGCACCCAACGCGCGGCCTCGAGGGCCCCGCGGGCGAACGTGTCGCGGTCGCGCGTGGTGTGCGTCAGCGCAAGCGACTCCACCGGGCCGTCGAACGCCACCGTGTGCATACCCGGGGCCGAGCCGGCCCGGCTCGAGGCCATGTCGATCGGGCCGCCGTATCCGCGCCCGGTCATGGCGTTCCGCATCGCCAGCGCGGTGCCCGAGGGGGCGTCCAGCTTGGCCGCGTGGTGCAGCTCGTGGATGTAGGCGCCGAACTCCGGCCGGTCCGCGAACAGCTCCGCCGCCCGCTCGGTCAGGGCCAGGAACAGGTTGACCCCGAGCGAGAAGTTGGCGGCGGCGACCACGCCGATCCCGGCGTCGGCCGCGACCTGCCGCAGCTTCGGCTCGTGCGCCGCCCAGCCGGTGGTGCCGACCACCACGTTCACGCCGTGGCCCGCGAGGCGCGGCAGGTTCCCGGCCACCGCGTCGGGCACCGAGAAGTCGACGGCGACGTCGACGCCGGCCACCGCGTCGGTGGTGATGCCGCGGCCCCCGGCGTTGTCGTCGACGTCGAGCCGTCCCGCCACCGTGCACCCGTACGACTCGCTCAGCCGGTCGACGGCCTTGCCCATGCGGCCGTAGCCGATCAGCAGCAGGCGCATGCTCTACCGCCCCGCGCCGTTCCCGTCCGCGCCGCGGATGACCTTGCGGATGATCGTCACCGCCTTGGTCGCGTCCGCCTCGCTGTCGAAGGTGAGGGTCGACGAGAACCGGCGGTCGACCACCCCCGCCTCGTAGTCGCGCACGCCGATTCCCGCCCACGCCACCGCGTTGGCGACCTCGTAGGCGAACCCGGGCCGGTTGTCGCCCTGCAGCAGCACCGCGGTGGCCGGCGTCTGGCTGAACCCGGCGGCCCGGGCCGCCATCGCCGCCCGCCGGCCCTCGCCGGCGTAGACCTCGATGACGTTGCGCTTCGTGCGGCCGGCCGCGGCGCGGACCCGAATCACCTTCAGGTCGGCCCCGTGCTGGGCCAGCGGCTCGAGGGCCGCCGCCAGCGCGCCGGAGCGGCGCGACACCTCGGTGCGCCAGAGCTTGATCTTCTTGACCCTTATATCCATGCGGTGCATTGCCCCGGGCGCCCGTCGCGGGCCTCGGGCGCCGCAATTATAATCCCCGGGACGTTCGGGGGGCGGCCCGGCTGCACCGAAGGACCCGCCGTCAGTCCCCGCCGTGCACGTGGGCCGGGCATGCCATGACCGCGCCTTCCATGCGGGCGTTCCAGGGTCGCCGTCCAGGGCCATGGGCCGAGGCCGCCGGTCCCCGCCGTGCACGTGGGGCGGGCATGCCCGACCGCGCCTTCCATGCGGGCGTTCCGGGGCCGCCGTCCAGGGCCATGGGCCGGGGTGGAGTCCGGCAAGCCGGCCGGCGGGTTGCAGCAGCCTCCAGGCAGCAGCGCCAGGGTGGCTTCAGGACGAGGACATGAGCGAGCTGCCGGATCGGATGCGCGTGATCGAGATAGCGGAGCCGGGCGGGCCGGACGTGCTGGCCGTCGGCGAGCGGCCGGTCCCGGCCGTCGGCACCGGGGACGTGCTGGTGCGGGTGGCGGCGGCCGGCGTCAACCGGGCCGACACCATGCAGCGCCGCGGGAACTACCCGCCGCCGCCCGGCGCCTCGGACGTGCTGGGCCTGGAGGTCTCCGGCACCGTGGCCGCGGTCGGGGGCGCGGTGTCGGGATGGGCGGTGGGCGACCCCGTCTGCGCCCTGCTGGCGGGCGGAGGCTACGCGGAGTACAGCGCGGTGCCCGCGCCGCAGTGCCTCCCGGTGCCGGCCGGCGTCGAGCTCGTCGACGCGGCGGCGCTGCCCGAGGTGGCGATGACGGTGTGGACGAACGTCTTCGACCGCGCCGCCCTGCGTCCGGGCGAGACGCTGCTCGTGCACGGCGGCTCGAGCGGCATCGGCACCATGGCCATCCAGCTCGCGGCCGCGTTCGGGTCGGCGGTCTTCGCGACGGCGGGGTCGGCGGAGAAGTGCGCGGCGTGCACCGCCCTCGGGGCTACGGCGGCGGTGAACTATCGCGAGGCCGACTTCGTCGAGGCGATCCGCGAGGCCACGGGCGGAGAGGGCGTCGACGTCGTCCTCGACATGGTCGGGCAGGCGTACCTGCCGCGCAACCTCGCGGTCCTCAAGACGGAGGGACGGCTGGTCATCATCGCGTTCATGAGCGGGCCCGCCGCCGAGATCGACCTCGCGACGCTGATGACGCGCCGGCTGACGGTCACCGGGTCGACGCTGCGGGCTCGCAGCGTCGCGCAGAAGGGCGCGGTGGCGGCGGCGGTCCGCGAGCGGGTGTGGCCGCTCGTCGAATCGGGCCGGGTGCGACCCGTCGTGCACCGCCGGTTCCCGCTGGCGCAGGCAGGCGAGGCGCATCGGCTGATGGAGTCGAGCACCCACGTCGGCAAGCTCCTGCTGGTGCCCTGACAGCCCGCGGTGAGGGCTCGCGTTGCATCGCGCCCGGAAGGCGCCGGCGGATGGCCGAGGCACCCGCCCGACAAGGCGTGTCGCACGCAGCGGGGCCTTTCACCACGGGCAGCGGAACCGGTCGGCCCATGCCTTCGGCGCCGGGCCGCCCCATGCCTGTCGCGTCGCACGGGTTCGGGGCCGCCGGGGGAAGGCGGCGTGCAGTATACTCGTCTGGTTCACTGCGGCACCGCGAAGAGGGGACTTCAACGATGGCGCGTGTTTCGAGAGTCGGCCGGAACCAGCCATGTCCGTGTGGCAGCGGCAGGAAGTACAAGGCATGCTGTGAGCGCAAGGAGCGCCGGCTCAGCCCGACCGCGTGGCTCGCCATCGTGGGCGCCGCCGCCGCGGTGCTGGCCGTGCTCGTCTTCAGCTTCTCCTCCGCCAACCGGGCTGCGAGCGGCATCTGCCCGCCCGGACAGGTCTGGTCGGTCGACCACGGCCACTGTCACTAGTGCTGTGCCATGTTTTAATGTTAGGACTATCGGGGAACTCGTCTCGAGCCGAGAGAGTTCTCATGCCAGAGAAGAGGTACATCGTCCGGCTTTCCGTCCAGGAACGCGAGGTCTGCCGACAGACGGTCCGCAAGC
>JAJEEA010000250.1 GCA_022821235.1 Vicinamibacteria bacterium
CATCCGACCGACCCCACCACCTGGCCGACGACCTCGGCCTCGGGCACGGCGCCGAGAATCTCGGTGCGCTCGTTGACGACCGTCTTCGGCACCCCCGTCACGCGGTACTGGTGCACGAGGTCGGGGTACTCGGCCGCCGCGACCGCCGACGCGGTGACGTGGGGGCTGGCGAGGGCCATCCGGTGGGCCAGGCTGACCGCCCGGGGGCAGTGCGGTCAGGTGGGGGTGACGAAGACCTGGATGTCGAGGGGCTCGTCGACCTCGGCGAGCCGGGCGCGGCTCTCGTCGCTCAGGCCGGAGTCGCGCGACGCGACGAGGAGGATGGCGTCGACGAGCGAGATCAGCTCGTGGCCCTCGGGCACGCCGTAGAACCGGATGCCGGTGTCGGCCTCGCCGACGACCGCGATGGCCGGCGCGCGCCGGATGCCGTACGCCCGGACCGCGTCCTTGTCGAGCACGAGGTTGAATTCCTCGACGGCGACGTGCTCCGACAGCGACGCGACCCGGTCCACGATGCGCCGCGCCGGCACGCAGGTGTCGCAGCCGAAGGTCTGGGTGAAGAACAGCAGCCTGACCGGCGCCGCGAGATCGGCGAGCGCCGCTTCGAGATCGGCGGGGTTGCGGGCGTTCATGCCTAGATTATGCCAGCGTCGCCCGCCGCGCTCGAAGGGGGCCGCTCACTTGAAGAGATCGTCGAACGCCTGCCGGGCGCTCCGGGGACCGGCCGAGGTCTCCGTGCGCGTCTGGCGCTCGACGGTCACCTGCGGGGAGAAGTACGTGCAGTCGTTGCGCGCGTCCTTGGGGAACACCCGGGCCGGGATCGGCTGCAGGCACTCGAAACGGCTGCCGCCGTCGAACGAGGCGCACTGCGCGCAGCAGTGCAGGTGCGCCCCGCACGCGGGGCAGGTGGTGGCGGGGCCGATGGCCGTCCGCAGGGTGCGGCGGCAGCGCGCACACCGCATGACGTCGTGGAAGCCCGGCATGTTCGGCGGCCGGTGCTCCCGGTTGATGACGCTGCGCGGCGCGCCGTCGCGGCGCGGCTGACGCGGCCGGCCCGCCGGCTCCCGGCCGGCGTCGTCGTCCTGATAGCCTCGCTGCCGGTACTTGCGATCGCTCATGCTCTGGCCCGTCTCCGTGATCCGGGTCGGGAACCGCCGAAACCGCCTCGCCCGATGCCCCGACCGCCGCCACGCCGTCCGCCCGGCATGGTACAGTTAGTTGATCGCACATTTCGGCCGAAGTTCCAACGAAAAACAGACCCGTGGCTGCCGCACCCCCTTCGCTCGACGGCCTGAGGATCGAACGCCGCGACGACGACGCCCGACCGCCGTGGCGGTGGCTGGCCCCGATCGTCCTGCTGCTCGCGGCCGGCGGCGGGGGCTGGTGGTGGTTGACCGGCCCCGCGCAGATCGCGGCGGTGCGCACCGCCGAGGCCCGCGCGGCCACGGTCGCCCCCGCCGACGCCGCCGTCCTCAACGCCTCGGGCTACGTGACCGCGCGCCGCCAGGCGACGGTCTCTTCCAAGGTCACCGGCAAGCTCGTCGCGGTGCTCGTCGAGGAGGGCATGACGGTGCGCGAGGGGCAGGTGCTCGCGCGGCTCGACGACTCGACGGTGCGCTCGCAGCTCGCCCTCGCCGAGGCGCGGCTCGTGGCCTCGCGACGGGCTATCGCCGAGCAGGAGGTGCGGCTGAACGAGGCCCAGCTCAACCTCGCCCGCACGCGGCGGCTGGTCGAGGAAGGAGTGGTCGGCGCCGCCGACCTCGACACCGACACCGCCGAGGTCGACTCGCTCGCCGCCCGCATCGCCCTGTCGCGGGAGCAGGTGGTGGTGGCCGAGCGCGAGATCGACGTGTTCCGCACCCAGCTCGACGACATGGTCATCCGCGCCCCGTTCGACGGCGTGGCCATCTCGAAGGACGCCGAGGAGGGCGAGATGATCTCGCCGGTGTCGGCGGGGGGCGGCTTCACCCGGACCGGGGTGAGCACCCTCGTCGACATGGACTCGCTCGAGATCGAGGTCGACGTCAACGAGAGCTACATCAACCGGGTGAGCGACGACCAGCGGGTGGTGGCCAACCTCGACGCCTATCCCGACTGGGACATCCCCGGCGCCGTCATCACCACCGTGCCCGCCGCGGACCGGCAGCGGGCGACGGTGCTGGTGCGCATCGCCTTCGACGAGCTCGATCCCCGCATCCTCCCGGACATGGGCGTCAACGTCGCCTTCCTCGAGGACGAGCCCCCCGAGCCCCGGGCCGGCGCCACCCGACTGCTGGTCCCGGCCGAAGCGGCGCGCAGCCGGGAGGGGCGGGACGTGGTGTACGTCTTGCGCGTCGACCGCGTCGAACGCCGCGCGGTACGGCTCGGCGCCGCCGTCGGCGGTCAGGTCGAGGTCGTCTCCGGCCTCACCGCCGGAGAACGAGTGGTCGTCGAGGGCCCGGCGGACCTGGCCGACGGCGATCGGGGGAGGGTGCTCGAGCAGGCGCCCGCGCCGTAGAACGGCGCCGACCCCCCGGAGAGGTCGGTCGGCCGCCCGGCGGGAGCCGGGGGCGACGTCGGGCGGGCCGGCGC
>JAJEEA010000487.1 GCA_022821235.1 Vicinamibacteria bacterium
GCCGCGCCGCCCCGCGGCGGCGCGGGCGCACGCGGCGTCTCGAACGGCGGAAGCCGGGCCCAGGCCGGTTCGTCGGGGCGCGGATGGAGGCCGCGGCGCGCGAGCCGGGAGAGTATTTCGCCGACGCTGACGCGCTCGTCGTCGGCGATGCACCGCGCCGCCTCCAGCACGTCGTCGTCGAGCTGCAGGGTGGCGAGCACGAGCCGCACGGGGCGGCGAAGGGATACGCGGCTTCGATGGCGTGTGATCATTGGTCGTCCTCCGGCCACGCCACCTTGCATCGCGCATGCCAGGGCCGGGCGCCCGCGGTACCGCAGAGCGCATCCCCGCCACGGGACCCGGCTCGCGGTCGTTGCACACCGCCGACGGTCGGGGAAAGGCAGATCCTGCCAGCTCGAAGGGTCGACCCGCCGTCCGGGTCGAGGCCGACTCCGGGAAGAACGTCGCGTAGAGGCCGCGGTCGCCAATCAGGAGGGTATCGGCGACCGCGACGGCATGCGCCTCGATCAGGAGGTCGGTGATGATGCGTTTCGGCGGGCCGCCGGCGTGGCGTTGACGGCCCCGGCACATCCCGCCTCGCAGGCGACGGCCGTATCGAGCGGGGAGGGAGACCCGCCGTGCTCTCGAAGCACCTGTTCGAGTGCGGCCCGGTCGTCCGAGGCCGGCACCAGCCCTGACAACGGTGTTCCAGGGAGCGATTCCGTGTCGGGAGGCGGCGCGGCAGGGGTCCGCACCGATGTGGCGCAAACCCCTCCCGGTTGGGGTGGCCGGTACCCGGAACCGCAAGGAAGGGATTCCGGAACCGGCCGAGAGGCCAGGAGTCTGCGCCGTGAAACGTCGGCGAATGCCCCCACTGCAAGCGAGGCAACTCTCGGCCTGGCGAAACTCTCACCGACGACTGCGCGGTTTCCTCGGGCACCGACTCGGCCCCTCGTCACGCCTCGTCGGGCATGGGCGCCTCAGCCCGGTGGGCGCTCCCGGCCCGCCGGCGCCCTCTCTCGGGTCTCGATGCCACGTGGGCCTTCGCGACGGACCGCCGGCGCTCAGTCGCCGACGACGGCCTGGTACACGAGGCTGCGCGACAGGCGCTGCACCTCGTTGATGGCGCCGCCGTTGTTCTGGATCATCCCCACGAACGTCAGGTCTTCCGCCGGGTCGACCCAGAACCACGTCCCCGCGATGCCGATCCAGTAGTACGAGCCGGTGGACCAGGACTCGCCCGACATGGGGCCGTCGGTCACCACCGAGAAGTTCAGCCCCCACCCCTGGCCCGGCCGCCGGTAGGTCGCCTGCTGCTCGCCGGTGAGGTGGTTGGCGGCCATCAGCTCCACCGAACGGGGGGCGAGCAGCCTCACCCCGTCGAGCTCGCCGCCGTTCAGCAGCATCTGCGCGAACCGCAGGTAGTCGGGCGCCGTCCCGTAGAGCCCGCCGCCCCCCGACGGCCCCGCGAGGGGCGCGTTCGGCGCCTGCGCGCCGCCCGGCGGGGCCATGAGCCTGCCGTCGGGGCCGGGCGTGTGGCGCGCGGCCAGCCGGTGCATCTTGCCCGGCGGCACGTGGAACGCGGTGTCGACCATGCCCAGCGGCCCGAAGATGCGCTCCTGGAGGAACTCGTCGAGCGGCTTGCCGGAGATCACCTCGACCAGGTACCCCTGCACGTCCACGGAGATGCTGTAGGCCCACTCGGTCCCCGGCTGAGACAGCAGGGGGATCTGCACCAGCTTGTCGACCATCGTCGCGAGCGGGGCCCCGGTGTCGAGGACGCGGCCGTCGATGATGGCCCGGTTCACGGGGTGGCGCGGGTTGAGGACGTAGCCCAGGCCCGCGGTGTGGCGCATGAGGTCGCGCATGGTGATGCGCCGGCCCCGCTCGACCGGCTCGACCCGCATGTCGCCGTCGTCGTCGACTCCCGCGTAGACCTCGAGATCGGCGAACTCGGGGATGAACCGCGACACCGGGTCGTCGAGCTGCCACCGGCCCTCCTCGTGCAGCATCATGAGGGCGGTGCCGACGACCGGCTTGGTCATCGAGAAGATGCGGAAGATGGAGTCGAGCTCGACCGGGTCGTCCTTGCCGGCGTCGAGCCGGCCCACCGTGTCGGTGAAGACGACCTTGCCGTGCCGGGCCAGCATGGTGACGATGCCCGCGAGCTTCCCGTCGTCGACCATCGCCTGCATGCCCGCGTCGAGCCGCTCGAGGCGCTCGGCCGAGACCCCGACCGACGCCGGGTCGGCGACGGCGAGGTCGCGCGCCGCCTCGGCCCTCGCGGCGGCCGCCGGTACGGCGTGAAGCGATTGGTAGCCGACGACGAGGGCCGCCACCGCCGCGAGCCCGAACAGGAACGACCGCCACCGATTCGAGATTCCCTTCACTTGCGTTCTCCCTCCCGATTCCACGCACCGAAACCCGCACGACGGTCGCCCGTCGACCGGTCAATCGGAGCCGGCGCCAGCCCGGACGAGCATCGCCGACAGCCAATCTGCCGAGGCGGCCGAGGCGGCCGTGAGGCGGCGCCTGCCGCGGTGCGGACTCCCGACCAGCGGGAAAGTTCCGTTCCGACCAGCCGCGCGGAAGGCGTCTGCCCAGCCGCGGAGGCGCCTGCGGCGAGACGACGCGCGACCTCAATAGACGATCACGAACGAGCCGTTGGCCCGCGCGACGACGGTGGGCACGCTGCGGGCCGGAATCGGCGCCTCGCCGCGGCCGGTCTCGCCGCGGGGACGGCCGCGGGCGTCGAACGCCTGCCAGTACAGGTTCCCCCCCGACTGCCAGCCGGGGCCGTCGCCCCACGCGAGCAGGACGTCGCCGCGGTGGTTGACGGCCACCGTCGCGTTCTTGCGCCGGAACTGCGCCTCGCCCGGCGGGGACCACGGTTCGTCGAGCCGCTCGGTGTTCGCGACGAAGACCTGCCCCTCGGTCTCCCACGCCACCAGGGTGCCGTCGGGGCCGGCGGCGAGGGTGGTGGTGGCGACCGGGCACGCGCCGATGTTCCAGGGCTGGATCAGCCGGTCGTCGAAGGTCCGGCCGCCGTCGGTGCTCGTGAGCAGCCGCATGCCGCGGTTCACGTTGTCGCCGGCGCCGCGGTACGACACGTGGACCGCGCCCGCCCCGTCGGCCGCCGCCCGCAGCCCGCAGCATCCGCACGCCCCCTCGGCGGCGGGGCCGACGGGCCGCGGCGGGTCGAAGTGCTTGCCGTTGTCGCGGGACGCCGCGAGGTAGACGCGGCGGTCGGCGTCCTGGACCGGATCGGCATGCCAGAAGACGTAGACGTCGCCGCCGTCCACCGCGACCGTCGACCCGGTCTCCACCCCGCCCTCCTGCTTGGCCGAGAGCGTCTGCTGGGGCTCGAACTCCCCGTCGTCGCCGGTGCGGGCGTAGTGGAACCACGTGGGGTCGCGGCGGAACCAGGTGACGTGGAGACGGCCGTCGGGCCCGACCGCAAGCTGCCCGCCGTCGACGGGACCGAGCCCCGTGACCGAGTACGGCTGGCTGTTCACCCGCTGCCGCGCCGACCAGTCGGCCGCCCCCGGCGTCCGGGTGACGCGCCACAGGTCGCCGCGGCTCATCGACCCCGTGTAGTAGACGAGATGCAGCCGCCCGTCGGGGTCGACCGCGGCCTGGGGCAGGCTGGCCCCGTCGGGGGCGCGCAGCACCTCGACGGCCGGCG
>JAJEEA010000221.1 GCA_022821235.1 Vicinamibacteria bacterium
GGATCGCACAACCGGCGGTTGGCGACGCCTGCCGCGGGGTCCGGGCTGCGCGCCGGACGGCCGCGGCCGCGCGCCGGATGGGGAACGCGCGTCGGATGGGAAACGCACACCAGGGGACCCGGACGGCCCACCGGACAGGGAACGCGCGCCCGGAGGCCCGGGCTGCCCACCGGACGGCAGTAGCGCCCCCGACGGCGGAGACGGGGCGCCGGGCGCCAGGGACCGAGCACCGGCCGGCTGGGACCGCCGATTGTCGGCGGCAGCCGACCGGATGGAGGCCTGCGACTCGAACGCCGGATGCGGCGACAGGCGCCCCCACATGACCTCGCCCGACAGGCACAGCCGGTCGAGCAGCTCGGGGTCGTACGACGCGACCCGGCGCGCAATCACCTCGCGCTCGAGGGCGGCGCCGGAGATCTCCCAGCCCTGGAGCTGCTTCAGGACCTGGAGCAGGCCGTCGGCGCCGTGCAGCTTCGTGCCCGGCGCGAGGTGCTGCCAGCGCAGCAGGAAGCGGACGAAGTCGGCGGTCGAGACCGGCTCGATCTCGCGGCGCAGACTGCCGATGGTCAGGCGGTGGATGCGCGCGAGGACCCGCCGGTTGCACCATTCGACCTCCGTCCCGCCTCCGTCTCCGGTCGCCGCGGCGGTGAACCGCCCGCGCAGCACCTGTCCCTCGCCCTCGAGGCGCGCCAAGCCGGCCTCGACGAGGGCCGTGGGCAACGCAAGCCGCTCGGCCATGCCCGACACCGTCACCGGACCGGTGGACTCGAGCCATCCCCGCAGCAGCTCGGTCGCCGCGGTCTCGCGGTCCGCGGGGCCGGGCGGGCCGACGTCGGGGAGCTGCGGCTCGACCTCCGCGCCGGGATACAAACTGCGGACGAGGCCGAGGCGCTCGGTGGGCACCCACAGCGGGGTCTCGCCGACCCGCAGCACCCCCGCCCGCCGCGACGCGGCGAGGGCGTCGAGCCACGCCGCCCACTCGGCGACCGGCGGCAGCGCCACCAGCGTCAGCAGCGCGTCGTGCAGCTCGTCGGGGTCGCGCACCACCGGCCACGACTCGTCGGCGACGGTGGCGATGGCCGCGGGGTCGAGGGCCCCCATGCCTTGGGGGTCGCTGCCCAGCGAGCGGCGCAACTGCACCGCGCGCGCGCGGCGCTCCTCGAGCGGCGCGTCGTCGAGGAAGGCGTAGGGGTTGGCGTTGAGAATCTCGTGACAGAGGGGCGAGGGCTCGGCGGTGTCCACGGCCACCGTCCGGACGGCCCCCGACTCGATGCCCGCGAGCACCGCGCGCAGCCCGTCGAGGTCCATCGCCTCGTGCAGGCAGTCTCGCACCGTCTCGTTGACGAGAGGATGGTCGGGAATGCGGATGTCGCCGGTGAGGTTCTCCTGGCAGGCGACCTGGTCGGGGAACACCGAGGCGAGGAGATCGTCGGAGCGCATGCGCTGAATCGGCGGCGGCACCTTGCGGCCGCCCGCGAACCGCAGCACCGCGAGGGCCCGCGACGCGTTCCAGCGCCACCGGGCGCCGAACATCGGGGACGGCAGCATCGCCTGGGTCAGCACCTCCTCGACGGTGTCGACGTTGAGGAACCGGAAGATGACCTCGAGGGGGAAGCTGTGCTGCTCGGCGAGCGAGATGAGGACGCCGTTGTCGGTCGCCGCCGCCTGCAGCTCGAAGTTGAACGAGCGGCAGAAGCGCTTGCGGAGGGCGAGCCCCCACGCCCGGTTGATGCGGGCGCCGAACGGGGCGTGCACGACGAGCTGCATGCCCCCGCCCTCGTCGAAGAACCGCTCGGCCACGACGGTGCGGTCGGCCGGCACCGCGCCGAGGGCGGCGGCGCCGGCCCGCACGTAGGCCGCCGCCTGCTCCGCTCCCGCCCGGTCGAGGCCGCAGGCCTCCATCAGCCACGCCGCCGCGCGGCTCAGGCCCTCGTCCCCGCGGTCTCCGCCGCCCGTCCCTCCCTCCGCCGACGCCGGTCCCGGACCGTCGGAACCGCCGACAACGCCTCCGTCCTCGCCGACGCCGGGCTCGCCCTCCGCCGCGGGTCCCGGAATATCGGAGCCGCCGACAACGCCCGCGTCCTCGCCGACACCGGTCGGAGCCTGTGCCGACGCCGGCCCCGGAACACCGGAACGGCCGGTCAGGCGCCTGCCTTCGCCACCGTTCCCGGCCGCCGGGCCGCCCCCTGGCACGGAGTCGGCCGGCGCCGCCGGGTCACCCCGCAGCCCCCCGCCACTCCCCGCCGCCGGCGCCGCCCCCGCCAACTCCGCGATCCGCTCGCGCAGGCGCGAGACCTCCTCCGACAGCTCGGGGGTCCGCCCCGGGGCCTCCCCGTTCCAGAACGGCAGCGACGGGGCCGCGCCGTGGGCGTCCTCGACCCGCAGGCGGCCCGACTCGACGCGGCGGATGCGCCACGAGGTGGTCCCGAGCAGGAAGATGTCGCCGGCGAGGCTCTCGACCGCGAAGTCCTCGTCGACGGTGCCCACCGTCGTCTGGTCCGGCTCGGCCACCACCAGGTAGTTGGCGTTGTCGGGAATGGCGCCGCCCCCGGTGATGGCCGCGATCCGGGCGCCGCGCCGCCCGCGGACGGTGCCGTTGACCCGGTCGCGGTGCAGGTACGCCCCCGAGCGCCCGCGCGACGTGGCGATGCCGTCGGACAGCATGTCCACCACCGCCTCGAACGCGGGCCGCGGCAGCGCCGCGTAGGGCGCCGCGGATCGCACCAGCTCGAACAGGTCGTCGACCGGCCACGCCTCGGACGCGCACGCGGCCACGAGCTGCTGGGCCAGCACGTCGAGCGGCCAGTCGGGGATCTCCAGTTGGTCGAGCCGCCCCTGCCGGATGGCGTGGACGAGGGCGGCGCACTCGACGAGCTCGTCGCGGGTGGTGGCGAAGAGCCGCCCGCGCGGCACGTGGGAACGGTCCGCGGTGTCGACGTGGTGGCCGGACCGGCCGACCCGCTGCAGGGCGACCGCGATCGACCGCGGCGACCCGATCTGGCAGACCAGATCGACCGTCCCCACGTCGATGCCGAGCTCCAGCGACGCGGTGGCGACGACGGCGCGCAGCTCGCCGCTCTTGAGGCGCCGCTCCGCCGCCTGGCGGATGCGGCGCGAGAGGCTGCCGTGGTGCGCGAGCACGGCGTCCTCGCCCAGCCGCTCCTCCAGGTGGTGGGCCACGCGCTCGCACAGCCGCCGCGTGTTGACGAAGACGAGGGTGGTGCGGTGGGCGAGGATCAGCTCGGCGATGCGGTCGTAGATCTCCCCCCACATCTCGTTGGTGGCGACCACCCCGAGCTCGTCGCGCGGCACCTCGACGGCGAGGTCCAGCCGCCGCCGGTGCCCGCTGTCGACGATCGTCACGGAAGCGGCGGCCGGGTCCCGGCCCGCCCGCGCACCGCCCACCAAGTCCGCCGCCCCATCGGCACTGTCTCGACTCCCGGAGGCGTCGGCGGGAGCTCCGCCCTGCCCGGGCGGCCGGCCTGAACGGACCGGCGTCGCCGTCGGGCGTTCAGCGGCGTCGGGGGGACCAGTGCCCCGGGGGGACGGCCGGCCCGGAAGGGCGCGCGGCGCCGTCGGGGGTTCAGCGGCGTCGGGGGGACGGCTGCCTCGGCGGGGCGCCTGGTCCGGGAGGACGAGCGCCGCGGTCGGGGGTTCGGGGGCGCCGGCGGGAACGGTCCCCTGCAGGAATCGCGCGACCGCGGCGATCGGGCGCACCGTGGCCGACAGCCCGACGCGCTGCGGTCGCGGCTTCCCCGCCTTCCGGACCAGGTCGTCGAGCCGGGCGAGGGTCAGCGCGAGATGCGACCCCCGCTTGTCGTCGGCGAGGGCGTGGATCTCGTCGACGATGACCGTCCCGGCATGGCGCAGGGCGGCGCGGCTGCGCTCGGCCGTCAGCAGGATGAACAGCGACTCCGGGGTGGTGACGAGGATGTGCGGCGGCCGGCGCACCATCCGCTCGCGCTCCCAGGCCGGCGTGTCGCCGGTGCGCACCGCGGTCCGGATGGCGGGGGCGGGCAGCCCCCGCTCGAAGGCGAGCTGCTCGAGCTCGGCGAGCGGGGTCTCGAGGTTGCGCCCGATGTCGTTGCTCAGGGCCTTGAGGGGCGAGACGTAGACCACCTCGACCCGATCGTCGAGCCGCCCCGCGAGGCCCGCCGTCACAAGCCGGTCGAGGCAGATGAGGAAGGAGGCGAGGGTCTTCCCGGAGCCGGTGGGGGCCGACACCAGCACGTCGCGGCCGGCCCGGAT
>JAJEEA010000051.1 GCA_022821235.1 Vicinamibacteria bacterium
CTGATGCGCGACGACGACCACCTGCGCTGACCGGGGCTCACCGCCCATGGCGCCACCGCCTGCGGTCCTCCGCCGAGGCGCGCGCCGGAGCCTCCGCCCCGGACTCTCCCGCCGCCGCGCCCGCTTCGTCCGGATCGCCGGGCTCGGGATCCACCAGCCGGTACTCCGGCTCCTCCGGCGCGGCGTTCCCGGCGGTGCCGAACAGCTTTCCGGCGAGCCAGCCGCCGACGAGGGGCAGGTTCTCCGTGGCGTGGCGCTCGAACGCCTTGCCTTCCTCGGCCGCGACCCCGGCGCGGCCCTCGCGGGCGTCGTCCCGCGTCACCCCGGTCTTCGCTTCGCGCCCGCTGCCGCGCACGATCATGCCGGTCTCGGTGCGCGCGCCTTCCCGGATCGCATCCTCCGGCACGTCGCCCGGCCGCGGCGTTCCTGCGTCACCCGCCCGGTCGTGCACCGCCTCCCCCCAGCCGCCATACGCAGCCGCGGTCTCGCGGCCGTAGGCGACGCGCAACTCGCCCGCCGCGCCCTCGTATTCCGCCGCGCCGCCGACCGATGCGGGGTCCGGCCCCGCCGGGGCGGGGAACTTCTCCGCGATGAAGTCTGCGGCGTATTCGCGGAGCTGCTCGAGGTCCTCCGCCGTCTGCACCGAGATCAGATCGGTGGCGCCGGCGGCGCCGATCGCGCGCCCGTCCGTTCCCGGCCGTTCCGAGAGCCAGGCGAAGAAGGGCTGGCTCAGGTCGCGCTCGATCGCCTGCGCGTCCGAGCGCACCTGCGCCGCCTGCTCCGACCACATCTCCGATTCGCTGCGCGCCCACGACGCCCGTTCCTGGAAGCTCCGCATGCGCGTCAGGTTGGCCGCGAGGCTCTCCTCCAGGGCCGCCGCCTCGCTCTCGCCGGACGCCGTCGACCAGCGCCGCGAGGCCTCCGAGACCCGGGACCACAGCTCCGTCACCTGCTGGCTCTCGGCATAGTCCCGCATGCGCTGCCAGGTATCGCTTTCGATGGTCTCGCCGCGCCACGACGCGGCCCCGCCCGCGCCGAGATTGACGATCTTCGAGAAGCCGCCGCCGATCTTCGCCTCGCCGGTCAGCACCGCGGCCTGGCTCTTCGTGATCCCGCCGATCTCCGACATCTTCTCGTAATGCGCCTCAAGCGCCTGGACCTGGGCGCTCTCGCTCTCGGTCACGCCCCTGGCGTGGGCCTCGCCGGTGGAGACGTCATAGCTGTAGCGCTGCATCAGGTTGGTGGCGTCGGTGACGGCGGCGTTGCGCGACACGCCGGCATCGGCCGACCACTGCCGCGAGAGCCCGCGGGCCTCCTCCGCGCGGGTCTGGTGCCTGGTCGCGAGCGCCTCGGAGAGCCGCACCGTTCCCGCCGGGATGCGGCTGGTGGCGCCGGCGGCATCGGCCACGACCGTCCCGTCCCCGGTCACGGTGAACCCCGCGCCCATCGGCGCGTAGCCGGTGTAGCGGTCGGTGTCGACATGCATCGAGGTCCGCACCTGGCGGCCCTCCAGGGTCGCGAAGCGATGGGTGTCGTAGCCGGTGTTGGCGAGCGAGAGGTTGCCGGTGGTGCCCTCGTGCGCGGCCGAGCTCGCCGCGTCCTGGCCGACCGCCAGCACCGAGGTCGCCAGCACCGTCGCCTTGGAGAGGCCGTAGGCGAGCGCGGCGGCGAGGAACGGCACCGACATCGAGAGGTAGCCCGACATCACCGCCACGTCCGCCGCCACCGCCCGTATCCCGGCCTGGGCGACCAGCGAGATGCCGACGTCGCCGCCCGGCATCGACGCCGCCGCGCTCATCCGCTCCGCCGCCTCGCCCATCGAGATGCGGTGCAGCACCGCGTAGAGCGGGCCCCAGCTCTGGAGCCAGACCAGCCCGGTGACGTAGGACCGGAAGATCGCCCCGCCCGCCGGGGTGAGCATCAGCAGCACCGCCATCGGGAACGCCCCGACATAGAGGCACTCGAACACGATCCTCAAGAGCGGCACCCAGGTCTCGGCCTGCCTGCCGATGGCGCGGTAGGCGGAGACCGTCTGGGCCTCCGCGCGGGCCTCGGTGTAGGCCCTGAGCGCCGCCGCGTTGCCGGCCTCCGCCGCCCACTGCTCGCCGGCGTCGTGGACGGCGTTCAGCACCATCTGCTGGCGCATGATCTCGGCCGCGCTTCTCGACGCTCCTATGAGGAACGTGTGGGCGGCGGGCAGCGCCGCCAGCAGCTCGGCGCGGGCCAGCGCGTCGGTGCGCGCGCCCGCGAAGATGCGCCGCCCGAAGATCGTCCCGGCGCGCTGGATCTCCGCGGTCCATTGCGCGTTCAGCCGCCCCGCCCCGTCGCGGCAGGTCACCACCTGGCGGTCGACGGTGGTGGCGCCGCCGGCGCCCGCCGCGCCTCTGGTGGCGAACTCGAACATGCGCGCGGGCGAGGCCCCGGCCGACGGCGTGCCGGTCGCGGTGACCAGCCGCCACAGGTCGGTGGATTCGCGGAGGTCGTCGGCCGTCACGTGGCCGAGCAGCAGCGCGTGGAACACGCACTGGCGGGCGTAGCTCCGGAGGTTCCGCGCGAACACCGCGTCGGTCACTTCGAGCCGCGTCGCCTTGGCCGCGAGCCTCGATCCGAAGATCAGCCCGTGGCGCCGGTAGGCCAGATCGTTCGGCAGCGCGAAGGCCTGCTCGGTGAGCCGCGTCAGCCCGTCGCCGACCTGGCTGGTGAGCGAGGCGAACAGCGCAAGCCCGATGGGGACGTTCGCCACCACCGCGGGCGCGAGCGCCGGGTCCAGCCGGTCGACCACCCTGACGGTGGCCTTCGGCACGATCATCGCCCCCCACACCGCGACGAACAGCCCGATCCACTTCGCGTTGTCCTTCCACGAGCCGCCGAAGGCGGTGCGGAACAGCACCCAGGCGAGCCCGCCGACGCCGGCGAGCTGGGCGAGGGTGACGTAGGCGCCGCCCGAGGTGATCGCGGCGACCGCGTTCAGGAGATCGACAAGATAGGTGCCGCCGCCGAGGGTGAAGAGCTCGTACATATATAAGGTGTCACCGGTTCATGGCTCAGCGCGACCCGGCCCCGGCGCCGCCGCGCGCGAACGCGAGCGCCGCGCGCAGATCGGCCGAGAGCGCGCCGGCGAGCTCGGTCTCGATGAGGCGCAGCTTCTCGACCACCGCGAGCGCGGTGTTGAAGCGCGCGAGGCCCTCGTTCCTGTGCCGCGCCAGCGCCACCCGGTTGGCCCGCAGGCCCTCGCGCCACCTGCGCAACTGTTCGCCGTCGGCGATGTCGAGGGTTCCGGCGCGCTCCTCG